>JASJJZ010000038.1:0-20392 GCA_037622205.1 Actinomycetes bacterium
AGCACAACCGGCCGCTTTGATGATGAACAACTTTTCTATCTCTCATCTCGTGGAATTCCTGCGGACGTAGCCCGTAGGTTGGTAGTTCGAGGATTCTTTGCTGAGATTGTTGGAAAGATTAGAGATGAAGAGATTGAGAATCGCTTGATGGATCGTATCGATGCAGAACTTGCAAAGGTTGGTGCGTAATGGCGAATGTGTCTTTTGAATCGTTGGTTGATAGCAAGCCCATCAAATTAGATTTGGATGGAATAGCAGTTTGTGTGACCAGAATCGGTGGCGAAGTATTTGCAATCGCAGATACCTGTTCACATTCCGAAGCATCGCTTTCTGAAGGTGATGTGACTGGTTTTAAGATCGAATGCTGGCTTCATGGAGCCGAGTTCGACTTACGAACCGGAGAAGTTGCAACGCCGCCGGCATCAATTCCAGTGGAAACCTATGAAGTAAATCGCAACGGCGATCAAATAACTATTTCCAGCAGAAAATCTGCAGAAGGCTAAGGGGAGAAGATGAGCACACTAGAGATCAAAGGGCTACAAGTATCAGTAGCTACTGAAGCTGGCTTTACTGAAATTCTTAAGGGCGTGGATTTAACAATCAAGTCTGGTGAAACTCATGCAATCATGGGACCAAATGGTTCAGGTAAATCAACTCTGGCTTATTCAATCGCCGGTCATCCTAAATACACAATCACTGGTGGCTCTGTAACACTTGATGGTGTTGACGTTCTAGCAATGTCAGTGGATGAGCGGGCTAAGGCTGGTCTATTTCTTGCGATGCAGTATCCAGTAGAAGTTCCTGGAGTTTCTGTAACGAATTTCTTACGCACTGCCGCGACCGCTATTCGTGGTGAAGCTCCTAAGGTTCGAACTTGGGTCGGC
This sequence comes from Actinomycetes bacterium, assembly GCA_037622205.1. GTDB lineage: Bacteria > Actinomycetota > Actinomycetes > Nanopelagicales > Nanopelagicaceae > AAA044-D11. The sequence goes on from JASJJZ010000038.1 coordinate 885, forward strand.
GAAGTTAAAGAAGCCATGAAGTCACTAAATATGGATGTTAATTTTGCAGAAAGGAATGTAAATGAAGGATTCTCAGGCGGCGAAAAGAAACGCCACGAGATTCTGCAATTAGAACTTCTAAAGCCGAAGTTCGCGATCTTAGACGAGACAGATTCTGGACTCGACGTCGACGCACTTCGCATAGTTTCTGAGGGCGTAAATCGTGTCAAGGGCAACAGTGATTTGGGAATCATGTTGATTACTCACTACACAAGAATTCTTCGCTACATCAAACCAGATTTCGTTCACGTTTTTGCTGCTGGAAAAATTGTTGAAGCAGGCGGCCCAGAGCTAGCCGATAAATTAGAAGAGAAAGGTTATGCAGAGTACACAACTGCATAATTAATGAAACCAATGTTCTCCCCAGCAGAGATTAGGAAAGATTTCCCTATCTTCTCCAAAGTCATGCGCGGGGATAATAGACTGGTCTATCTCGATAGTGGAGCGACAAGTCAGAAGCCTCGCCAAGTATTGGACGCAGAGCGCAATTTTTATGAGCAAAATAACGCTGCCGTCCATAGGGGAGCTCACTTGCTCGCCGAAGAAGCGAGTATCGCTTATGAAGGTGCCAGACAGACGCTCGCTGATTTCCTTAACGCTGAAGTAGATGAAGTAATTTTTACTAAAAGCGCTACCGAGAGCATCAATGCGATTGCCTACTCATTTGGAAATAGTAATTCGACTTCACGTTTTGCGCTAAAACCGGGAGATCGCATCGTTGTTTCAGAGCTTGAACATCATGCAAATCTTATTCCTTGGCAACAATTAGCCAAGCGCACCGGAGCTGAATTGGCTTGGTTCTCAATTGATTCGGAAGGTCGATTGGATCAGAGCGAGATAGTTACTTTGATAAATGAGCAGACAAAAATAGTAGCCATTACCCATCAATCAAATGTTCTGGGAACAATAGTTCCTTTGGAGAAAATAGTTGAGAGAGCACATGCAGTAGGAGCAGTTGTCATTTTAGATGCCTGTCAATCTGCGCCACACTTTGCGATAGACGTTAAGGCCCTCGATATAGATTTTCTGGCATTCTCAGGTCATAAGGCACTTGGTCCCACGGGTATTGGAATTTTATGGGGACGGAGCCACTTTCTAAATGAGATGGAACCTTTCTTAACAGGTGGTTCAATGATCGAATCGGTCACGATGACCGAAGCAAAGTGGGCGCCTTCTCCGAAGAGGTTTGAAGCTGGTGTACCAAATATGGCGCAAGCGATTGGATTTGCGGCAGCAATCAATTATTTAACCGAATTAGGTATGGCCAATATTGAGAAGCACGAAAAGGAACTCACAGCATATGCGCTAGAGCAATTCTCCAAGTTAGAGAAGGTCGATGTGATTGGCCCGAAAAGTAATATCGATAGAGGATCTGTAATTTCATTCACAATCGAGGGTATTCATCCCCATGATGTTGGGCAGGTATTAGATCAATACGGAGTCGCGGTCCGAACAGGTCACCATTGTGCTTGGCCTTTGATGAGAAAACTTGGGTTAGTTGGGACAACGCGCGCATCTTTCTATATTTATAACGACGAGGGTGATGTTGATGCTTTAGTAGAGTCAATTCGCCAAGCACAGAAATACTTCAAGGTTTAACATGGAATTAGATTCGCTCTACCAGGAAGTAATTTTAGATCACTACAAACATCCACTTCATAAGAAGTTGGAGCCGATATTTACAGCGCAGGTCCATCATACGAACCCGAGCTGTGGTGACGAGGTAACTTTAAACGTCACGCTCACTGATCAGGTTGTAACGAATGTTTCTTGGGATGGCGTTGGCTGTTCAATCTCGCAGGCTAGCACTTCAATAGCTGCAGATTTAATGATCGGCAAAAACCTCGATGAAGCACTGATAGTTGTTGAGACCTTCTCAGATCTCATGAGCAGTAAGGGCACTAAGGCAGGAAATGAAGAGATTCTTGAAGATGGCGTCGCCTTAGCTGGTGTTTCTAAGTTCCCAGCACGTATAAAATGCGCACTGTTGGGTTGGATGGCCTTTAAAGATGCTGCAATTCAGAGCTCGAAAAACTAAGGAGAAAAATGAGTAGCGCAAATACAACTCTCGATGACATAACTGAGGCGATGAAGGATGTAATCGATCCAGAGCTTGGGATAAATGTGATCGACTTAGGTTTAGTTTACGACATGCGTCTTGATGAGAATAATGTCGCTATTCTTGACATGACCCTTACATCTGCGGCTTGTCCTTTGCAAGATGTAATTGAAGATCAAACCCATCAAGTTCTTGCTGATATAACTTCAGATGTGAAAATTAATTGGGTATGGATGCCACCTTGGGGTCCTGGAAAAATTTCTGACGATGGCCGGGAACAGTTGCGTGCGATCGGATTCACGGTTTAATTAGTGTCAGTGCACGGCCAATGGATGGCCTTGAGATCGATGAGTTCGGATCAATCGGTTAAGAATCAGAAACTAAAAGCTGGAACCTTAAAAAGGATTTTACAGTTCGCTAAGCCATATCGAAAATATCTAGCCATATTCATAGGAACTGTAATTGTTGATGCAGTTTTAGTTGTGGCAACTCCATTATTGCTTCGCTCGCTCGTTGATGACGGAGTTGTTCCGGGTCGCTCTGACATCGTTACCAAATTGGCCTTGATTGTAGCTCTCCTAGCAATTGGGGATGCGGGCTTTAGCATGTTGGGTCGTTGGTTCTCCAGTCGTATTGGGGAAGGAATTATTTACGATCTACGAAGTCAGGTTTTTGAACATGTGCAGAAGCAATCGATAGCTTTCTTTACAAGAACTCAAACAGGTTCGCTTATCTCACGCATTAATTCAGATGTCATAGGAGCTCAACAAGCTTTCACGTCAACGCTCTCTGGAATTGTGAGCAATACCTTAACTCTCTTACTCGTAGTGATTGCAATGCTTACTCTGTCATGGCAGATCACAGTGGTTTCGCTAATTCTGCTTCCGATCTTTATCGTGCCAACGAAATGGATAGGCCGGCAACTAGCAATTTACACTCGGAAGTCATTTGATTTAAATGCTGAAATGTCTTCGACTATGACTGAGCGGTTCAATGTTTCTGGTGCACTTTTGGTATCGCTTTATGGAGACCGGCTTGTTGAAGGAACTAACTTCCGAGGCAAAGCAAGGCGTGTTGCGGATATGGGTATAAAGATTGCAATGCTGAACAGAATTTTCTTGATCGCGATGACATCCGTAGCTGCAATCGCAACCTCTTTCGCGTACGGTATTGGCGGCCATCTTGCGATAAGTAAAGAAATCACTATCGGAACACTGCTGGCTATCACAGCACTCCTTGCGCGGTTATACGGACCTCTTACCTCACTCTCGAATATCCGCGTTGACATTATGTCTGCCCTGGTCTCCTTCGAACGCGTATTTGAAGTCTTGAATTTAGAGCCTATGGTTAAAGACCCAGTTAGCCCTGTTCATATTCCTAAAACCATGCCATCTGTTGAATTTAGAAATGTTTCTTTCAGTTATCCAAAAGCTAATGAAATTTCGATCGCATCACTTGAGGGACCGTCGTTATCTGAAAAAATTGTAAGTGAAGAAGTATTAAGTGGTATCTCTTTTAAATGTGAACCAGGAACTCTAACTGCAATAGTTGGTCCTTCGGGAGCCGGGAAAAGCACCATATCTGGACTGTTGCCAAGACTCTACGATGTAACTAAAGGTTCAATCTTAATAAATGGAATAGATATCCGGGACTCAACTATTGTTGAACTTCGATCCTTGATCGGAAGTGTTACACAAGATTCACATATGTTGCACGAGAGTATCGCTTCCAATTTGCGCTATGCCAAAGCAGATTCCAGCGATGATGAAATATGGAGCGCTTGCGATGCCGCACAAATTGGAGAGTTTATTCGAACTCTTCCAAACGGTATGAATACGATTGTTGGGGAGCGAGGCCATAGATTGTCGGGCGGAGAGAAGCAGAGATTGGCTATTGCTAGGTTGCTTTTGAAAGAACCTCAAATAGTTATTTTGGACGAAGCTACTGCTCACTTAGATTCTGAGAATGAAGCGCTAGTTCAAGAAGCACTTAAGAGTGCACTGGTGGGCCGGACAAGTATTGTGATTGCGCATCGGCTTTCCACTGTTGTGCTTGCAGATCAAATATTAGTTATTGAGAATGGTCGCATCATTGAATCGGGTAGACACGATGAACTCGTAGCTAAAGGTGGCCTATATTTCGATCTTTACCAGAGACAATCTCTTGGTTTCGCGGAAGAGCAAAACTCGTCCGATTAATGCGAGGGCTGCGAAGGCAAGCCACTGCAACGCATATGCATAGTGAGGGCCATTAGTTAATTCGGGCAGTTCAATCTTGGTGAGAGGTTGGATTCGACCATCTGCACTAGGAAGTAAATCTAAATAGTAAGGCTTTGCATCAATGCCCTGCAGCTTGGTGATTGACTCTGGTTTTTGCGTTTCAACTCTGGTAACAAAGAAAGAGCCCTGTAATTGCCGACTTAAGTTCTCGGAGCGAATGCGCGCCGTTATCTCTACTTTACCGTCAATCGCGGGGCTAACCTTTGGGGGAGTCGCGGCATTCGGTCCAGCCGCCACCCAACCTCGATCCACCCAGAAATTCGCACCACCGGCGCTCTTGAAAAGTGTTAATACTTCAAAACCAAATTTTCCTTCGTAGTATCTATTGCGGACTAGCTCTTGATGAGCTGGTGAAAAATTTCCAACCAGTTTCACAGTTCGCCACTGATTTGCTACCGGATCTAAATTTGGGACATCAACCATCGACAGGGAAGGCAACTCTAAATTGTCAGCGATTATTCTATTTGTTAGGGATTGATTAGCTCCTCTGGAGAATTGCCATTGGGCAGCAAAGAGACATCCACTAATTAGCAAAAATGCAAGAAGAGTTTGCAATAATGAAGTTGGATTAAAAAACCGCTTCACTCCCTATTTGGCTCCGATTTCCTTGACCTTGTTGGAAAAAATTGCACTTTCTCCTTTAATGGTCTCCCTACCTGCATTAGCAACTATCACTGCAATATACGGGAGGACCACGGCACCGAAAAGCGCGAACCAACGATATGGACTAGGCAAGATCACTGCGAGAATAAAACATAAGGTTCGAATCATCATAGAAATAAAATATTTTCTAGCCCGTGATGATTGGTCTTTTGAAAGTGGCTGGCCCACGTTAGAAATCGATGCGGATATCGTTTTCTTGGAATTCTCTGGTGTTATGTCCATGGCTCAACTCTATGCGGGCAAGGCAGAAATTTCGCTTTAGTTGCTCCTTAAAGATATGGCTACGCAGGAGTAACAGGTAAGTTTCTCCCATGACATCTGAAGCAAAGGTTGCCTTAATCACTGGTGGCAACCGTGGAATAGGTCTAGCTATCGCCGAAAAATTCAAAGAAGATGGCTACCAAGTTGTTGTTACATATCGATCTGGAAATTCACCTGACGGTTTTGAAGGTGTAATCATGGATGTAACGGATTCAGAGAGCGTTAATTCTGGAATTTCAAGTATTGAAGAGAAATATGGTCGAATTGATGTTCTCGTAGCCAATGCCGGAATAACCAAAGATGGTCTAGTGATGCGAATGAGTGATGCTGATTTTGATTCGGTTATGGATACAAATTTAAGTGGCGCGTTTCGAGTTGCAAGGGCCTGCACCAGGGGCATGATGAAGCAAAGATCTGGACGAATGATATTTATCGGCTCGGTTGTCGGGATGCTAGGTTCGGCAGGCCAAGTTAATTATGCGGCAACGAAGAGTGGACTAATAGGATTGGCTAGAAGTTTTGCACGTGAACTTGGAAGTCGTGGAGTTACTGCAAATGTAGTTGCCCCAGGTTTTGTTGATACTGACATGACCTCAATCTTGGACGACGCGAGAAAAGCTGAAATTGTTGCCGCTGTCCCACTGGCACGCTTCGCTACGGCAGAAGAAATTGCAGGAGTTGTTGCATTCTTAGCCTCGCCTGAAGGCTCGTATATAAGTGGTGCAGTTATTCCAGTTGACGGTGGATTAGGAATGGGAAACTAATGGGAATTTTAGAAGGCAAGAACATATTGGTAACGGGCGTTCTAACTGAATCTTCCATCGCCTTTCACATTGCTCGGATTGCGCAAGAAGAGGGGGCAAATGTCTTGCTTACCTCATTCGGCAGGGCTTTAAGTATCACAAACAGAATTGCTACAAGATTGCCGAAGCCGGCTCCAGTTCTTGAGTTAGATGTTACAAACGTTGAACATCTTGATCGATTAAGTGGCCTAGTAAAGGAACACCTTCCGCATTTGGACGGTGTAGTTCATTCAATTGGCTTCGCACCAGAAGGAGCGCTTGGCGGCAATTTTCTAAATACGGTTTGGGAAGATGTAGCTACTGCGGTTCATGTTTCGACCTTCTCCTATAAATCGTTGGCTATGGCATGTAAGCCGTTATTCAATAGTGAAAAAGGTGCAGCGATAGTCGGACTAACCTTCGATGCAACAGTTGCCTGGCCGAAATATGACTGGATGGGCGTTGCAAAGGCCGGTCTCGAATCGGCAAATAGGTATTTGGCACGTGATTTAGGTGCGGAGAATATTCGTTGCAATCTCATTGCAGCGGGTCCAATAAAAACTATGGCCGCTAAATCGATTCCAGGATTCCAAGAATTTGAAGATGTTTGGAATGAACGGGCCCCATTATTCTGGGATGTAGCCGACCCGATCCCAGCAGCCCAAGGCGCAGTCGCCCTGCTCTCGCCATTTTTCCCAAAAACTACCGGAGAAATCATTCACGTAGACGGTGGTGTTCACGCTATCGGAAGCTGATTTCTGGATATCGAGATCCTGGGGTAACCTTGCGCAATCAAGTGGAGCTAGTCGCTCCCACCTTCATTGCTTCGGCGAGTAGGTCATTACAGGTTTTTTAGAAACCTGCATTTGCGACTGTCTCCGCCCGCTTCAACCGAAGCGATTAACCAGGGGGGAGAAGTTATCAGCACTGAGCCAAGAATCAACGATCGGATTCGCGTTCCGCAAGTTCGTCTGATTGGTTTTTCCGGTGAACAAGTCGGCGTTGTCGATATCGATACTGCATTAAAGATGGCAGATGAAGTCGGTTTAGATCTCGTTGAAATTGCACCAGAAGCCCAACCTCCAGTTTGTAAAGTGATGGATTTCGGCAAGTATAAATATGAAATCGCACAAAAAGCTCGTGAGGCCAGACAGAACCAGACACACATTGTTGTTAAGGAAATGCGACTTCGGCCAAAGATCGAGCCACATGATTACGAAACTAAGAAAACACATATCGAACGTTTTCTTAAGGGTGGCGACAAGGTGAAGGTCACAATTCAATTCCGAGGCCGTGAGCAAGCAAGACCAGAAATCGGTTACCGCTTACTTATGAAACTCGCAGAAGAATTATCAGAAGTAGCTTTCGTTGAATTTGCACCAAAGCAAGAAGGTCGAAATATGACGATGGTTTTGGGAACAAATGTTAAGAAAGGCCAGTCGGTTTCGCAACAGAAAGCGGCGAAAGTGGCTAGTCGGAAGAGGGAAGCAGTTCCTGTAGAAGTAGTAGAAGTAGCAGAAGCAGTAGAAGCAGTTCCAGAAGCTTAAAAAGATTTGTTCACAACTAACTGGGAGGTTAGCGAATGCCAAAGATGAAGACCCACAGCGGAGCTAAGAAGAGGTTTCGTTTAACAGGAACCGGCAAAGTCATGCACGAGCGTGCTGGCAAGCGCCACCTTCTTGAGCATAAATCATCACGCGTAACCCGACGTCTTAGCGGCGAGTCAGTAGCTAAGGCACCAAATGCATTTACCGCCAAGCGCTTGCTCGGCTTGAAGTAACAGGGAGGAATAAACCATGGCAAGAGTAAAACGTGGCGTCCACGCCGCAAAAAAGCGTCGCACAACTCTCGCGCGCGCAGCCGGATATCGCGGTCAACGTTCCCGTCTGTTTTCGAAAGCGAAAGAGCAAGTAACTCATTCACTTGTTTATGCATTTAATGATCGTAAAGATAAGAAGGGCGATTTCCGTCGTCTTTGGATTCAACGCATTAATGCCGGAACACGCGAAAACGGAATGACTTACAATCGTTTCATCCAAGGTCTAAAGAGCGCCGGCATTGAAGTTGATCGTCGTATTCTCTCCGAGCTTGCAACTAATGATCCAGCTGCATTTGCTGCTTTAGTTGAAGTGGCTCGCAAGCACGTCGTAAATGCCTAATAACCAAATTACGAGCCTTCAATCTCCGCATGTTGTGAGAGTGAAGGCTCTTCTGGGTTCTCGTGGAAAAAAGATTCGTGCAACAGAGCGTGAATTCATAGCGGATGGAATTCAGAGCGTTCGTGAAGTTTTATCACCAAGTTTCGATGACGCTCCTGCCCTCATCAATTTATATGTAACTGAAAAAGGTTATGCCAAATTGGAGAGTGAAATCGATAGCGCAATTCTCGATAGCGCACCGCTTGTTCATGTATCGGATGCGGTTATGGATGAAATGGCCGAAACCGAGTCCCCACAAGGAATCCTCGCGCTCTGCAAGTTCACTGAGATTACGCTTTATAAGATTAAACAACGCCAGGCGAAGAAGATTGCTTATTTTTGGGAGATCCAGGATCCCGGGAACTCTGGAACTGTAATTCGAACTGCCGAAGCTCTTGGTTTTGATGCGGTAATTTTCTCAAAAAATAGCGTAGATGTTTATTCACCGAAGACGGTTCGGGCAACAGTGGGAGCGCTTTGGCATATTCCTGTTGTAGAAAACATCGAGGTTGAAGAACTTATTGAATTTGCAACAAGTGAAGGCTTTTACACCATTGCACTTGCTGGTGACGGCACAGGTTCGATTATTGATGTGACAAAGAGTGAAAAAACTATTCTTATCTTTGGCAATGAGGCTCGTGGTTTACCCGAGATCGTAGGCTTAGGAGCTCGCGTAGCAATTCCCATGAAGGGCAAATCAGAAAGTTTGAATGTGGCGAGTGCAGCCGCAATCGCGATGTTTGAGGTCGGAATTCGGTAGGATTTAACCATTATGGCGCTCAACATTTCTGATGTTTCAAAGATTGTTAAGAGCGCTCTTACTGCAATCGCGGCAGCCCAGGATCTTGCGGAATTAAAGGTTGTAAAAACCGAACACCTGGGGGATAAGTCAGAGTTATCGAAAACCAGTCAGGCACTGGGAAAAATGGCCGCAGAAGAACGAGCTGAATTTGGAAAAGTTGTTGGGGCAGCAAAGTTTGAAGTCTCGGGTGCCTTCGATGCAAAACTTATTGAATTGGAAATTGCGAGAGATTTAAAAGTTCTAAATGAAGAGCGAGTCGATGTATCGCTTCCGGCGACTAAGTTGCCTAAAGGTGGATTGCACCCATTAACTATATTGACGAATGAAATTTCTGATCTCTTTATCGGACTCGGCTATCGGGTTGCCGAAGGACCAGAGTTAGAAGCAGAATGGCTTAATTTTGATTCGTTAAATATTCCAGCTGATCACCCGGCGCGCACTATGCAAGACACGTTCTTTATAGAACCATTGGATTCGAAGCTTGTTCTGCGCACACACACCTCACCAGTGCAGATTCGTACTATGTTGGAGAACGAACCACCGATCTATGTAATCTGTCCTGGTCGCACTTACCGTGCTGATGAATTGGATGCAACGCACACCCCAGTGTTCAGCCAAGTTGAAGGTCTCGTGATTGATCGCGGAATTACGATGGCAGATTTGAAGGGCACCTTAGATTACTTCGCACAGAGCATTTTTGGCCCTGATGTAAAAACTAGATTACGTCCCTCATTCTTTCCATTCACAGAGCCAAGTGCGGAAGTTGATTTCTTTTTCAATGGCCGCTGGATTGAATGGGGCGGGTGTGGAATGGTTAATCCGAAGGTTCTAGAAGTTTGCGGGATTGATACTTCAGAATTTTCTGGTTTTGCATTCGGTATGGGGCTAGAGCGAACACTGATGGTTCGACATGGCATTACAGATATGCGTGACATTGTCGAGGGCGATATCAGATTTACCAGAAGTTTCGGACTCGGTGGAAAATGAAAATTCCACTTTCCTGGATCCGTGAATTTGCAGACATACCGAAAGATGTTGAACTCGAGCGCCTGGAAAGCGCCTTTGTTGGTGTGGGATTTGAAGTAGAAGGTGTTGACGTTCAGGGTAGTGAACTAACCGGGCCACTTGTAGTCGCGAAAATTATCAATATCGAAGAACTATCCGGAAATAAGAAACCGATCAGATATGTGGAATTGGATTGCGGCGAAGCAAAGACTCGCTTCGTTATTTGCGGTGCAACGAATTTTGCAGTGAATGATTTAGTTGTAGCGGCACTACCTGGGGCAGTGTTACCAGGAAACTTTGCTATTTCAGCTCGTGAAACTTATGGCAGAACTAGTAATGGCATGATCTGCTCAGCACGTGAGCTAGGGATCAGCGATGAACATTCTGGAATCATTGTTTTACCTGCCGATTGCGCAAAAGTTGGAACCAATGCAATAGAACTACTTGAGATTAACGATGTGGTTTTAGATATCGCAGTGAATCCGGATCGCGGTTATGCGCTCTCCGTCAGAGGTTTGGCGCGAGAGTTAGCGGCAGCGCTTGGGTGCAAATATGAAGATCCAGCCCTAAAAGTCCAAGCAGCGATTTTTGATATTAATAAAAAAGGTATTCAGGTTTCAGTAGAGGATAAATCTGCGCTCTCAATAATTTATATTCGCACGATTTCAGATTTCAAAGCAACAGCTGTGACCCCATTATGGATGCGTCGCCGAATTGAAAAATGCGGAATGCGTGCTATTTCATTAGCTGTAGATATTACAAATTATGTCATGCTCGAACTTGGTCAACCACTACATGCATTCGATGCCTCGAAAATTTCGTCGGAGCTGATCATCAGAAGTGCCGGGAGCACAAAGACAATTAAAACTCTAGACAACCAAGAGCGAAAATTAGATTCGGAAGATTTGGTAGTTGCAGATAAATCTATAGCACTTGCCTTGGCAGGAGTCATGGGTGGTGCGAGTTCAGAAGTTACCGATGAGACTACGCAAATAGCACTTGAAGCAGCGCGCTTCGATCCGATAAGAATTGCGAAGAGCTCACGGCGACACAAGCTTTCTTCAGAAGCTTCAAGAAGATTAGAGCGTGGTGTGGATCCATCTTTAGCCGAGATTTCATCTGCTCGTGCCATTTCGCTAATGATCGAACTCGGTGGCGGCAAGTATGTTGGCTCCAGTTTCTCTGGTGAACCAAAATATGGCCCGATAGTTTCATTCGATCCAAATTTTGTTTCTAAGTATCTGGGCACGTCAGTCTCGCTCGGCGAGGTTGAAGCGAAATTGATAATTGTTGGGTGCGATGTAAATAAGAAATCAGATTCAAACTGGGAGATTGACCCACCGTCCTGGCGCTCTGATTTGTTACGGGCTCCAGATCTCGTTGAAGAGGTCGCCCGAATGATTGGCTATGATCGGATTCCGTCAACCTTGCCCACCGGAAAAGTAGGAGCTGCATTAACTCCGATGCAGAACCGCAAACGTGGGGTTGCAAATTTCTTGGCCGCGAACGGATTTTCGGAAGTTTATAACTATCCATTTGTTAACCCAGATTATGTGGCACAACTAGGGTTCGCTGGAGATCGTGCAAAAAGTTTTAAGTTAGCAAATCCAATGTCGGAGGAATTCCCGGACTTAAGAACTCACTTGCTTCCCGGACTTCTGTTAACAGCCGTGAGGAATCAAGGACGTGGTGCAAAAGATATTGCGCTATTCGAAATCGGTTCAGTCTTTAGAAATACTGAGAAACTAGTTTCGCCAGGGGATGTAGGGACGGATCGGGTCCCGGATTCTGAAACAAGAGTGAAGATTTATAATAGCGTTCCAAATCAGCCGCTGCACGTAGGGGCGGTAGTGGCAGGAAAATTAGGCACTGATAGCTGGAATGGTAAAGCTACAGACTTTACTTGGGTTGAAGCAATAGGTTTTGCTCGTTCAATTATTGACTCAACCGGTAACGTTTCAACTACGAAAAATTCGGACTTTGCACCATGGCATCCGGGAAGATGTGCCGAATTAGTGGTTAACGGCAAACCAGTTGCACATGCCGGCGAACTACATCCACGAATTATCTTAGAACTCGGATTACCACCACGCTCCTGTGCATTCGTCGTAGTTCTTAGCGGGCTTGGATTTTCAGGAAGTAGAAAACCAGAAACCTTGATCACGATGCCAGCAGCGATTCAAGACCTAGCGTTGGTCGTTGATGAGAACGTTGCCGCCTCAGATGTGGAGTCAGCGCTACGTTCAGGTGCGGGAGATTTATTGGAGAGCATCACGCTCTTTGATCGCTATGACAAATTGGGTGATGGAAAAGTTTCATTGGCCTTCACAATGGTTTTCCGAGCAAAGGATCGAACCCTAACCGGGGATGAAGTTTCGCGATATCGCACATCGGCAGCAGAAGCAGCTCTCAAGAGATGTGGTGCAACCGTTCGTGCATAAATATCCAGAGTTTTGGATAAATATCCAAAGCCTGTTAATCTAGACCTATGGATATCGGGGTCGTAGGAGCCAGTGGCTACGCAGGCGGGGAGCTGCTGCGGCTGTTAAGGGAGCACTCGAAATTCAATTTGGTTTATATAAGTGCTGGAACTAGCGCTGGTGAAGAGATAGCTTCGATTCATCCACACCTTTTAGATTTTGGTAGTCGTAAATTTGAGGAAACATCCGTCGCAGGTATCGATAAGTGTGATCTCGTATTCCTGGCTCTACCTCATGGCCAATCTGCAGATTTGATAGCCAAGATTTCGCCACAAGTAAAAGTAGTTGATCTAGGTGCTGATTTCAGACTAGCAAATAGAAATTCTTGGGAGAAATACTACGGTGGCGCATACGCCGGTCAACTGACTTACGGTTTGCCAGAAATCATTGGTAATACTGAACTAATTTCTTCAAGTAACAGAATTGCGAATCCAGGTTGCTACGCAACAGCAATTATTCTTGGCAGCGCACCTGCGATTGCGGAAGAAATAATCGAAGCCTCGGATTTAGTTGTGGTTGCCGCAAGTGGGACAACTGGTGCTGGGAGGAATGCAAAGATTAATTTAATTGGTAGCGAAGTTATGAATAATTTGGTCTCCTACAAATTTGGAGGAGCTCATCAACATACTCCGGAGATTGAAGAAAACTTGAGCAAGCTAACCGGGGCTGAAGTAAAAATTTCTTTTACACCGATTCTCGCGCCGATGCCAAGGGGTATTTTGGCGACGGTCACAGCAAAACTTACGAGTATAAATACAACAGAAAAAGTTCATGGTATTTATGAGCAGTATTTTGCGAATTCACCTTTCGTTAAGGTGTTGCCAATTGGAACCATGCCGCAGACTTCTGCCACTTTGGGAACCAATAAGGTTCTGATTCAAGTAGCTGTTGATTCGCACACCAATCGCCTCGTTATTTCAGTTGCAATTGATAATTTAGGCAAGGGAGCGGCAGGTCAAGCAATCCAGAATGCAAATTTAATGTCTGGATTCCCGCAAGATTTAGGGTTGAATCAAACGGGCGTGAAGTAATGATTATCTTCAAATATGGGGGACACGCTATAGCGCAAGGTGTAGCTGTAGATCCTGCGATCGAATTGCTTTCTGAACTAATCAAATCCGGTAAAAAACTGGTAATCGTTCACGGCGGTGGACCACAGATAAATCGTGAACTTGAAATCCATGGCATTAAAGCCGAGATGGTTAATGGACTCAGAAAAACAACACCCGAAGTCTTTGAAGTAGTTCAACGAACTCTAAGTGGGGAAGTTCTTCGTAACCTCACAAATCAATTGATTGGGCAGGGAATTAATGCACTTGGAATGTCTGCTAGTGACGGGGGGCTAATGCGCGGGCAGATCGCAGATCATCAATTAGGGCTTGTTGGCGAAGTTTCTAGCGTCAATCCAGAAGTTCTAGAGGCGCTACTTGCCAAGGGGATTACCCCAGTAATTTCTCCGATTTGCGTTACAAAGCAAGGCCAAGGATTAAACATGAACGCAGATTTGGTGGCAGGCGCACTCGGAGGCGCGATGGAAGCCGATGTTGTTATGTTCTCAACTGATGTTGCAGGGATATATCGCAATTGGCCGAATAAAGATTCGATAATTAGCTCCATAAGTGTTCCGGAACTTAAGGAAGCTTCGAAAGATTTTGAAGGTGGAATGATTCCTAAAGCAAGAGCGGCGATCAATGCAATCGAATCCGGCGCAAAATCGGTCAGAGTCTTTGACGGTAGAGATGTCAATAATTTAATGGCTGCATTCGCTGGCCAAAGTGGAACGCTAGTGGTGGCATAAAGTGGCTAACAATTCGGAGATGCAGATTCGTTGGCAAGGGAATTTGCAGAATAATTATGGAACTCCATCGATAACTTTAAGCCACGGCAAGGGCGCCTTGGTCTGGGATGTGGAAGGAAAAGAATATTTAGATTTCCTTGGCGGGATAGCTACCAATATTTTGGGACACGCGCATCCTAAAATTATTTCTGCGATAACCGAACAAGTTAATCAACTTGGGCATGTGAGCAATTTATATTCGCACCCAAGGTCACTAGAGCTCGCCGAAAAACTTAAAGCTTTGACCGGAGAATCCAGTGCTCGGGTATTCTTCTGCAATTCCGGAGCGGAAGCTAATGAAGCAGCTCTAAAGTTATCGAGACTTACTGGTCGCTCGAAACTAGTTTCAACAATTGGTTCGTTCCATGGAAGAACTATGGGAGCGCTATCTTTGACTGGCCAAATCTCCAAACGAAAACCTTTTAAGCCACTTCTAAAGAAAGTAAAATTCATTCCATTTAACGATATTGGCGCCGCCAAAAAGGCAATAACTAAGAGAGTTGGGATGGTAATTGTTGAGCCGATACAAGGAGAGAATGGGGTTGTCGTTCCTGATTTTGGTTACCTTAGAGCGTTGCGAGAACTCACATCTAAAAATGGAACGTTGCTTGTTCTAGATTGTGTGCAAACTGGTATGGGTAGAACTGGTGAATGGTTTGGTTTTGAAAGTGAAGGAATTATTCCTGATGTCATAACTCTGGCGAAGGGTTTAGGCGGTGGGCTGCCGCTGGGCGCCATGATTGCAATCGGTGAATCCGCGCAACTCTTTGAACCGGGTAGCCATGGAAGCACATTCGGTGGTAATCCAATGGCCTGCGCTTCTGCTCTTGCAGCTATCTCCGTGTTAGAGGGCGAGAATCTTTTGGCAAGAAATAAATCACTTGAGTTAACTTTGAAATTAGAGTTGTCGAAGAGCGCGTTAGTTGAATCAGTTCGGGGAGCGGGCCTACTTCTTGGAATTGTTTTAAAGTCGGAGATAGCGAAGAAGATCGCTCTCGAACTTCAGGATGCCGGAGTGTTAGTGAATGCAACTTCAGATTCGCTTATCCGCATTGCACCTCCCTTAGTGGTTACCGATCAACAAGTTAGTGATTTTATTAAAATATTCAGAGAGATAGCGGCAAACCATGAGCGTTAAGAAAATCTTGAATTCTAATCAGCGTAAATCATTGATAACCAATTTAATCAATAAAGGTGGGGTCGAATCACAATCTCATCTAATTACACTGCTGGCTCGAGAAGATGTAAAGGTTACACAAGCAACGGTAAGCCGTGATTTAGAGGATTTGGGAGCAAGCCGTGTGCGCGACGCTAGTGGTGAATTTCAATATGTAATTTCAAATGACGCACAAGGAAAACCAGCCAGCGCTGCAAATTTGATTTTGAGCGTGACCGCTAGCGGAAATCTAGCGGTTGTTCGGACACCACCAGGGGGTGCGCAGCTTTTGGCGAGTGCAATCGATCGCAACTCGCTAAATGGTCTTTTGAAAAGTGCAATCGGAACGATTGCAGGGGATGACACAGTCCTAGTCGTAGCCAAAGCTTCAAACGGGGGAGCTGATTTAGCAAAATCCATCTCGCTTTTTGCCTCGGGGGTTAAGACTTGGTCAGGAACGTCAGGAACGTCAGGAACGTCAGGAACGTCAGGAACGTCAGGAACGTCAGCAACTAAAGGAAAGAGGAAATAGGAATGGCGCTTTGGGGTGGAAGATTTTCAAGCGGACCTGCCGAATCAGTCGCGGCGCTATCAAGAAGCGTTCACTTTGATTGGCGCCTAGCCCCATATGACATTCGCGTTAATTTGACACACTTAGAGGGCCTCATCGCTGCAGGAGTAATCTCCTCGGGGAATGGTGAAGTTATACGAGCAGGTCTCAAAGCGCTCGGCAACGAGATCATCTCTGGAAAATTTTCTTACGATGACTCTGATGAAGATGTTCACAGCGCAATCGAGCGAGGGCTGATAGCGAAAATTGGCCAAGTTGGTGGTGCACTGCGTGCCGGACGTTCTCGCAATGATTTAGTCGTTACTGATTTCAAACTCTATCTAATTGACCATATGCTTGAAGTTGCCACTTTAACTAGCGCCTTGATTGATGCATTCAATGAGCAGAGCGCAGCTACTGCGGAAATATTTGCGCCAGGGTTTACTCATTTACAGCATGCGCAACCAATAGTTCTCGGGCATGAATTAGCGAAGCACTCACATGCGCTCCTGCGCGATTTAGATCGCATCGGTGATTGGTTGGTTCGCAATAGTTACTCTCCACTCGGAGCAGGCGCGTTATCGGGGAGTGGTTTGCAACCAAACCCAGAGGCAAGTGCAGTTTCACTTGGCTTTGATGGCGTGCTTGGAAATAGCATTGATGCGGTAAGCGATCGAGATTTTGCAGCTGAAGCACTCTTCGTTTTAGCAATGCTTGGAGTCCATCTATCGAGAATCGGTGAAGAATTTACAATCTGGAACACAACTGAATTTTCATGGGTTGAAATCGCAGATGCATATTCAACCGGATCTTCAATCATGCCGCAGAAAAAGAATCCCGATATCGCTGAATTGGCGCGCGGAAAGAGCGGGAGATTAGTTGGGAATTTAACTGGATTGCTCACAACTCTAAAAGGGTTGCCATTCGCATATAACCGCGATCTTCAAGAAGATAAAGAACCAGTTTTTGATTCGATTGAAACTTTGTTGGTCTTGCTACCAGCCCTCACGGGGATGGTTAGCACTGCAAAATTTAACGGAACTAATATCTCTAAAGGCGCGCATTCTGGTTTCGCTCTTGCAACTGAAATAGCTGATTATCTAGCGAAGAAGGCCATTCCTTTTTCACAAGCACATGAAATAGCTGGTAAATGCGTGCAGTTCTGCGAAAGCAGGAAGAAGGAACTTCATGAATTAACGGATGAAGAGTTGACTGCAATTCATCCAGAGTTGAAATCAGATTTGTTGCAATTCCTGACGGTATCGGGAGCCATCGAAACCAGAACGGCTTCTTTAGGCACATCTATCGGTAGCGTTGCGGAACAGATTTCGCAGCTAAAACTTGCCACAAAAGAGGCAAAGCTCTGGATATCCAACGAGGTAGCGCGCTTTTCAGGCATGATGAAGCCATGACATCGCAATTACTTGCCGATCTTGAATGGCGTGGCCTCATTGCACAGACGACAGATCGCGAAGAACTCACTAAAGATTTAAATACAAATCCAGTCAAGTTCTATATTGGTTTCGATCCAACAGCGCCCAGTTTGCATGTAGGAAATCTTGTTGTGATTCTTGTTATGCGTCGCTTCCAATTAGCCGGGCACTTACCAATCGCGTTGGTTGGGGGAGCCACAGGATTAGTTGGGGACCCAAGCGGACGTAATGAAGAGCGCACTTTAAATGATGAGTCCATTGTTGAGCAGTGGGTTGAAAATATTCGCTTGCAACTCGAAAGATTTCTCGATTTCAATACGGTTAAAAATGCGGCAGTTATGGCCAACAATCTAGATTGGACTAAACCAGTTTCTGCGCTGGAATTCTTACGCGATATTGGGAAACATTTCAGCGTTAATCAAATGCTCGCCAAAGATTCAGTATCTTCGCGCTTAGAAACTGGTGGAATTTCATATACCGAATTTTCATACCAAGTTTTACAAGCCTTTGACTATCTTGAACTCTACCGCCGCGATAATTGCAGATTACAACTCGGGGGATCCGATCAGTGGGGCAACATAGTTGCAGGGTTAGATTTAATCCGAAAAGTTGAAAGTGGTTCGGCGCATGCTTTCACGATTCCTCTGATGGCAAAGAGTGACGGAAGTAAATTCGGTAAAACCGCTGGCGGATCAGTCTGGCTAGATTCAGAGATGACTTCGCCTTACGCATTCTTTCAGTTCTGGATTAATACTGATGACGCCGATGTTGAAAAGTATCTGAAAGTATTCTCATTTAAAGATCGATCAGAAATTGAACGTTTGATCGAAACCGTAAAAGTTAATCCTGGTGCACGTGAAGCACAACGCGAATTAGCGCGGGAAATCACTTCGCTTGTTCATGGAGCAGATCAATGTGAAAAAGTTGAAGCTGCCTCTTTAGCTTTATTTGGTCAGGGGGAATTAAGCTCGCTGGATGAAAAAACATTAGCTGCAGCTCTTTCACAGTTACCAAAAGTTACGATTAATAAAGGTGAAGTTTTTCCGACCTGGGTTGATTTATTGACAGCAACTGGAGTTGTAGAATCTAAATCAGCAGCGCGTCGCATCGTAAAAGAGAATGGTGCATATTTAAATAATGAAAAAATTTCGGGTGAGGATTTTGCACCTACGAAAGATCATTTGATTCATGGGAGATTCTTGGTTCTACGTAAAGGAAAGCGTGATTTAGCTTCAGTAGAGCTAATTTAGGAAATATCTAAACTCAGTAGTTGAAGAAATTTGAAAGAAGTTTGAAAGAAATTCGCAGTGTTTAAGCGTAAATATCTGCATTTTTCTCCGTGATTAACCTCGCACGTCTGAAGCCCCTTTTTGGCACTTTTAGGCCGAAGCCAATTTGACCCTTTTCCTGCCATGGGCTATCTTTACGCCTCGCTTGCGAATTGGACGAAAAACCCTTTAAAACCGGGGTATATAAGGCCAAGCAACGACATGTATTTCCAAGTTTTACCAAGCTCTATGAAGGAATACCGGATTTGCTCTTCCGTGTGCCTTCCGCTAAGTTTGGTGGTCTGCCCTGCAATCGGTGAGAAATCACCGTGACCGGAGCGCATTCGTACCTTGAGAACTCAACAACGTGCAAAAAATCAATGCCAATCGGCATATATTGGCCTGCCCCTGTTTACAGGAGCAGAAAAAATGTGCCAAATTCCTTTGTATTTCCATGACTTCGGAGCCCCTCAAAAGGCGACGGATATTGGGTACAGAAACAGAAACAATTGGTAAAAATGAAATAGCTATAAACGCTAGTTTCGTTTTTTTGCCAGATCACAACTTTCTATGGAGAGTTTGATCCTGGCTCAGGACGAACGCTGGCGGCGTGCTTAACACATGCAAGTCGAACGATGAAGTTCCTTCGGGGATGGATTAGTGGCGAACGGGTGAGGAACACGTGAAGAATCTGCC
>JASJJZ010000039.1:0-8446 GCA_037622205.1 Actinomycetes bacterium
GCGCCTATGGTTCGAAATGTTTTGCAGTAAGTGCCAAGGCCAAGGCTCAGACTGCTGATGTAGTCGTAACAAATCACACCTTACTTGCAATTGAAATAGTGGATTCACACCCAATCTTGCCTGAACGTGACGCAGTTATTCTGGATGAAGCACATGAATTTATGGATCGGACAACGCAAGCAGTTACCGAGGAATTAACAGCCGCAAGAGTTGAACGCGCAGCCAAGATGGCGAAGAAGCATCTGCCAGGTAAAGCATCAGATGCTTTTGCAAAGGCTGCTGATAATTTTGCCAAAGCGTTAAATGATTTTGCTGCCGATGTTAGAAATGATCCAACAAAGGCTGGGCGTCTGCCAGAGCTACCCGCACAATTAGAGGCACCAATTCGTAAGGTCAAGGAAACTTCCGCGGCAGTAATTGCACTCATCAATGCCGATTCTGATGTGATCAATCCGGATTCAATGGCCGAGCGGGCCCGAGTCAAAGGCGCAACAAATGAGGTGCAGCAAACTGCAACCAAGATGTTGAAACCAAGTGGCCATCAAGTTATGTGGTTTGAGCCAACGTATTCCACACTTTATTTAGCACCACTGTCGGTATCACAAGTATTGCGCGCTAATTTATTAATGGAGACACCGGTTATCGCAACTAGTGCAACGCTATCGGTCGGAAAATCATTTGATTCAATTGCTAAATCCATCGGTTTTGTTGTGGGTGGATCCGAGGATGAGGATTCGGAAGATGAATTCGAAGCAGGTGAGATCGATCCCGCAAATGTGCAGATGTTGGATGTTGGCTCGCCCTTCGATTTTGCGAAGCAAGGTGCGTTGTATCTACCGAAACATATTCCAGAGCCAGGACGAGATGGTCCAAGCAAAGAAGCACTGACTGAACTAGCGGAGTTAATTGATGCTGCAGGTGGACGAACCCTCGCGCTCTTCTCATCTTGGCGCGGGGTAGAGATGGCGGATGAATATTTACGTAAAGTTTTAGCAGAGTTAGAAATTCCAATAATTACGCAGAAGCGCGGAGATGCTGTCGGAACTCTGGTTGAAAGATTTGCAAAGGATCCAAAATCTATTTTGCTCGGCACCATTTCGCTCTGGCAGGGCATCGATGTGCCTGGGCCAGCTTGCACTCTTGTGGCAATTGATCGAATTCCATTTCCAAGACCAGATGAACCGGTTATGAGTGCACGCGCTGCCGAAGCAGATGCGGCGGGTGGAAGTGGTTTTATGCAAGTTTCACTTCCCCGAGCGGCACTTCTTTTAGCGCAAGGAACTGGGCGTTTAATTAGATCAATTGACGATCGGGGAGTTGTTGCAATCCTAGATTCGCGAATTGTTACGAAGCGATACGGTTCGATATTACTTAATTCAATGCCACCGTTCTGGCGAACAAGTGATGGCGCAGTTATTCGAGAATCTTTAAAGCGATTAAATAAAGATTATCTCGAGGCGGTCAAGTAATACCGGCCAAGTTTTTGCAAAGCTAGGATGTAAATTTTTACCAACGACATCTTCAAAGGCCACCCATTCGACTTGAAGTGATTCGTCATTTTGTTCGTGAGCTATTAAATCCTGATGAGCCTTGGAAATAACGGTGTCATAAGACCAACCATTATGTTGATCACTATAAATTTCAATTGGGTCAACTAAGTTTGTAATAATTCCTATCTCTTCATGGGCCTCTCGAAGCGCTGCTTCGGTGGGAGATTCATGGGAATCCCGGGCGCCACCAGGAATACCCCAAGTGTCTCCGTTATGCACCCACGGTGCCCGATGCTGCAACAAGATTGTTCGACCGCGAACTAGCATTAATCCAGCTGCGCCATTTAAGCCCCAATGGCGATTGCCACAGGCACATTCGACCCAACCATCACCATCTCTATGTGCCACAACGCTAGATTTACACAGTCACGCACTTTCCACAATTTGAAAATATAAGGTCTCCAATGATTTTCTGGCGTCCTATCTTGCGCGAGTGCCTCTACTTATCGCTCTTCTGCTTCTCTTATCCACAAATCAAGCGGTGGCAGCGCCAAATTGCAATAAAAAAGTCTGCGTGAAAGTTTATACCGACCCAAAAACTGGAAAATTAATTATCACAGCCAATCGAAATGGCAGCAGCTCTACCCCGAAACCAAAGCCGGTTCCGACTCAAACCGCGAAGCCGGCGCCTATTACACCAACACCAAAGCCGACTGTGCAACCAAAACCAGCACCGAAACCGACCGCAGTTGTTACTAAAAAATACATACCAAGGCCCGTTGTAAAACTCTCGCTATCGGATCAATTGGCTCAATTAATTCCAATGAAAGATCTTTTTCACCAACCCACGACCAGCGCCCTAGTTCAAGTGCCTGTTAATTTCTGGACCACAACACCCCCTACTTTTAAAACTTCAGTTGTGATGTTAGGTGTGCCAATAACGGTGTATCTCTCACCAACTTACCTCTGGGATTTCGGAGATGGTGTGAAACTTTCGACCACTTCAAGGGGCGCTCCGTTCCCAAATCAGAGCATCACTCATACCTATAGTCGAGCCGGAAGTTATCTGGCTTCCCTGCAAATCTCCTGGAGTGGCACCTGGCAAGCATCTGGCTCTACAAGTGCGGTCAGTGGTGGCGCAATAGTTCAGAACTTATATACCGAAGTAAAAGTAGTTAGCGCCCCTTCTAAATATTTAAATTAAAACACCAACTAATAGGGAGTAGAAAAAGATGACCGAAGTTAAAGATTTAAAATTAATCGAATTAGTCTCACTTATTTCGGAGATTGATTACGAAGATAACGGATTCCAATTACTGCAAAGAGCTGGGGCGTTAGCTTTTAATGATTTGGTAGAAGAGTTCACGCGCACCGGCACCTGTAAAGATAAAGCAGTATTGGCTTTACTCTTTGTGCGCCTGGCGGACTTACAAGTACGGGATTATGCAATGGGATTTACTACCTCCAAAAATATCGAGACTGTAGCTTCAATGTGGCAGTGGTTGCTTGAGATAGCACCAAGTGGATATATCGCACCTGTTGCATCTTTATATTCCGCAATAAGTTACGAGCGGGGCGATGACGCTCTGGCCGCGAAGTTGCTAGATAAAGCTTTCGAGGATCAGCAGAGTTACCCACTGGCCCTACTCCTTCGCCGGGTCTATGCCGCCAATTGGCCCACTGAGAGTTTTGCCACAATGCGAAAAGAGCTGCATCCAAAGGTTTGTGCCGCCCTTTTTAGCGAGTAACCTAAATCCATGATTATTGGCGTTCCTAAAGAGATTAAAAATAATGAATTCCGAGTTTCTGCTACACCATCTGGGGTTCATGCACTTGTTAAAGCTGGGCATAGTGTTTTAGTCGAAACCAGCGCTGGCTTGGGTTCGGCAATTACAGATTCTGAATATGTTGCCGCGGGCGCAACAATGATTTCAACTTCAGATGAAGTGTGGGCCAAGGCCGATCTAATTCTTAAAGTAAAAGAGCCAATTGCGCCAGAATATCCAAAGATGCGTAAGGGCCAGATTCTCTTTACCTATCTACATTTAGCAGCATCTCGGGAATGCACAGAAGCGCTAATTAAATCTGGCACAACAGCGATTGCCTTTGAAACTGTTGAAGTAAATGGCCAGCTCCCACTTCTTGCCCCAATGTCTGAAGTTGCGGGCCGGATGTCGATTCAAGTTGGCGCAACAGCGTTGCAAAAACCAGAAGGTGGCCGTGGAGTTCTGCTCGGTGGCGTTCCCGGAGTAGCACCAGCAAAAGTTGTAGTTCTTGGCGGCGGAGTTGTTGGAGTCTCGGCAGCGACAATCGCACATGGCATGCGCGCGGATGTAACAATTCTAGATTTAGATTTAAATCGCCTGCGTTATCTAGATGATCTTTTCAATGGCCAGGTCAGAACAATTGCTTCATCGGCTTTTGCAATTGAAGAACAATGCATGGCAGCAGATTTGGTAATTGGCGCAGTTCTAGTCCACGGCGCAAAAGCTCCAAAGTTGGTTAGTGATGCCCTCGTAGCAAAGATGAAACCGGGCTCAGTTCTTGTAGATGTTGCAATTGATCAAGGTGGTTGCTTTGAAGGTTCAAAGGCAACAACACACTCTGATCCAACATTTAAGGTTCACAATTCACTTTATTACTGCGTTGCAAATATGCCAGGCGCTGTGCCAGCAACTTCTACCGCTGCACTAGCCAATGCCACAATTAAATATGCACTAGCCCTTGCAAATAAGGGTTGGGAGAGAGCTTGCGCTGATGACGCCGGCCTAGCTAAGGGATTGAACGTGCATGAAGGCAAAATTATGTATCAGGCAGTGGCTACCGCGCACGGTCTGTAACAATCCCGTAACACGGCTTTGGCAGTATCTGGGGCATGACTTCCCACAGTGATGAGATAAGCAAGCAAGAGGAATTTGTAATGCGCACTCTAGAAGAGCGCAATATTCGATTTGTCCGACTCTGGTTTACCGATGTTCTTGGTTTTTTAAAATCAGTTGCAATTGCACCAGCCGAATTAGAGAACGCCTTTCAAGAAGGAATTGGTTTCGATGGTTCATCAATCGAAGGCTTTGCACGAATAACCGAATCAGATATGTTGGCAAAACCTGATGCGGCGAGCTTCACTGTTCTTCCCTGGCGTACTGCAAATCCTGGCGCTGCAAAAATGTTCTGCGATATCGCAATGCCAGATGGAAGCGCATCGTCGGCTGATCCAAGAAATGTTTTGAAGCGGGTTCTTCGAAAAGCTGCAGATCTTGGTTACACCTGCTACACGCATCCCGAAATGGAATTTTTCCTATTTAAAAACGCACCAGAAGATAATGTCGCACCGATTCCAGTTGATTCCGCAGGCTATTTTGATCAAACACCTTCAGCAGTTGGACATGATTTTCGTCGCCAAGCAATCACGATGCTCGAGGCTATGGGAGTTTCTGTTGAGTTCTCGCATCACGAGGGTGCACCCGGCCAACAAGAGATTGACCTGCGCGATGCTGATGCACTTACAACCGCAGATAACATAATGACATTTCGCCATGTAATTAAAGAGATTGCACTTGACCAAGGTTTCCATGCCTCATTTATGCCAAAACCTTTTACTAATCATGCCGGTTCTGGAATGCATACGCACTTCTCACTTTTCAAGGGTGAGGAAAATGCATTTCATGAAGAGGGCGCAGATCTCCAACTTTCAGCAGAAGGTCGCTCATTCATTGCAGGCATCTTGAAACATGCACGCGAATTTACAGCGATCACGAATCAATGGGTCAATTCTTATAAGCGTTTAAGTGGTGGCGGTGAAGCACCTGCGCTAGTTGATTGGGGCCATAACAATCGGAGTGCACTTGTTCGAATTCCGGCTTACAAACCAAAGAAAGAGAACAGCACAAGAGTTGAAGTTCGATCACCAGATTCTGCGTGCAATCCATATTTAGCTTTCGCTGTTATTTTGGCTGCCGGTCTCAAAGGAATTGAAGAGAAATACGAACTCAAATCAACGCAAGATCCAGAATTACTTCCAACGAATCTCGAAGAAGCAATTATCGCCATGGAGACAAGTTCACTGGTTCGCGAAGCCCTCGGCGAGGATGTATTTGAATATGTTCTTCGGAATAAACGAGCCGAGTGGGCCGATTATTGCCGCCAAGTCAGCGCCTACGAATTAAACCGGTATCTTCCAGTCCTATAACTTGCGGTAATCTTGGGGAGTTATGAACTTCCCAAAGCAAACTCCGTCGACAATGCCGATCCATCGGTATGCGCCATTTATCCCTGTCGATTTAACCGACCGGACTTGGCCAACCAAGCGCATTGAAGCTGCTCCGAAGTGGTGTTCAGTAGACCTTCGTGATGGCAACCAAGCACTGATTGATCCAATGGATTCCACTCGCAAACTTGCGATGTTTAAGTTGCTAGTTGAAATGGGCTACAAGGAAATCGAAGTGGGATTTCCAAGCGCATCTCAGACCGATTTCGATTTTGTTCGTAAGATTATTGAAGATGGCCTGATTCCAGATGATGTAATTATTCAAGTGTTAACCCAAGCCCGCGAACAACTTATTGCTCGCACCTTCGAATCTATCAAGGGTGCAAAGCAGGCCGTTGTTCATCTTTATAATTCAACCTCTACCTTGCAGCGCCGAGTCGTATTTGGGTTAGATAAAGATGGTATTAAGAAGATTGCAGTTGACGGCGCAAAGTTTTGTAAGGAATATGAGAAGACTGTCCCGGGAACCATAGTCTCTTATGAGTATTCACCTGAGTCATATACCGGAACTGAATTGGAATTTGCAGTTGAAGTTTGTGATGCGGTTAATGATGTTTGGAAGCCAACGCCCCAACACAAGACAATTATCAATTTGCCTGCAACAGTCGAAATGGCGACCCCAAATGTTTATGCCGATTCCATCGAATGGATGCACCGCAATTTGAAGTATCGCGATTCCATCGTGCTCTCACTTCACCCACATAATGATCGTGGAACTGGTGTTGCCGCCGCCGAGCTTGGATATATGGCTGGCGCAGATCGAATTGAAGGAACGTTATTTGGAAATGGTGAGCGCACTGGAAATGTCTGCCTGGTGACTCTTGGGTTGAATTTATTTAGCTATGGGATAGATCCACATATTGATTTCTCGGATCTTGATGAAGTTCGTCGCACTGTTGAATATTGCAATCAACTTCGCGTGCCAGAACGTCACCCATATGGTGGCGACTTAGTATTCACTGCGTTTTCTGGTTCACATCAGGATGCAATTAAGAAGGGCCTTGAACATCTTGAGAAAGATGCAAAGACCGCTGGCAAGCATGTGCACGAAATTGCCTGGGCAGTTCCTTATCTTCCGATAGATCCAAAAGATATTGGGCGCTCTTACGAAGCAGTTATTCGCGTTAATTCGCAATCAGGTAAGGGTGGCATCTCTTACTTAATGAAGAGCGATTATCACCTTGATTTACCGCGTCGCTTACAAATTGAATTTAGCCAAGTAGTGCAGAGCCACACCGATGAGCAGGGCGGCGAATTTAGCGCGGCTGATCTCTGGCGAATTTTCGAAGATGAATATCTACCTGCCGAACAGAACAAGTGGGGTCGCTTCAAATTGAAGGCGCTATCGCAATCATCAAACCTCGATGAAGATGCCCAATTAACAGTTCAACTTCTAGAGAAGGATCTTGTAAAAGAACTTAGCGGTTCCGGTAATGGACCGATTGCAGCTTTTGTAAATATTATGAATTCATATCTACCTGATGCAAGCGTTCGAGTTTTGGATTATTACGAACATGCACTTTCTGCCGGAGGCGATGCGAAAGCAGCCGCTTATCTGGAATGCGAAGTTGCTGGAAAAATTTATTGGGGCGTAGGCATTGACCCAAGCACAACCACGGCTTCACTAAAGGCCGTCGTGTCTGCTGTAAATCGAGGTTTTCGCTCGTAATTATCGCTACGGTAACCACCGTGGCCGTATACCGTGATCAAGCAGTAGTTCTGCGCACCCAGAAACTTGGGGAAGCAGATCGAATTATCACGCTCTTTACGAAAGATCATGGCCGACTCCGTGCAGTTGCAAAGGGTGTTCGTCGTACTAAATCTAAATTTGGCGCTCGATTAGAGCCAACTTCCTATGTGGATCTACAACTTTATGCTGGTAAAACTTTCGATATTGTCACGCAGGCCGAAGGGATTGAAAACTTTGGGGATGCGCTAGCTACAGACTATAAGAATTGGACCACTGCAAATTCGATTCTCGAAGCCGCTGAACGATTTACTGAGAATGAGCACGAACCTGCACTGCAGCAATTCAACTTAGTAGTTGGGGCCTTGCGGGCACTTGCGCATGGAAGTTATGACTCTTCACTAATCTTAGATGCTTATTTACTTCGCTCAGTAGGCGTTGCAGGCTTTGCGCCATCGATGACAACTTGTTCTAAATGTGATGAACCAGGCCCACATAAATATTTCTCTTTAGTTGGCGGCGGCAGTGTTTGTGCAACATGCAAGCCATCGGCCGCAGCAACGCCATCTGTGGAAACTTTGGAACTGATGTCCAACTTAATGACTGGGGATTGGAACAACGCGGTTGAAAGTGACCTGCGCTCTCGTCGTGAGGCATCCGGATTAATTGCTGCTTATTTGCAGTGGCATATCGAGCGGGGTTTACGAAGCCTGCCTCTTGTTGAGAGAATTTAGCCGTGGCAATTCCAAAGTTAAAACCGGAGCAAATCCCAAACCATGTAGCCGTTGTTATGGATGGACATGGCCGCTGGGCAAAGAAGCGCGGGCTACCAACACCTGCGGGACATGAAGCAGGAGAAGTAGCGCTCTTCGATGTTGTGCAAGGTGCAATTCAAATCGGAGTTAAAGAGTTAAGCGCATATGCATTTTCAACCGAGAATTGGCGACGTTCACCAGAAGAAGTTAAATTCTTAATGGGTTTCAATCGTGATGTCCTGCGTAG
>JASJJZ010000040.1:0-5589 GCA_037622205.1 Actinomycetes bacterium
CACACCTATTCAAAGATGATGTGCTGGATTGCCGTGCATGAAGGTATCTCCATCGCTGAGCGAATTGGTCAATCCAATCCAGCTTGGGTCGACCTGCGTCGCGAAATCGCCAACGACATTTCAACATTTGGGTGGAGTGAGGAGCTGGATTCTTTCGCTGCCGCTTACGACCAACCTGAGGCAGACGCATCAGTGCTCCACGGACTCTTAGAAGGCTATCCGGCATCGATGGAGCAGATCATGGGAACCGTTGCCTTCGTTGAACGTCACCTTCGTGAACAAAGCGGCGTGTATCGGTATCGATTCGATGACGGCCTGCCTAATGGTGAAGGAACCATGCATATCTGCGCGACTTGGCTTGCCGGCGCCTATATTCGGATGGGCTCAGCAGAAGATGCTCTGCAACTTCTAGATTCGCTCTTGGCTTTGGCTGGCAATACTGGGCTCTTGTCGGAACAAATGCATCCAACTACCGGGCAAGGCTTAGGGAATCATCCGCAGGCTTACTCACATCTGGGCATTTTGGCGGTTTGTCGGCTCCTAGCACAGGATGCCAAAGCACAATCATGACGTAGTTTCTCGGGATCCAATGGCGCTAACGGTAAATCAGGATTGTCAGTCAGCCGGAGCGCGGGAACAGTATCGACATCCAGTTTGGGTGTCATTCATCTGGTAACTATTAATTACCGAGGACCAGTTCGCCGGCCAATCTGCACCACTGTTGCCGGAGAAGTCGATCCCGTGTAACTACTCGAGCTCGGAATAAGTCGGGCCCAATATTTCAACTGCCCGGAAGTATTTGGTTTAAATACACAAGTTGCAGTCTGAGTTCCCGAAACGTCTACGGTTGATCTACTTGCACAACCCGGAATCCTCTTTGTTCCTGAATAAAAAGTAACTTTTCCCGCAATACTGGTTGTTGCCTGTAACGTCGTGGACTTACTCTTCAATTGTGCGCCGCTAGCAATCGGTGCGTTGATTGTGCTTGTGGTAATCGAGGCGCCAACAAAGATTTGAACCTTGAAGTCTGTTGCGCTCCACGAGAGATTTGCTTGTGCAGTCCAATCTGGATATGCCGCCGGCCCTGGCCCAAGTCCTAAATCCTGTGCATTTATAGTTGGTCTATGCATATTCCAAGCCATTATCGTTTGGGTGTCCGTTAAATTATGAACTTGAAATGAACCGTGGCCATTGGAGACAATGGATATGGAATCGTCCCAATCATATTTCGCAGCGTCCCCTACTGGTGATAGAGACGGAGACGGAGAAGTAGCGGGCGAATAGTTATAGGGCCACATTTCTAGTCGACCAAGTGCGAAACTACCGGTCTTTACTCCACTGTAATCTGAAGTTACAACAAGGTTTGTAATATTTCGCTGGATGATATTTGTATCTAGGTGATCTGGAAGTTTTAATCCCGAAATTGTCGCACCTGACCATTTATCAAAATAGGCCTCGGCGAAATACTTAACGCTGTTGCTCTTTAGGGTCATCTCCATCCGGATCTTAATCAAATCCCACTCGGTTCCCGCCGCAACAAATGCATCGGCAGCGCCACCAGTTTTTCCAAATCCCGATACATAAGTCATTGCAGCAGTTGCACCGGTGCTGTTGCGATAAGGCGTAATAGTCTCGTAAATTTTCGTCCAACCAGGTTCCGCTTTTACGGCAGGAGGATTAGCGATAAGCAGTGGGATTAAGGCTATTAACGCCCATCCAATCCGCACCTTGTTCACTCCTTGATTTTAGTTCATAAGTGCTACCTCTAACCATTCTTAGCTGCACCTGAGTTCATCAACGATATGGTGTTTTTATCTAATGAAGGAGGAACCAATGCTTGATATTTCGGAAAAATTTGTAGTTCTTACAATCACGCTACATGAGGCCCGTGTCTGGGCAACTGGAATGGAGCGGGGAGCAATCCCGGAGAAGATATTTGCGCCACCAGCGCTCAATCCACATCACTTTCGAAGCGATCCATCGCATCATGGACGCGGCGATGGTCCCGGCGTCCCCGCATATTATGAAGAAATTGTTGATGTAATTGGTAGCGCATCCGAAATTTTAATAATCGGCCATGGCCACGGAAAAGCAAATTCGATGTTGCACTTTATTCAATATCTAGAACGCAAGCATGCACCTCTGGCTAAGAAGGTAGTTGAAGCTATAGACACAAATCTTATAGCAATGACTGAACCTCAAATATTAGCAATGGCTCGTGATTGGTTTGACGCGCATCCTAGATAGGTTTTGAATTACTGCACGCCTAGAAAAACTGGAATTACGATTTCGTTGTATTGCATAGACCCCGGTTTATAAGGGGGATCAAAGCGGCAGATCCTGTTTTCACCAGAGAGCGCAATGTTTTCTCGCTCTGCTGCAGCTCGCAGTTGCTTAATCTTCATCTCTGCGAGCTCTATCGTTGCTCGACCTCGAAATGAAGCCGCAATGCAGGTTTCCGCTTCCAATTCGCGCAGGACGACCCTTGGATCATTTGGATGTGGCAAGTGGCCAAAAATACTGCCTGATGGCATAACGAAGGAGACAAACCAAGCATCCTCTTCAATGCTATCTACTCTCTGGGCCGCGATCACCGGGGCCGTCATTGCAATTTTTTGTGAAGTTTTGTTGCCCTTAGAAATATATTTGAATAACGAAGAAAATGCGGCACTCGCTGCAGTTGAATAATGTGCTGAGACTTTAACTTCTGCAATAGCGCAAGGTTGGTAGTCACGAACTTCAAAATCGCGGAATCTTTGTAGAACTCTATATTCTTGTCGCTTTGTCATACCTGAATGTTACTGAGGAATTGAATTTGAAAGCAGAAATTTGTTGCATTTACGCTATTTAGAAAATTGTTTGAGTGGAAGCACTAGCTGGTTTAGCAAACTATCTCGGAGCAGTTCGCTTGCTTCCAAAGACTGAAGTAACAGGCGCCCAATTAACCGTGGCCGAACCACTTGTCGTATAAGAAACCCGAACATTTATCTGCCCATGGGTCGATGGTTTCCATCGACAGATTGCAGTAGTGCTGAGAGCTGAAACTCGCTTACATCTTGGAATTATTTTCCTGTTCTCATAAAAAGTTACTTTGCTGTTCAGCGGCACTGTCGCTGTGATTGTATTTAAGGTTCGATATACCGGGGTATAGCTGGCAAGGGAAAAACTCGCGGATGTAACAAAGGGGGTATACCCAAAGTTTTCACGTTCTACATTGAAATCATTAAGCACCGTTGCATTACTCAAGGCCGAATTCCACATTCTAAATCGACTTATGTTTCCATTCATTGCACAACCCGTACAGTTTGTCCTGGCATCGCTAACCCACAATTGCGCTGATGTATTAGCATTTCTCGTCGCGCAAGTTACCACAGGCCCATCCGCCACACCATTGACATATAACTGCAAGTTTCCAGCCCAAGTTAAAGTAAATCCAACTTGATACCAGGTATCTAGTTCAAGGGCTGTGGATCCAAAGGTATTTGATTTATTTGTCGTCCAAAGATTCAAATACCGTGAACCCCCAGAAATTCTCGACGCAAAATGCCAATCCTGTGCGGCGCCCCCAGAGGTACTGGAAAACCAGTGTGATGCCAGAAGATTCCATTCTGGATTAAAACTTGAAAACTTCACCCACATCATCAATGACATATCGCCACTGGGATTTGTTGCAGACCCAGCCGCGGTGGCTGGAAACGCTGCACCACCAAAGCCACTAACCCCCGAAACCGAAAGTGATCCACCATCTGCCGCGTTGTATGCTGCGTTGCCAACTAGGGTTCCAGTGGTCGCACCATTTGAAACTAAATCGCGCCAACTTGTCGCACCTGATGTTGCCAAGCTTGAAGCGCTACTAGCATCTAATTCAAATGTTGGTGAAGAAGAAACAGCTGCTTTAACTGGAACCAAATTTCCTGAAATCCCGATCGCTAGCAGAAATGCGCCAAGTAACAGGCGCATCGTTAGGGATTGCATGTCTAAATACTACTTTAAAGATTTATTAAAAATTCGATTAGCTCAGACCTGAAAAACTTCTAACTGGTCGAACGTCGTATCCCGCAGAATCTTTGTAGGTAGTACAAGCTGGCCAGTCCGAGCCGCCACAACTAACGCTGTCATCGAAATCAATCCACCAGACTGAGTTGGAAGAGGCTTCAGATGAAGATGGATAACTCGCGGACCAATTGTTTAGTATTCCACGAACGTTATCTTTGACAGCTTTTAACTCATTTCGAGAAGGCAAGAACCAGTCAGAATATCCATTATTGGAATATTGATCTGCCGCATACGCCATATTTGTAGACGTATTGCAATTGGAATTCGCATTTAAGATAGCTGTGTTAGTTTCACCATTACCGATATTTAAGCTCAAACCAAGTCCATTTACGGTTTGAATATTACAAAGCCTGTATGTGCCAACAGCGTTTGCCGGAGATACTTCGAAATATTTACCAGTGCTGTTTCCAGCAGAAGCTGGGGTTAGGAAAACAATTCCTCCGCCAGGTCCAACATTTCCTATCGCGCAACCTATTCCCTGCTCACAGTTTCCGCTCTTACTTTCCACAGTTATTTTATATACGCTATTTGAATTCGCGACCGGAGAAGTGAATTCGACATTAAATGAAGAGCTAGAAATGGTTGTCACCGAGATGCCTGAAGCTCCGGCCATAGAAATAAAAGTATTATCACTCTTCATAAATACTGCGGCATCTGTCACATTCGTGTTGTAGATAGAAATCGCATTCGGTGCGGAGTTTTCAAAGGCCAGAAAATGGAATACTGCGCCTTGGCAGCTAGTAGGAATTCCCGAGACGCGCAATGAAGAGAACTTGATTGATCCGCCTCCAGAAACATTTTCAAATGAACTTTGAGGAACGATAGTTATGGCTGAACTGCCCGTGCAAGCTGTAGTGGCGGTAATTCCCTGTCCGAATTCGACCGGCGCTCCTGAGTTGAATGAAATGTTCGCGGCAAGCGTTGATTGCAGATAAAGAGCGCCACCGACCAAAGAAAGAAGCAGCACAATAATTCCTAGGGGATTTCTGCGCCTTGAATTCTGCGCTTCTTCTGTGTCATCACTGTAGTACTTACTCACTTGCTGAACCCGCTCTCCCACAATTAATTAGCGGATACTAATGCATTTTTGGAATTCGGTTAAGCGCTAATGACCTATTTAGCTAGCGCCCGCCAGCAGTACCAAGCGACAACACTTCTATAAGGGCGAAACTTTTCACCCTTCTTCTCCAATGCTTTTGGTTCAATCTCTTCTTTAGCTGCATAAATCTTCTCCCAGCCGCGTCTGACGCCAAGATCTCCCGTAGGCCAAATATCTAATCTCCCAAGCTGGCCAATCATGAACATATCCACGGTCCATGGCCCAATCCCCCAAAGCCCGGTCAGCTTCTCAAATATCACTAGGTCATCTTCTATTTCGTGTAGTTTGTTGATATCAACTTCTTTAGAAACTGCTGCGCGCGCTAACCCATTTATTGTTTTAAATTTTGCACCCGAAACACCTGCTTCGCGCATTTGAATCTCGGTTATCTCAATCATTCGATTCGGAACCATGCCTCCCTTAACTAAGCCCTT
>JASJJZ010000041.1:0-8387 GCA_037622205.1 Actinomycetes bacterium
CACCAGCTTGATGCATCGCAGCGCCTGAATGACTTGCTTCTACTAGCGCCAATAATCGTGGTTCAAGTTTCAAACCGCTTCGGACCATCGCACTTGCTTGCATGCACTTAACTGAAGATCTTGGAAAGATTGGCATATCGACCGAACCTTTTATTTTATGAACTGAACCATCAGCCTTCAACATAATTAAATGTCCGCTATGAATCGATTCCACCAGACCATTACGAGTAAGTTCAGCCAAAACTTCGCCTTGGAAGTTAGCGCTCATTTTATTCGCCAGCCTGCCGTTCTAAACTTGACCAGATGTGTGCCTGCAGCGTTTGGCCTTCAGCTGCCATGTCATATGCAAAAAATAATTGACCTTCAACTAATCCGTAAAGTCGTTGACCAGCTGTAACAATCTTTGCTGATGGCGCAGAATATCCCTGGTCCATCGCTAATTGAATTTTTGGTCCATCATGAACTCCGACCCAACCTTCAGAAATTCCGGTGCTATGTGCCAATACAACTTCTAAAGTTTTATTCTCCTTCGGACGCCAGAACCCAACTTCCGAACCAGCAGGGCGCAAGATGTCATTCTGGTCATTAACTATCCAAGAACGAGAAAAGTAATTTAAGAAGGCGCGACCATCGTGATTGAAGGTAACTTCTTGTGCGAATTGAAAGGGTTCGATTCCAGGATATTCACCCGAACCTTTGCCACGCCAAGTTCCGATTAGCCAGGCCAGGGGATAACAATCCGGATGCACTCCTTCAGGAATTTCAAATACCATCTCTTGTTTCACCTTTCCAACTTCGAATCGCACCGCGAATTCCCTTTATAACTAAAAACAATCCGATTAACAACGTGACCGCAATCAATAAAACAGTGCTCACAGTCTCCATTGTCTAAGGGTAATGCCATCGGCGAGTAGAGTCTTGCCCATGAAAAGTGCTAACCCCGTTGCGAAGCTAGTCGTAAAAGTTATGGCTGGGGCGAACGATCCCGAGCGTTGCGCTCAAGCATTTACCGTTGCAGCAACCGCACTTGCTAGCGGCGCCGAAGTTTCACTCTGGCTTACCGGTGAGGCCGCATGGTTTGCAATCCCTGGAAAATGTGAAGAATTCGAATTACCGCACTCTGCAAAATTAGCGGATCTGCGCGATGCAATTTTGGCTGGTGGAAAAATAACGCTTTGCACGCAATGCGCCGTTCGACGTGGAATTAATGAAGGCGACCAAATTCCCGGAATTATTATTGCCGGTGCTGCAAGTTTTGTTGAAGAAATCTTGCAACCAAGTGTGCAGGCTTTAGTTTATTAATTTTTAATTAACTCTTGCGTTGCAGATACTCCTGCCGAGATCAACGTTGCCTCAATCGGAACATTGCGTTTTAAGACTGCAAGTGCAATTGGTCCAAGTTCAAAGTGCCGGGCAACGGTTCCAACAAATCCTATTTCTTTGCCATCGAATTCAACTTTGGCGCCATTTTCTGGCATTGCAACCATCGAACCATCTAAGTGCAGCAGAGTTAGCCGCCGAGGTGGCTTGCCTAAGTTAAAAACTTTTGCCACAGTTTCTTGTCCTGGATAACAACCTTTTTTCATATGCACCGCGTTATTTAGAAAACCGAGTTCATTAGGAATTGATTTGTGATCGGTCTCAAAGAGAATTCGTGCCCGCCCGGCTGCAACTCGTTCCGCATCTAACGCCCAAGTTCCGACTTGTAAATAATTCTGGTTAAAAGCCGATTTCATATCATCGAGCTCGTCGTATGTGACAAGTGCGTAGGGTCCACCGACCGCATCTGCAGTTCCAGGTGCCCGAAGCACTGCATAATCATTTGAGCGATCTGCGATTTCAACTCGCAACATAAATTTCATCTTCTCAAAGTAGGCAACTAGCTCTGCCGTCTTTTCTTTTTCAGTATGTATCCAAGTTGTGGTTCCATCATCAACTAAATAAAAGTGATGATTGATGTGGCCATGTGCATCAAGAATTAGTGAACTTACCCAGATTCCCGGCGATAATTTTTCAACATCTTGCGTAGTAATCGAATGCAACCAACTTAAACGATCTGGTCCGCTAACTGAGACAACCCCGCGATGAGAAAGATCTGCCCAAGCGGTGCCGGCAGCAAGTGCCCGTTGTTCCTTACTAGGTTCACCAAAATGCCAGATTGCTCCGGCGTCGGGGCCAGCTTCAACTAATACGGCAGTCATAGTGAGTACGAGTTTAAGGCTTGTTAAAGCAATTTTCGCAACGCCCTGCAATTGCTAAGTGTGTGAGGTCGGTATGGAAGCCATATCCATCGAGAAGTGATTGGGTAAATGAAGCGGTGGCATCGATTGGGACCTCGATGATTGTTCCGCAATGTTCACAATTTAAATGCGCATGTATCTCTTCAGTTGATGCGTGATAGCGCACGCCACCGTGGCCAAGGTGTGAATGCTGAACTAAGCCAACATTTTCTAGAGTTTCTAAGTTGCGATATACCGTTGAAAGATTAATTCCGGGATGGGTCAACTTAACTTTTTCGGCAACCTCTTCTGGAGTTGCGTGTTCAAGTGCGCGCACTGCAGCCAGAACTAATTCGCGTTGTGGTGTTAGGCGAAGACCTCGATCGCGTAATTCATGTTTATCGGCCATGTATGGAGTCTACTTTGGGATTTTCAGATCTGAATAACAAGATCAACGGGTGTTCCTTTTTCGGCCTCAACTTTTACCTCTTCGCGCGCTCCATGGGCCAGAACTACAACCGTCCATGATCCAGGAGCGGCAAAGAAGCGAAATTGTCCCTCTAAATTAGTTGGAACTTCTGCAGTGAACTCACCGGTTGAATCAAGGAGCCGAACATATGCGTTATCAACCGGTGTGCCATTTGGAACACCATCGCTAACACCACCACGGAGAACAGCTCCTTGAATAATAAACTGATTAGCTAAATCGACGCCAGCTAAATCAGGACCACCAGGTGTTGCACCACAAGTTCGCAACTTATGCGCCGACTGCTACTGGAACTCCAACGAGTGAACCGTATTCAGTCCAAGAACCGTCATAGTTTGTAACATTTTGAAGATCGAGAAGTTCGTGCAAGACAAACCAAGAGAATGCAGAGCGTTCTCCGATCCGGCAATATGCAATTGTCTCTTTCGCAAAATCTACGCCAGCAGCTTTATAAAGCTCAGAGAGTTCTTCGTTGCTTTTAAATGTGCCATCTTCATTTGCGGCCTTTGACCAAGGAATATTCTTTGCTTCTGGAATGTGTCCCTTGATTTGGCCACCTTCTTGTGGCAAATGTGCTGGTGCTGCAAGTTCGCCAGAGAATTCTGCTGGTGAACGAACATCAACGATGTTTTTTATACCGATTGATGCAATAACTTGGTCGCGAAATGCGCGAATCGAATTATCGCGCTCTTTTGCAACATAACGAGAAGCAGTGCGGGTTGGAACTTCGGTTACTAGTGGCAAGCCCTTTAGCTCCCAAAGCTTGCGGCCACCATCGATTAAGCGAACATCTTGGTGGCCATAAATTTTGAAATACCAGAACGCATATGTTGCAAACCAATTGTTGTTGCCGCCATATAGAACAACAGTTGAGTCATTTGAAATTCCATTTTTTGAAAGAAGCGCTTCAAACTTCTCTTTTGAAATCAAGTCGCGGATCAAGCCATCTTGTAAATCTTCGCGCCAGTGGAAAGTGATTGCGCCATCGATGTGGCCCTTTTCGTAAAGGGTTGTGTCTTCATCAACTTCGACAAAAACTACGCTCTTGTTTGTTAAGTTCTCTAGAACCCAATCGGTTGAAACTAGCGATGTTGCACGTGACATATTTATCTCCTATTTTATAAAGTATTTGGTTAAATTAATTTTTTATGGCTCGAATAGCGACTAAATAAATTTCGCAACCGAGGCAGAAATTAAATGCCGCATTTAGAAAAGCTGCGAATAGCGCAAAGCCCACTGCAATAGTGAAGAGGGCAGGAATTGAAAGAAGTGATCCAGCAAGTGCAACAACCACAAAAATTAACCCAACGCTCTGAGCAAATTGTGGTGGCCGAGCATCTTCAGTAGGAACGGCACCCTTAAGTCTTGGCTTAACAAACTTCTTAAAGATAACTGCGTAAGGAGTCTTTGCTGGTCCAGCAAAGGCGCCGATTGCAAAGACAGCTAATTGAATTGCAATCAAAACTGCTGATTGGGTTACCAACGCTACGGCTAGAACTAAAGTCGTTATAACTGCCGAGAACCGTGGTCCGCGGGCATCAATTAAATTTACTTTATTTGTAACACTGGATTGATTTAAAACTGCCATTTTATTTCCTCTGCTCGTTGTCGAATGATTTATAAAACTAAAACTTGTTGTACCGTTTTTAGTTAATTACATTCGACAGAGAGAACCGACAAGGCGACCAAAATCAATATGGCGACGCTTTGTTAGAAATACCGGTTCAAATTCAAGCATGCGCCAATTGTAAGTAAGCATTTACTAAAACGCCACTTGCGAAGGTTTTGCACTTACCTAATAGCGTTAACAGCATCCAGAACTTGCGAGCGCTTAGGTGTTCCCATCGCACGCCCCACTTCGATGCCCGACTCATTTAAAAAGAGCGTCGTAGGGGTTGATCGAATATCTAACTCACGAACTAATTCCAGGTGGGATTCGGCATCGATATGGGCATATCTAACATCCGGCATCTTGGTAACCATGTCCTCTAGTAGTGCCTTAGTAGCTCGACATGGCGAGCAGAAGGCCGAGGAGAACTGCACCATAGTTACGCGAGAGCCAAGTTCGACCCCGATTATGGCGGCATCTAGCTTGGGTCCATTGACCGTCTTTTTCTTACGAAACTCACCTCGGCTGCGGGTATACCAAATACCAAATGCAATGGCCAAGGCCAGCACAACAATGAGTGGAACCACTGATTTCACCTGAGTATTCTTACACCTCTTATGGCAAGAATTCTCCTTCTGACAAACACACTCGGCGCAAGTGCTGAAGTGCTTCCGAGTCTTGCCTTGCTACAACATCAAGTGCGCATCCTTCCAGCAGAAGCATCAATCCTGGTTGATGTTCCAGAAGTTGATTGCATTCTTCTAGATGCCCGTCGCGATCTTCCAAGTGCAAAAGCGTTAAACAAATTATTGCAATCTACGGGTGTTGATTGTCCAATAATCACCATCGCAACTGAAGGCGCACTTTCTGCAATGAACGCAGACTGGGGATTTAACGATGTCATTCTCGATACCGCAGGTCCTGCAGAAATTGAAGCCCGCATCCGGATTGCAGTTGATCGCGTCGAAGCCAACAACTTTGCAAACGATCCATCGTCTCGTGAAATTCGCACCGGTGAAATTGTTATCGATGAAAATGCTTACACTGCAAAGATAAAAGGGCGCTCGCTAGATTTAACTTTCAAAGAATTTGAATTAATTAAATTCCTAGCCCAACATCCTGGTCGTGTCTTTACTCGCGCCCAACTTCTGCAAGAAATTTGGGGCTACGACTACTTCGGTGGCACCCGAACCGTTGATGTTCACATCCGTCGCCTGCGTTCCAAACTTGGCCCAGAGCACGAAGCAATTGTTGGCACAGTTCGAAATGTTGGTTATCGCTTCACACTTCCAAGTGCTGGCAAAGAGGCTCCTGTTAACGAACGTATTTAATCAAATGCGGCATATCCTTAAATTACATAGATCACTTCAAGATCCACTTCCACAAATTCCAAGTGGATTTGATATTTCAACGCTCATTCCAGCTTCACAAAAAGCTGAATGGTTAGCCTTAAATAATAAAATCTTTGAAAAACATCCAGATCAAGGCAATTGGGTAATAGCTGACTTAGAAAATCGAATGTCAGAAAGCTGGTTTGAAGCTGAGGGATTTTTTATTGCTACGCATGATCAAAAAATGATTGGCTTCTGTTGGATGAAAATCCACGATGATTTTGTAAATCAAGATCCAATCGGTGAAATTTATGTAATCGGTGTCGATCCAGCAAACAAGAAGACTGGCCTAGGAAAAGCCTTAGCAATTACTGGTTTGAACTATCTAACTGCAAAATCCATTAAGCAAGCCATGCTCTATGTCGATGCTGATAACGCGCCTGCACTTGCGATGTATCAAGGTTTAGGCTTTAACTAATTTAACTCGCAACCAACTCGGCGCACATCTTCCGAAATGCCGCAGTATGCGCATCCACATCGCCATCAGAAGTCTCTGGCGACATTAGGGCCATATTGTGGAATGGGGTGATTAGAAAGCCATCGTTAAGCATGCGCAGGTGAATGTATTGTTCTAATTCAAAGTCCCCAGCATCAGCTGCTTCTTTACCGGTCTTTGGCGCAGCTGCTTGAAATAAATATTCACCGCGCGCTCCAAGTCTTGAGCAATACCAAGGCAAATCAAATTCTTTAATTGCAGTATCAACACCATCAGACCATCTGGTTCCAAGTGCAACCATCTTTTCAAAAGCTGCAGGGGTTAATACTTTACTTAAAGTCGCACGCATTGCAGCAAGGCTCAAGGAGTTTCCTGCCAGCGTCGAACCAATTCCACCGGTATCAATAATTTCGCGAGAGGTCTTCTCTTTGATGCGCGCAGCAACTTCAGTAGTCATGCCAAATGTTCCAGTTGGAATTCCACCCGCAATTGCTTTTCCGATAGTCAAGACATCTGGTTTTAAACCAAGCTGTGCAGTCATTCCGCCAGGGCCAACCGAGATTGTGTGGGTTTCATCAATAATCCAAATCGCACCATACTTCTTTGCCAGCTCGCCTACCGCTTTCAAATATCCATCATCTGGCAGAACAATTCCGATATTTGTCATCGCAGGTTCCATCAAGATTGCAGCGACATCGCCCTTTGCAAGCGCAGTTTCCATCGCAGCCAAATCATTAAATTCCACAACGCGAGTTGTCTGATTCAAATCAACTGGCGCACCTAAATTGCCTTCGCGCTTAATTGTGTTGCCATCCTGATCTAACGTTGCAAAAGTTTCATCCACACTTCCGTGATAACACTTATCAATCACTATTATTTTTGACTTACCAGTTATCAATCGGCAGTAACGAATTGTGTGGCGATTCGCATCCGTTGCGGTAACTGTAAATTGCCAGAGCGGAAGCCCAAAACGATTCGCGAGTTCTTGCGAAACAATCACGGCATCTTCAGTTGGCAACATCGAAGTAAAACCGCGTTTCATCTGTTCGGTTATCGCTGCAACCGTTGCCGCTGGTGAATGGCCAGTCATCGAACCCGTATCACCTAAACAGAAATCAATATATTTATTTCCATCAACATCAGTGAAATGCGATCCCGCAGCACTTTCTACAAATATCGGATAAGCCCCGGGCCATTTAGCCATCCACGACATTGGAACACCACCAGGCATTACACCTTTAGCTTTTTCAAACAAAGCACCAGACTTTGGATGTAGATCCAGAAAGCGCTTCTCTTCAATTTCATTTAACTTCTTCAGGGGTTCGCGATTTATGTTGTTCACAGGCGCTATGTTTCCACAATTTTAAATTGTTTCAACTACTAAAAACTTTTTAAGTCTAACTTTCACCTGCTACCTAAGTAGCTCAGTGGATAGAGCACACTTCTAACTAAAGTTGAGGTCGTGGGTTCGATTCCCACCTTAGGTGGCAATTAAAAAAGGACCTGGGTTAGTTACCCAGGTCCTTCTTCATTGCACACTTCTAACTGGCGAAACCATAACATTAAATGCTGTTACCCAGAGTAATTAATCTTCGCTAAATGTGAACAAGGCTTCTAAATAATGATCTCCGGCAATTCCCAAGTTAGCTGCATCAGGTGGCGCAGTTTCTGGTTCGATACAAACACCTTCGGTATCTTCGGTGTAAACAACCCAATATGGTGCATCGGATTCGATATCCAAACGCGCAGCACCTTCCCAAACAACCGATGGCGTTCCAATAACTTCAGTAAAAGCATCGTCCCAAGGTTCTGGCTTTGGCTTAATTAATTTTCCAGTTGGCAATCCATCTTCTTCGCTGCGTTCAAACATTTTTGCTGCAGAAAAATTAACTACCGCTTCACTGCCTCGCGCGAGTTCGCGTGGAAACCATGGATGAAAACCTAACCAGGCTGGTAATTCACAACCATTTGCTTCATATTCCAAAATCCAACGAACTGCATCATCCAAAACTTCAATGCTCTGTGTGACTACTGCATTGTTGTATGGCGCCGGTAGCTCCAATCGCGCACGACCAGAGCCAGTCTCTTCCCAAGATGAAACAAAGCCATATCCATGTATCGCGTGTGGTGGCAACCAATTTGTTGGCAACGTATGTTCAACATCATTCGCATCTTTCATAAAACCATCGCGAACGCGACCCGCCCAAGGTGCCATTGCATACCAACCCCAAGAGAGTGGTGTTCC
>JASJJZ010000042.1:0-32748 GCA_037622205.1 Actinomycetes bacterium
TGGTGCCCCCGGTCGGACTCGAACCGACACTGGAAGGATTTTAAGTCCTCTGTCTCTGCCATTGGACTACGGGGGCCAATTGGGAAAGCGTCAGTCTAGTGCCCAAGCCATTCCATCCAAAATATCAAAAAACTTGGGCTACCTTCTTGAACTTCTATTAAATACCCACACACTAATTGGCACCGCTGAAGATGCAGTAATTGAGCCACTTAAAGGGGTGGCTAGTGCCGAAATCGTTAGATCTCCACGACGCGAAGGCCTCCATGTGCAGTTTGAAATATAACTAGATGAGCTACCAACCGCTGTTCTGTTCTTACATCCGGGAATTATTTTTCCATTTAACCTAAAAGTAATTTTTGCACTTACTGTTACATCTGCAGTAATAACTATTTGAGTTCTAAAAGTTGCCGTAGTTGTACCACCGGCTAGTGAGAAAGAATTGAACGAAGAGGTATCTACGACATTAGTAACCGTTATCGTAATTGCCTGATCAGTAGTGTTGCCCGCTAAATCAGTGGCTCTAATAGTTAGGTTATAAACATTAGGAGCACCAACATCTGCGGGTGCTTCAAAGTCAGGGGCAACATTAAAAGTAATTACACCTGTTTCTGAAACGATTGTTACAGATGCAGAATCGACACCGGAAATTATGCTCCAAGATACGGATTCATTTGCTGTGGCGGTTCCTACTGATGTTTGATTTTCTTGGGCAGAATAATTTGCTGATGAAGTAATTGTTGGAGCGGTAATGTCAAAGGCGTATCGGACAACAATTAATCCAGAGCCACCCTTGCCCCCTGTGGTCACATGACCATAGCAATCTGACCCACCACCGCCCTGGTTATCCGGTGCATCGCACAAACTACTTCCAGGTGTTGCGCCTCCAGATTGTGTAGTGCCGAACACTCCACCATCTCTACCTGCGCCACCACTTCCATACATAACATTTGTTCCTATTGTGATGATGTCGGAATTTACTCCTGGACCTGCATTTAAATCGGTACCAATTCCTCCTGCTCCGCCACCACCACCAGCGCGAGTTCCTGATGCGCCGTTACCACCAGAATTTCCGTTTCCACTTATTCCGCCCCAGTGACCAGTTGGTGACGAAGTTCTTGAGTTTAAAGATGCTTTTCCGCCTCTTGCAGTAAACGAACTGAATACTGAATTTGATCCATTCGACCCAGGTGTTTCTGTGCAGTCACCAGTGCGC
Organism: Actinomycetes bacterium; assembly: GCA_037622205.1. Lineage (GTDB taxonomy): Bacteria > Actinomycetota > Actinomycetes > Nanopelagicales > Nanopelagicaceae > AAA044-D11. The sequence continues at coordinate 1,214 of JASJJZ010000042.1, forward strand.
GGTGCACCAGCACCAACATTTACAGTAACCGCTACGTTTGCCGTAACTGCAAGACCTGTGCCAGTAAGGACTTCACCGCCGCCGCCTCCTTGCCCCCAAAACACGCCGCAATAGCCACGAGTTCCACTTGCTCCGCCTGCGACAACTAAATATTTAATACTTAAGTTATAGGTTGGGGTCCAAGTAATCGAACCAGTATTTTTAAATTGAATTATGCAATCTGAACCACTTTTTGTCACGACTATCCCGGATGAATCACTAACCGTCTGTGTGCAACTTCCAGCAGAATCGCCGGCAGCAGTTACTGGCACTGCAATTGCAGGAGCAGATGAGATAAAGCCGAAGCTAGTTGATAAAACAATTGATGCAACAAGAAATATAAAGCCCGTTGAGCTTTTTCTTTCGCTAGCTAATACATCCACCAGGATATTCTAGCGAAGTCCTAAATTTCGATTTCTTGGGGTTTTTCCTGGTTAAGCGCCCAGGCCATTCCATCCAAAATATCGGATTCGGATGCAACGAATTCAGTAGCTCCTGTTGCCACCATTACTCGGGATAAAACAAGTGATCCTGCAGCGATTACATCAACGCGTCCGGGATGCATATAACCAAGTGCAGCAATTTCTTCGCGTGACATAAGTGAGAACATTTGAGCGATTTCGAAAACTTTTGCCGCTGGAATACGAGATAAATGAATTGCATGTCGATCATATTCACTAAGTCCGAGTGCGGCTGCGGCAACTGTCGTTGCTGTGCCGGCGACTGCGATTAAAGTCTTTGCTTCTTTGATGGGAACTATGTAAGCGGCATCAGCAATTGCTTCATCAATATCTTGAATTGCTTTTTGGACTGCCAACGAATCTTGTGGTGCCTTATTTAAATGGCGTTCAGACATGCGAACACAACCAATGTTTACTGACTTTGCATATTGAACTTCCGTGGTCCCGAGAACAAACTCGGTGGAACCGCCACCAATATCAACGACAAGATATGGGGCTTCGGTATGGACTAAACCTTTTGTAGCGCCGATGAAAGATAGTTCGGCCTCTTCCGTGCCAAGAATAACTTCTGGTTCGATACCAAGAATTTCGCGCACCCCATCGATAAATAAATCTCGGTTGCTGGCATCTCTAGTTGCCGATGTGGCACAGAAACGAATTTTCTCTACACCTTTGCTTCCAATAATTTCGGCATACTTTCTAGTTACTTCGAGAGTTCGTTCAATTGCTTCTGGGTCAAATTTTCCGGTGGCATCGACGCCCTGACCGAGGCGAACTATCTCCATTTCCCGAGTTATTTCTTGAAAATTATCACCATTAATGTCAGCGATTAAGAGGCGGATGGAATTTGTTCCACAATCAATTGCTGCTACGCGGCTCATTTACTTTCCTCTTTATTTGAATTGCACGGATCACTTAGCCACCATTTCGGTAGCGCAGCTAAAGCTTCATCGCCGAGTGGATTTACTCCGGGACCAGCACTTAGCGAATGAGCCACGAGTGAGTGTAAACATTTAACTCGATCGGGCATACCACCGGCTGTAATCCCTTTTACTTCTGGGACATCCATTCCTAAATCATTGCGTGCAGCTTCATATTGCTCGTGAGCGCTCTGGTATGCAGCTGCTAAATCTTTATCTGTTGCTAAACGATCTTGCATCTCGGCCATCATCCCAGTTGTTTCAAGGGTTGAGATCGCTCCAGTAAGTCTGGGACATGTTGCATAATAAAAAGTTGGAAATGGTGTGCCATCAGTAAGTCTTGGTGGTGTTGCAACAACAGCTGGTTTCCCGCAAGGGCAGCGGTAAGAAATTGCATGAACATCTCTTGGAGTACGGCCAAGTTGCACTTGGATTACATCTAGATCTTCTTGGGTTGGAGCCTGATTATTTTCGTGCTGGCTCATTTATCAACATTCGTAGTTGTGATTGATGCAATCAATCGCCCATACCAAGGAAGTCCATTTGGAATAAGAGTTGAAATTGGTGCGACCGGACCCTTTGCTTCCGCTTCGCTTTTTGGTGCACCTAGAACTATATATTGACGCTCACCAGGAAAGACAAAGTGCAGACGTTGACGGGCTTGGGTAGCAACAAATTCTGGATCATTCCATTTTGCTAATTCTTCGCGCGCCTTTTTGAGAGCGTTATTGCTGTCGTTGACTTGAGCGCGTAGTGAATTTATTTGTGCGCGTTGTGCAAAGTAATGTTGAAGCGGTGGTGCAAGAGTTATGGCAAGAATAAATGCAACGCTTACAACCACTAACCAGCGGGCAGAAGTGCTACTTTTTTTAGCCATTGCAATGAATTACTAGCCCTTAAAGCGAGGAAATGCTTCGCGACCGGCATAGAGCGCAGACTCACTTAGCTCTTCTTCGATACGTAGTAATTGATTGTATTTTGCAACTCGCTCGCTGCGTGCGGGTGCGCCAGTTTTGATTTGGCCACACTCAAGTGCAACAGCTAAATCTGCGATTGTCGTGTCTTCGGTTTCACCTGAACGGTGGCTCATCATTGAACGATAGCCACTGCGATGGGCAAGTGAGACGGCATCAATAGTTTCGGTAAGAGTTCCGATTTGGTTTACTTTAACTAGAAGTGCATTTGCAGTTCCGAGTCCAATTCCCTTAGCGAGACGCTCTGGATTAGTAACAAAGAGATCATCGCCGACGATTTGAATTTTAGAACCAAGTTGCGCAGTCATCTTTGCCCAACCTTCCCAATCATCTTCATCAAGTGGGTCTTCGATTGAAACGATGGGATAGGAAGCGACTAAATCAGCGTAATAAGCAATCATTTCATCTGCTGAACGCTTGTTGCCTTCGAAGGAATACTTTCCATCTTTATGGAATTCGGTTGCAGCAACATCCATGGCAAGTGCAATGTCTTTGCCAGGCTTAAAGCCTGCGGCATTAACTGCTTCAAGAATTAAATCAAGTGCTGCGCGGTTTGAATCCAGGTTTGGTGCAAAGCCACCTTCATCGCCAATACTTGTAGCAAGGCCACGTTGTTTCAATACTGATTTGAGGCTGTGATAAATCTCGGCACCCCAGCGAAGAGATTCACTAAATGATTCGGCACCGATTGGGGCGACCATAAACTCTTGAATATCAACATTGGTATCTGCGTGTGCGCCACCATTTAGAATATTCATCATCGGAACTGGAAGTGTGTGAGCAGTTGGCCCACCGATGTAGCGGAAGAAGGATAAGTCGGCTGATTCAGCAGCTGCACGGGCAACTGCAAGTGAAACTCCCAGAATTGAGTTTGCACCTAGGCGGCTCTTATTTTTTGTGCCATCCAGTGCAATCATTTCATCATCAATAAGGCGTTGATCTTGGGCATCGAAACCAGATACTGCAGGAGCGATTTCATCATTGACAAATTCAACTGCCTTTAGAACTCCTTTACCGAGGTAACGCTTGCCACCATCGCGAAGTTCGGCTGCTTCAAAGGCGCCCGTAGATGCACCGCTTGGAACTGCGGCGCGCGCACTTGAACCATCTTCGAGAATTACTTCAACTTCAACTGTTGGGTTTCCGCGAGAATCTAAAATTTCGCGGGCGTGGACTGCCTCGATAAGTGCCATGGTGCTCCTCTATTTTTCTGCTAATTCTAACTTGTTATCACTTGCTATTTTGCTTCGTACTTCTTTATTTGCGCGATGTAGCCCTTAATTGCCGAGCGCAAGGCAGATTCTGGATCAATATCTAGCGCAAGTGCCTGGTCGAGAATTCCAAGTAAGGCTGCGCCCAATTCTTTCTCAGTCATATCAGGTGCCAATTTAAGTGGATGTTCGATTGCAATTTGATGGCCATATTTCTGAGCCCGATAAATTAACTTGGTCGCAAGTGCTAGCGCTGGCTGACCGAGTGGAACGCCCTCGGTCGCTGAGGTTCGCCCCTTCTCAGCTGCTTTCTGGGCCTCCCAATTCTCTAAAACTTCGGCGCTACCTGAAACTTTTGTATCGCCGAAGACGTGTAGATGCCTGCGGACCAATTTTTCAGCAACTGTTTTCGCAACATCCTCAACGCTAAAAGGATCAGTTGGATGTTCTTCGGCCATTCGAGCATGGAAGAAAACTTGCAGTAAAACATCGCCAAGTTCTTCGCGCATTGCGGCACGATCATTCTCTTCTACCGCTTCAATAAATTCATAAGACTCTTCTAGTAAATATTTTAATAGTGTTTCATGGCTCTGCTCAGCATCCCACGGGCAGCCGCCCGGAGATCTAAGTTGATCCATAACTTCACGTAAAGCTTCAAGCTGTGAAGTTGAATCAGACATATTGCTTACTTCTTAACTGTTGCGTTATCTTGAATTGGAGCAATGTTGCCGCTCTCGTAATCCCAAGTACCATAGCGTGGATTGATCTTAACTTTCTCTTCTTTAGCCATTCCAACAATCAACTTTTGAATGCCACTGCCATCAGTGCTGGTGTCACCTTGGGCTACCAGCGCATCTCCAAATTTTTCAGCAAGCAGAACTGTTCGGATATATCGTTCGAAATCTCTAGGTGCAATCTGGGCACCCACAAGTGAGAAATCAAGGCGATCCTCGCCGCCAATTTGTAAAATAATATCTGCTCTGCGCGCTGCTATTTCTGCATCAGTAATTTCAATCTTAATTCGCTCTGCGATGTCATCAAATAAAATTGAGATTACATGAAACCGGATTGCATTTGTATTTAACTCTTCACCGATAGCCAGAGTTAATCCGGTAGTGTCAACTTTATTGCGCTCTTTAATGATTTCACTGACCGTGCCTTGCATCGTCGAAAGCGGAACTTCAGTCTTGCCAATAGTTGCTGCCGAGTTTGAACTTGAGCATCCAGTTACCAGGATCAGTAGCCCGGCTCCAATTACTGCAACTATTTTTTTAACGTTATTCACGAACTCCCCGATCAGGTATTTTTAATTAACTTAACTGGCGCAACGATTGAAGTTAAAACTTCGATCGTCCATGGCAGAGCTGAAGTATCCCCTATCTCCCCACCAGCTAACCAATTTGGGGCGCTCACTCGGGCAACTAATACGCTCGAAGTGGCCACTTTCACGATTGAACCTGGATATATCCGATTTAATCTCATAACTGCTGAGTCTGGCAGAGTCAGTGGGGCCAATCGCAAGAATTTACCTTGCAGGATAACTTCGGTTAAACCAAAACTCTTTGCCATGGTTCGCAGGTGAGCGACTGCCATTAAGTTCATCGCATCTTCTGGCAATGGCCCAAAGCGATCAACAAGTTCGGCTCTAATTGCATCGAGGTCTCCCGGGGTTTGGGCATCAGCCATCCGGCGATAGATATCAAGACGCAATCTTTCGGAGGCTAAATATTCGACTGGAATATGCGCAGTAACCGGAAGTTCGACTTTGCACTCTTTGAATTTGCGTTCATCTTCGCTCTGTGGAACATATCCAGTTTTATACTCTTCAACAGCTTCACTGACCATCCTCATATATAAATCAAAACCGACTTCTGCAATATGACCAGATTGTTCGCCACCCAATAAATTACCGGCGCCACGAATTTCTAAATCTTTTAGAGCAACTTGAATACCAGAACCCAGATCAGAATTTGTTGCAATTGTTGTAAGGCGATCATGTGCAACTTCAGTGAGCGGCTTATCTGCTGAATAAAGGAAGTAGGCATAGGCCCGCTCTCGGGAGCGTCCAACCCGTCCTCGAAGTTGATGTAACTGTGAAAGCCCAAAGGTATCTGCGCGATCAACAATCAAGGTATTTGCATTTGGAATATCGATGCCACTTTCGATAATTGTTGTGCAGACTAAAATATCAAAATCTCGCTCCCAAAAACCAAGAATTGCATCTTCAAGTTCGCGCTCACCCATCTGGCCATGTGCAATTCTGATTCGAGCTTCGGGAACTAATTTTCTAAGTCGTTCGACTACGCCATCAATACTGTCGACACGATTATGAATATAAAAGATTTGGCCATCACGCAATAGCTCACGGTGAATTGCTGCGGTCACTTGTTTGTCATCATAAGGACCTACATATGTCAGAACTGGGTGTCGCTCTTCTGGTGGCGTTGTTATGTTAGACATTTCGCGAATCCCAGTAATTGCCATCTCCAGCGTTCTCGGGATCGGAGTAGCAGACATGGAAAGCACATCCACATTTGTGCGGGTCTTCTTTAACTCTTCCTTATGTTCAACGCCAAAGCGCTGCTCTTCATCAACAATTACTAACCCTAAATCTCTAAAGGCAACATCTTTCGAAAGCAGACGATGAGTACCGATTACGACATCAATTGATCCAGATTTAATTCCTTCGAGAATCTCTCGTCCCTCTTTAGGGGTATTAAACCTGGATAACCCAGCAACGTTGACTGGAAATCCGGTATACCTATTATGGAAAGTTGTTAAGTGTTGTTGCACCAATAAGGTTGTCGGCACCAATACTGCAACTTGTTTTCCATCTTGAACTGCTTTAAATGCAGCGCGAATCGCAATCTCGGTTTTTCCATATCCAACATCGCCGCAAACAATGCGATCCATCGGATGTGATTTCTCCATATCCGCTTTAACTTCTTCAATTGTTGCTAGTTGATCTGTGGTTTCAACATAGGCAAAGGCTGCTTCAAGTTCGCGCTGCCAGGCAGTGTCTGGGGAGAATGCATATCCAGGTGCGCTCATGCGGGCGGCATATAGTTGAATCAACTCTGCTGCAATTTGCTTAACTGCCTTCCGGGCGCGACGTTTAGTGTTCTGCCAATCAGAGCCCCCGATTCGATTTACTGAAGGAGCTTCGCCGCCCACATATCTCGTGATCTGTTCGAGCGTATCGGTAGGAACGAATAATCTATCTGCAGGTTGGCCCCGTTTTGATGCGGCATATTCGATAACTAAATATTCGCGAGAGACACCTGCAACAGTGCGATTTACTAATTCTAGATATTTTCCAACACCATGTTGTTCGTGAACTACATAATCTCCTGGGCGCAATTCAATTGGATCAATTGCCTTCTTCCGCCTTGAGGGCATTCGCGCCTGGTCTTTACTTGAAGTTCGTTGACCAGAGATATCTTTCTCAGTTATTAGAGCAAATTTAAGATTTTCATTTATGTATCCATGTTCGATTGAACTCGATATTACTTGAACGCCTGCCAAATCAGATTCTCTAAAGAGGGCTTGATAGCGCTCGAGAATTCCCTTGCCAGTTGCGCTAAAGATGATTTGAAAGCCACTTGCAATCCATTCGGCAATATCTGCAATAGCGCTCTCTAGTTTTCCGTTATAGATGGGAATAGCTGCGAAATCAGTCAATTCTTTAGCACTAGCCAGATCATCTGGGCTCTGGGTATAGGGATTTAGTGCAAACCAATTTAACTTTGAATAAGCAATCTTCGCTAGCACTTCATCAAAAGTTGAATAACCGCCACTTGAAATAGCGCCAGTTAAATCGATAGGTGCGGCGTTCCCAAAGGCAGCGCTAGACCAGGACGCTTCTAAGAATTCTTGGTTAGTTGTAACTAAATCCGCTGCGCGAGATTTGATCCGAGGTTGATCAATAATCACTACTTGCGAACTTTCGGGTAAGAATTCAATTAAGTTTTTGAAATTTGGCTTTAGTAAAGCGGCGATTGATTCCATACCTTCAACGCAAATACCTTCAGCTATCTTGCTTGCCATTTCGGTAAGTTGTGGAAATTCGGCTGCAAGATAGCTTGCCTTTGCTTTCACATCGTCGGAGATTAAAAGTTCTCGACCTGGGTAGATTATTACATCGCTCACGATTGCGGCATATGTCCGTTGATCTGCTACTTGGAAATATTGAATGTCTTCAATGGCATCACCAAAGAAATCTAACCGAATTGGATGTTCGTGATCTGATGGAAATAGATCTAAAATTCCGCCACGAACTGCAAAATCACCGCGCTTTTCTACGAGATCTGTTCGGGTAAATCCAAAGTAAGAGAGCCGTTCGATTAACTTAGACATAGCCATTTCTTTATTTAGGGCTAAGTGAATTACTTCTTCATCCAAGATATCGGCAACTATTGGCTGCAGAGCGCCCCGGATTGAGGTGATGATAACTTTTGGCGGGTGTGAAGAATTAATTTGGTGGAGTACTTTTATTCTCGTTGTTACGGTATCGCTCTTTGGGCTTAGACGCTCGTGTGGCAGAGTTTCCCACGCTGGAAAATTGATGACGTAATCACCGATAAGGGAGCGGATTTCATCACAAAGTTCATCGGCAATTCGAGTTGAAGGTGCAATAACTAGTAATGGTGAATCTTGACTTAACTTTGCAAGCACATACGAACGTAAGGAATTTATGGCGATGAGTTCGCCACCAGCAAAAGGCGCAGTAATTGGAAGATTGGGAAATGAGGATAGAAGTGTCACTTGATCACCTCTCTTCTCTGGAAAACACCTGGAAACAACGCCAAAAGCCCCGCATCCAATCTGGATGGGGGTGTTATGAGGGAAATTATATTCAAATATTTAATTCGTTTCGACCAGACCCAAAGACCTGTAATGATTAGCCAATGAGCGAGGCGACAACACAAATTCAGGCTGATGATGCTGGACTTCGTGCTGATGTTCGCCGATTAGGTGAATTACTGGGTGAATCGCTGGTTCGCCAAGAGAGTGTTCAGCTCTTCGAATTAGTTGAGAGCGTCCGCAAGGCAGTTCGTGAAGGCGGCGGCGAAGAAATCCTAGAAAATATTTCAGTTGATGAGAGCGTGCAACTTGTTCGGGCATTTAGTAACTACTTCAATTTAGCAAACGTTGCAGAGCAAGTGCACAGAGCTCGAGCGCTTGCAGATGAACGCGATAGCGGTGGTTCTTGGTTGACCAGAGCTGTAGATCGAATAATCACAGTTCAAGCTGAAACTAAAGAATTTACGACATCAGATATTCAAGGTTGGATTAATAAATTTTCAGTCCGTCCAGTATTTACTGCGCACCCAACTGAAGCTGCCCGCCGGTCGGTGTTAAGCAAGATGAACTCAATTGCGGATTTATTAGATCAACCAACAAGTGAGCGGCGCGATCGCCGGCTTTCTGAAACAATCGATCTGCTCTGGGAGACCGATGAACTCCGATTGGGACGCCCAGAACCATTAGATGAAGCAACTAATGCGCTTTACTATCTTGATGATTTATTTCGATTAACAATTCCAGAAGTATTAGATGATTTCGCTCATGAGTTAAAGCGTCTTGGTGTAACTGTCTCGCCAACATCTCGTCCGCTAAGTTTTGGAACTTGGATTGGCGGGGATCGTGACGGAAACCCAAACATCACAGCGAGTGTTACGACTGCTGCAATCACACTTCAAACTGGGCATTTCATTCGTGCGCTATCTGCATCGCTTGATCAACTTCGCCAAGCACTCTCGGTTTCGACTCGTATTTCTGGAACGACTCCTAACTTAGATGCTTCAGTTGCAAAAGATCTGGAATTACTTCCGGAAATTGAAGAGCGCTTTCGTAGATTAAATGTTGAAGAGCCTTATCGCTTAAAAGCAACCGCAATTCGCCACCGGTTAATTCTTACCCAACGCCGACATGCAGTAGGTGGACCACATGTTGCGGGACGAGATTATGAGAGCACATCACAACTTTTAGCAGATTTAAATCTGATGCGCGATTCACTTCTGGAACATCGTGGTGAATTGATTGCAACCGGATTGCTAGAGCGCATAATCCGCACGGTATCTAGTTTCGGTCTTACCCACGCAACTATGGATATCCGAGAGCATTCCGATGCGCACTACCATGCTCTTGCGCAGATCGAAAGCGTTGGTCTAGAAAATTTACAGAACCTTGATGAAGCCGCGCGCAATACGGTAGATACCTTCATTGCAATTCGTGATTTGATTGAAAAATTTGGGCCAGAGGTTATAGAGACTTACATAATCTCTATGACTAAATCCCATGAGGACGTGCTCGCCGCAGTCGAACTTTCGCGAATTACTGGGCTCTTTGGCAAAGTTGGTTTTGCGCCATTGCTTGAAACGGTTGCCGAACTACAAGCAGCTGACACAATTTTAGATAACTTATTGAGTGATAAGAGCTACCGCCAACTTGTAACTATGCGCGGAAATGTGCAAGAAGTAATGCTCGGTTATTCTGATTCAAATAAAGATGCTGGTATTGCAACTTCGCAGTGGGAGATTCATAAGGCCCAACGAAAATTGCGCGACATTTCGATTAAGCATGGCGTAACACTTCGCTTGTTTCATGGTCGCGGTGGTTCAGTTGGACGCGGTGGCGGCCCAACATATGATGCGTTAATTGCGTTGCCTTGGGGATCTATCGATGGTCAGATAAAGATGACCGAGCAAGGTGAAGTTATTAGCGATAAGTACGCGCTACCTTCGCTAGCCCGAGAGAATGTTGAACTCGCACTTGCTGCCGCTTTGGAGGCAACTGTCTTAAATCGCTCACCTCGGCAGAGTCCAGAAGCTCTTGCAAATTGGGGTTTGTGCATGGATTTAGTGAGTCAGAGCGCATTTAAAACTTATCGTAAGTTGATTGATCACCCAGAACTTCCAGCTTATTTTTATGCATCAACTCCGGTGGAACAGCTTGGTGAACTGTTTTTGGGATCCAGACCTTCGCGCCGGCCTGACGCCGCCGGTGGTTTAGCTTCACTACGCGCAATTCCTTGGGTTTTTGGTTGGACGCAATCAAGACAGATTGTTCCTGGTTGGTTTGGAGTTGGTTCTGGATTAAAGGCGGCACGCGAAAGCGGCAAGCCTGAAGTGCTTGCAGAGATGTTAAAGGATTGGCATTTCTTCCGGACATTTATTAGCAATGTAGAGATGACACTAGCAAAAACTGATTTAGTAATGGCCCGTAAATATGTAAAGACTTTGGTCGATCCATCGCTACATCATTTCTTGGAGACTATTGAAGCCGAGTTTGAATTAACTAAGGCTGAATTACTTCTCTTGACCAAGAAGAGAGAATTGCTTGGAGACCAACCAATACTTGCCCGCACCCTGCAGGTTCGAGATGCTTATTTGGCCCCACTACATTTACTGCAAATAACTCTGCTTCATAAAGTCAGAAACGATAAGAACGTTGATCCACTAATTAGACGGGCGCTTCTCTTAACTATTAATGGAATTGCCGCGGGCTTACGTAATACTGGCTGAGTTATTTATTAAATTCCTGTTGGGCGTAATCCAAACCCTTTTCAATTAACCGCTCAATTGCGAGTCCACCTCTGATAATAAAGTCGGTGAGCTCTCTCTTCTCGGGTTGGTTAAATGGTTTCAATACATAATCTGCTGGATCAATTGGCGCTTGTGGTCTTCCAATACCCATTCGAATCCGGAAGTAATCTGGAGATGCAAAGTTGGTCGTTAGTGATTTCAAACCATTATGGCCATTGTCGCCGCCACCTTGTTTTATCCGAATTGTATTGAAATCAATATCTAGTTCATCGTGGATAACAATTAAATTTGCGGGTGAAACTTTATAAAAATCAGCAAGTGCTTTGGTTGGAACGCCACTTTCATTCATATATCCAAGGGTCTTTGCCAAAACTACGGAATCACCTGCGACCCGAATATCTGCAATCTGCATCTTTGATTTATGGCTTGAAAATTTAACGTCAGAGGCCAGATAGTCGATAACCATCTGGCCTATGTTGTGACGAGTAGAGCTGTATTGATCGCCTGGATTACCTAGTCCAAGAACTAACCAGCGATCGCTATTCATTTTTAGTTTTTGCTAATTACTCTTTTGCAGCTTCAGCAGCTGGTGCAGCAGCACCATCGGCAGCTTCAGCAGCTTCAACAACCGGAACTTCTTCAACAGCAATTGAACGTTCGGAGAGGTGAATTACTGGCATGTTTGGCTCTGAAATCAGAGTTACTCCTGCAGGAAGAATTACATCTGATGCATAACGTGATTGACCGGGCACTAAGCCATCCATATTTAATTCTAGGAATTGTGGAATAGACGTTGCTTCAGCTTCAACTTCAACTGTGTTATTCATGTGTTCAAGAATTCCATCAACATCGTGCTTACCTGTTGTGTGAACTGGAACTTCAACTTTAACTCGCTCGCCACGACGAACAATAACTAAGTCAATGTGTGCAAGGACTCCGGTTAGTGGATTCCGGGTGACAGATTTTGGAAGTGTTAACTCGGTCTTGCCATCAACGACAACATCGAGAAGTACGTTTGCACTCTTTAGCGCTGCGCCAAGTTCGCGAAGTGGAAGTGCAACGTGTTGTGGAGTTTCGCCATGACCATAGATAACTGCTGGAACTTTTCCAGCGCGACGATCACGACGTGATGCGCCTTTACCAAATTCGGTTCGCTTTGTTGCGTTAATAGTAATTTCAGCCATTTGCTTCTCTCTCTATCCAAATCGTCGTTTTTGTCGATTTCGTCAATGTAGCAACGTCCGAGGAGAGCCAAGCCGTCGATTACGGATTTTTAAATCCCTCGCCGGAACGAGTGGCTAGGTTATCTAACCTTTCTCAAAAAGCGAAATTTTTTAGGAGTGGCCGTCGAAGAGGCTGGTCACTGAGCCATCCTCAAAGACCTCGCGGATTGCGCGGGCTAGAAGTGGGGCAATCGGCAAGATCGTTAAATTATCGAAGCGGGAATCTTCTGGGATTGGCAAGGTATCGGTAACGACAACTTCACTAACATTCGAAGCCTTTAAGCGTTCAACAGCCGGTCCAGAAAATACTGCGTGGGTAGCGGCAATGATTACATCCTTAGCGCCTTCAGCGTAAAGCGCATCTACCGCTTTAGTAATTGTTCCTGCAGTATCAATCATGTCATCAATAACTACGCAGGTTTGACCCTTCACATCACCGACAACTTTGCCGGTAGATGATTCATTTGGAATACGAGGATCACGCATTTTATGGATGAAAGCGATTGGGCAACCACCAAGTAAATCTGACCAACGCTCTGCGACTCGAACTCGACCGGAGTCTGGTGAAACAATTGTTAACTTGCTGCGATCGACTTTGCTTCCCACATAATTTGTTAGCAATGGAAGTGCAAAGAGATGATCCACTGGACCGTCGAAGAATCCCTGAATTTGTGAGGTGTGAAGATCCACAACCATTAAGCGATCTGCGCCAGCAGTCTTAAATAAATCTGCCATAAGTCTTGCAGAAATTGGTTCGCGGCCACGGTGCTTCTTATCTTGGCGGGCATAACCATAAAAAGGTGCAACAACAGTAATTCGTTTTGCAGATGCGCGTTTTAGGGCATCAACCATTATGAGTTGCTCCATGATTTGCTTATTTACTGGAGCGCAGTGCGATTGAATTACGAAGGCATCGCTTCCGCGAACGCTCTCTTCGAAGCGAACAAATATTTCACCATTTGCAAAGTCATATGCAGATGTTGGTGTAATCGGAATACCAAGTTCAGCGGCGACAACTTCAGCTAACTCTGGATACCCACGACCAGTAAAAATTCTTAGTCGTTTCTCCGAAGTGAGGCGAAGTTCGCTCATGTCTTAACTCCCATGTTCCGAGGTTTCTGTAGCACCTGCAGCTTCTGCTGCCTGCGCAGATTTGGTTCCGGATCTCTTGCGAAGCACCCAACCAAGAATATTACGCTGTTTAGATCTGGCAACTCCCATTGCTCCTGCTGGAACGTCATCAGTGATTACCGACCCAGCCGCAGTGTATGCGCCATCTCCAACTGAAACCGGCGCAACCAACATGGTGTCGCTTCCGATTCGAACTTCATTGCCAATTATTGTCTTATGTTTTTCAACGCCATCATAATTAACAAAAACCGTGGCGGCACCAATATTGGTTCCAGAGCCAATCTGCGCATCCCCAACATATGAAAGGTGTGGAACTTTTGTTCCCTCTCCGATAGTTGAATTCTTAATCTCGACATATGCACCAGTCTTAGCGCCGGCTCCGAGCACAGTTCCAGCACGTAAGTATGAATATGGTCCAACAATTGCCGCTGCACCAATTTCACAATCGACACAATTTGATTCGATTACTGATGCGCCGGCTTCAACTTTTACATTCATTAAAGTTGTGCGCGGTCCGATAATTGAATTAGCGCCAACAGTTGTTGTGCCAGCAAGCCAGCTCTCTGGAAAAATAGTCGCATCTGCTTCAATCTTCACGCTGGCGTCAATCCAAGTTGTTGTTGGGTCGACAATTTCAACACCACTTAACATATGTTCGTAATTGATTCGATCTCGCATAATTGCCGCGCAATCTGCAAGTTGTGAGCGATCATTAATACCCAAAGTTTCACTGTAATCATTAGAAAGCACCGCAGCGGCCTTACCGCCGGATGTTTTGATATCGGCAATCACATCAGTTAAATAAAGTTCACCTTGAGAATTATTTGATTTCAATTTCGCGACACTTGCCCGAAGTGCTTCGATATCAAAGAGATATACCCCGGTATTAATTTCATCAATCAATTTAATTTCTTCCGTTGCATCCCGGTCTTCAATGATTGCAACAATCTCCCTAGCTTCATTTCGCAAGATCCGACCATATCCAGTTGGGTCTGGAAATTCTGCAGTTAGGACTGAAACCATATTTCTTGCTTCCTGATGAACCGAAATAAATTCTGCCAGCGTCTCGCTTCGAAGCAATGGGGTATCGCCAGAACAGATTAATACTGTTCCACTTAACTTCAAATCGGCGAGCGCTAATTGAACCGCATGACCAGTTCCATTTCGTTCGGCTTGAAAAACTGAGATTGAATTCGGAGCAACCTGCTTTATATGTGGTTCAACAGCTTCGCGCCCGGCGCCAACAACTACCCGCAATTGAGCAGGATTCAATTTAATAATTTGAGATAAGACGTGATCAATTATTGTTTTGCCAGAAATAAAATGTAAAACTTTTGGAGTTTGAGAGTTCATGCGAGTTCCCTCGCCAGCTGCCAGCACTATTGCTACATCTAAAATTGCTACATCTAAAATTGCAGAAGAGTCGCGTGACTTGCTCAAGTCCAACTCCCTCCACTCCGGATTAAGGTGGCTCCGCCACCAGGTATCGATCCTGGACCCTGGGCTTCAAAGGCCCATGTGCTAGCCACTACACAATGGCGGAACCTGAATTCTCCCCTATAACTATCGATACCACCAAACTTCAAAGCGTTTCTCTCCTTCTAAAGCGTTTCTATAACCCTTGCCCCATGCACTGGCCCACTCGCCCTCACCACTCCCGCCACAACGCCACTCGAACTTAGTGCAACTGTTAAATCCATAGATTTTTCTTCATCCTCAACTAAGAATGCAACAGTCGGCCCAGAACCAGAAACTACGCCGCCAAGTGCGCCGTAATCACGACCAACATCTAGGACTAATCGCAGCGCTGGCCGCAGCGAACATGCTGCTGCTTGCAAATCATTTGATAGCGCCATTCCTAACGCAGTCGCATCACCTGCGCGAAGTGCCTGCATCATGGAATCACTAACTTGCGGACTACCAATATCTAAGCCTTCACGCAATCGATCACACTCTTGATAAACCGCTGGAGTTGAAAGTCCCTGCCCTGAAAGTGCCAATACCCAGTGATAATTCCCACGACTTAGCGCCGGCGTTAATTGATCACCGCGACCACGACCAATTGCAATTCCACCCGAGATTCCAAATGGCACATCACTTCCTAATTGTGCCGCAATCTCCTCCATCGCATCTCGCGATAGTCCGAGTTCAAAGAGTGCATCCATCGCAACAATTACACCTGCAGCATCAGCGCTACCACCAGCCATACCGCCCGCGACTGGAATCTCCTTCATTAAATGAATTGCTAAATCAGTTGGAAGATCGTATTTGGCTGCCATTAACTTAGCGGCGCGCACTGCAAGATTTTCATCATCCGCAGGAACCCCCTTCGCTGTTGTACCCGAAAGAGTTAGCGCAATTCCAGAATTTTCAGTGGCGAATTTGAGAGTTACATCATCAAAGAGCGAGATTGCTTGAAAGACGGTTATTACTTCATGAAAGCCATCGGCTCCTAAGGGGCCAACTGCCAACTGCAAATTAATTTTTGCCGGAACTCGTACGACAACGCCACGGGTACTCATTTAGAAAGCGTAATCGCAATTTTAATAAAATCCGAAAGTTCTAAGGCTTCGCCACGAATTGTTGGATCGATGCCGCTAGCCTCAATAATTGAACTTGCTGCGGCGCTGCCACCACAAAGATCGCTTAGTGCGGCCCGCATCATTTTGCGACGCTGGGCAAAAGCGGCATCAATAATTTTAAAAGTTGCCTTACGTAATTCCTCATCACCAGCGCTCTGATGGCGGAGAAATCGGACGAGAGAGGAATCAACATTTGGAACTGGCCAAAAAATTGAACGACTTACAGCTCCTGCAGAAGTTAAATCTGCCCACCAGGTAGCTTTAACGGAGGGGCTGCCATAAGTTTTGCTATTCGGTTTAGCAACGAGGCGATCTGCGACCTCACTCTGGACCATAACAATTCCGGAGCGAAGAGTTGGAAATAATTCTAAGAAACGAAGTAAAACCGGAACCGAAACATTGTAAGGAAGATTAGCAACTAGAACGGTTGGCTCTTTAGGAAGCGTTGAAATCCCCATTGCATCTTGATTAATAATTGTTAACTTACTGGTGTCAAAACCGTGGCGATTAGCAGTCTCTGGAAGTTCTGCTGCCAAGCGATCATCTATTTCAATAGCAATAACTTCTTTAGCCGACTCCAACATCGCAAGAGTTAAAGAACCCAAGCCCGGCCCGATTTCAAGTGCCACATCTTGTGGACCAACATCTGCACTCTTAACTATTTTGCGACAAGTGTTTGCATCGACCACAAAGTTTTGACCAAGTTTTTTAGTTGGACGAACTCCAATTCGCTCCGCAATCTCTCGAATTTCAGCGGCACCAAGTAAATTACTCATCTAGGCGAATGACCCAAATAGGCGTTCACAATTATTTGATATTGCAGTTGCTAATTCATCAACGTCTTCACCACGTTCATCTGCCATAAATCGTAAAATTGTTGGAATTTGCGCAGGTGTATTTAGTGAGCCGCGATGTGGCATCGGAGCTAAAAATGGTGAATCAGTTTCAACGAGTAGCTGATCTATCGGCACAAGTTTTACCGCCTCCCGAAGCGCTGGAGCATTCTTGAATGTGAGGGTTCCGGCAAATGAGAGTATGTAGCCTTTTTCAATACATTCTCGTGCCATTTCGGCATCCCCGGAGTAACAGTGAAAGATTGTTTTCGCTGGTGCGCCTTCTTCAGCCAAGAGATCAAGCACAGCGCGGTGGGCATCTCGATCATGAATTACGAGCGCTTTATCCACTCGTTTTGCTAATTCAATATGGCGACGGAATGAATATTTCTGGCGCTCTTGAAGTGCTGGTTCGGTTCGAAAGAAATCTAGCCCAGTTTCACCAATTGCCCGCACTCGGGAATGAGTTGCTAATTTCTCAATTATTGCTAAATCCGCCTCTAAATCTGCGACTACTGGTGCTTCATTTGGATGCAGAGCAACTGCAGCTAGAACATTTGGCCAATGTTCGGCAAGTTTTACACCCCACTCAGATTGTTCTGCCGAATAACCAACTTGCACAATGCGATCAATCCCTACACTTTTAGCATCTGCTAAAACTTTTCCAATTTCTGGCGCATCTGGCAGGGAATTAGTAATAATTTCAATATGGGCATGCGCATCAACACAATTAACTCTTAGTGGTTCTGGAAGTGGTGCCGGCTGGCGATCAAGGTCGCGATTGTGTCGATCAGCCACTTGTTATTCCAATCTTGGGAATAGAACTGCGCCTTTAGTGACTTTGCAGCCCTGCGGTAAGACTCCCCAAGTTGAAACATTTGAAATTTTCTGTTGATCAATATTTCCAAGAGTTGCTTGCGCCCCAATTGATTCCCATAAAGTTTGCGTAGTTGCCGGCATCACTGGGTGCAATAAGACCGCTAGCGCGCGGATTGCATCTGCAGTGTTATATAAAACTTCATTTAGCTCTACAGTTCTACTTTCATCCTTAGCAATAGCCCATGGTTCTTTTATTGTTACATAACCATTTACGCGCTTACAAAAATCCATAATCGCATTAATTCCACCTTGAAAATCCAGGGCAACCATTGCCTTATCTGCGGTAGTTACGGTTTCTTCCAACATTGCAGCTAATTCTGAATCTTTTGTTACTGCTGGAATAACGCCATCGCAATACTTTTCAATCATTGCAATTAAGCGCGATGCCAGATTACCGAAATCATTTGCAAGCTCACTGGTGTATCTAGCCGACATATCTTCCCAGGAGAACGAGCCGTCGGTACCAAAGGGAATAGCCCGCAGGAAGTAATATCTAAAGGCATCCACACCGAAGTGATCAGTAATATCACTTGGCGCAATTCCAGTCAGCTTTGATTTACTCATCTTCTCGCCACCAACCAATAACCAACCATGTGCAAAAACTTTCTTTGGAATCGCAACATTTGCCGCCATCAACATCGCTGGCCAAATTACAGCATGGAAGCGCAAAATATCTTTTCCGACCAGGTGCACATCTGCTGGCCAAGTCTTGGCAAATTTCTTTCCGCCTTCAGAATTTGGATCATCACCAAGTCCAACAGCGGTCGCATAATTTAGAAGGGCATCAAACCAAACATAAATAACTTGTTTGGTATCCCACGGAACTGGAATTCCCCAATCAAATGTTGACCTGGAAATCGAAAGATCGCGGACGCCACTTTCAAGAAATGCTATTACTTCGTTGCGTGCGCTTGCTGGTTCGCACGCTTCAGGATTAGTTTTGTAGTGTTCAAGCAATTGCGGGACAAAGGCTGAAAGTTTAAAGAACCAGTTATCTTCTGAGAGCATCTCCACTGGCTTGCCATGAATCTTGCACTTTGCCTCATCTAGATCGCCAGGTAATTTAAATTCTTCACAGCCAATGCAGTAAGGACCTTCAAATTTCCCAGCGTAGATATAGCCATTATCTTTAAGTAGGGTCATAAACTTTTGAACGCGTTCTTCATGGCGGGGTTCGGTCGTCCGAATAAAATCATCATTAGCAATATTCAGCGCGCTCCAGTTCGGTTTCCAAGCTTCTTCAACTAACCGATCACACCAATCTTGCGGCTTAACGTTATTTGCAGCGGCAGTATTCATAACTTTTTCGCCATGTTCATCTGTGCCAGTCAGAAACCAGACACTTTCACCGCGCTGGCGATGCCATCTAGTTAAAACATCTCCGGCAACAGTTGTATATGCATGCCCGATATGTGGTGCATCATTTACATAATAAATTGGCGTCGTTAAGTAGAAGGATTTTTCGGCGCTCATGGGGCTAGCCTATCTTGAGATTTGTGCGCAACCATCGCGTCAAAAACTTCGCGTTTAGCACGCCCAGTAAGTCTTGCCGCTTCGGTAATCGCCTCTTTCCGGGAAATTCCAGCAGCTTCTTGCTTCAATACTTCTGCAATTAAATCTGCTGCGGTAAATTTTCGAGAATCCGGATCAAAGCCCGCAATTACTAAAGTTATTTCTCCCAATATTTCATTTGCTGCTGCCCAGTTATGTAAAGTTTGTAAATCTCCACGAATTACCTCTTCGTAAGTCTTTGTCATCTCCCGACAGATTGCGCCAAGTCGGTTTGGCCCAAACACTGTGACAGCGTCATCCAGGCTCTCTAGTAAACGATGTGGCGCTTCAAACATTATTATTGTTCGCATCTCGTTAGCAAGATTTTCAAACCAGCTCTTCCGAGCCCCACTGGTTCGCGGAGCGAAACCTTCGAAGCAGAATCGATCACTTGGTAGGCCCGACAGAAGCAGCGCTGTCGTAACTGCACTTGGCCCCGGTAATACTTTTATCTTTATATCTCTTTCTACCGCTGCTCGCGCTAATCGATAACCAGGATCACTAATTCCAGGCATTCCAGCATCTGTCACAACTAGTAAATCTGAACCACTCTCTAAAATTTGAATGAGTTCATCAAGGCGCTCAATTTCATTGCCCTCAAAGAACGAAATAATTTTTGCTGAATAAGTGACTCCTAAATCAGAACAGAGTCTAGAAAATTTTCTAGAATCCTCAGCAGCAATAAATTTGGCACCAATAATTGCCTCGCGTAGGTTCATTGAGGCATCAGCAGGATTGCCCAATGGAATTGCAGCAAGAATCAGCATTGGGTAATTCTCGCAGGCTTTAGGCTTCACTTATGACAAACCCATTGCGGATATCACGAGATTGGGTCTATGCGTTGGGATTTGGCGCCTTTGGACTAATCCTTAGATTTTGGAATCTTGATAGCCCAAAGGGGAAAATCTTTGACGAGGTTTACTACGCAGCTAATGCCCAATCGCTCCTGGAAAATGGCGTTGAAATTGATTCAAAAACAGGCCTTGCCCAATTCATTGTGCATCCTCCTACCGGCAAATGGCTAATCGCAATTGGCATAAAGCTATTTGGATATAACGAATTTGGCTGGCGCTCTGCCGCTGCCCTAGTTGGTTCGCTCTCAATTATTCTTATGTATTTCACTGCAAAGAAATTGTTTAATAATCGATTTCTAAGTGTTCTAGCAGCTTCCTTAATTTCAATGGATGGTCTGCATTTAGTTCACTCACGAGTTGCGCTACTCGATATCTTCTTACTTTTCTTTATCCAAATCGCAGTGCTCGCATTTTTGCATCAAAAATACTGGATCAGCACTCTGGCACTTGGGCTGGCTACCTCTGTTAAGTGGAGCGGGCTGTATGTCCTAATTGCTCTTGCGTTCTTAGTTTTAGTTACAGATTTTCGTAAGCACCGCTTTCTAGGTTCAGACCATCCATTTCGGGAGCTGGTTCGTAGAAATTTACTCTTTAGATTTTTGCAATTCGCAATCTTTCCGACCTTTGTCTATGTAGCTTCATGGTTTGGCTGGTTTGCAACAAACAATGGTTGGGACCGCAATTTCTCTAGCAATCCCTTACTTTCATTTTGGCACTATCACGTAGAGATTCTCAATTTCCATACTGAATTGAGAGATCCCCATCCCTATTCCGCAAATCCCTGGAGTTGGTTGATTCAAGGAAGGCCTACATCTTTTTTCTATGAAACTCCAAAAAATTGTGGCGGAATAAATTGTTCCCAAGAAATCTTGGCCTTAGGCACACCAGTTCTTTGGTGGGCTGCCACCATAGCTTTACTAGTAACAATTGGGATTTGGGTTAGTAAGCGTGACTGGCAAGCTGAAATTTTATTAATTGCTATTGGGGCAAGTTATCTGCCGTGGTTTGCGATTCAAGAGCGAACCATGTTTAGTTTCTATGCAGTGGCGTTCGAGCCATTTATTCTGCTCACATTGGTCTTTGTGGTTAGTAAAATCGTTAAGACCCAAAGGAAAGTGGCAGCAATACTCGTAGCAATTGTTTTAGCCAATTTTCTATATTTTCTTCCGATTTTCTTGGGGCTACCACTTACTTATAATTCTTGGCACGACCGAATGTGGTTACCTTCTTGGATCTAAGGTAGTTATTCGTTTACCGCACCAAATTTCTCGTCAGCTGCGTTCTCTGCGAGTTCTTGATCAAATAGCTCATCACGTGATGGAAGTAAATCCGATTCGGTGTTTGCTTGTTGTTCGGCGATCCAGGCGCCCGGAATTGTTAAATCTATTACCCGATTAGATGGAACAGCTTTAGGCGCAGTCACATAAGTTGGTCTTGGAATACTTGTTGGCTGCCAGGTTGAACCATCTTTAGGAATTACAACGACACCTGCGGTATCAATTCGTTCGATTAATGGAATCCAATGTTCTTTATTTTCAGATGCAAAATCTACTTTCGAAGAGAAAGTTACTCTTTCAATTGGTTCAGTTATCACGGCTGCAAACGAAATTTTTTCAAATGCTTTTATTCTTCGCACCTTAAGTTGTGCAGCGACAACCTGACGACGAGTATGAATCATATAAATTGCAAGTGCGGTTGCTGGAATTAAGAGTATAGAGACTGAAACTATTCCAATTGTGCTAAGCACACCAATTATGAATAGCAAAAAAGTTAATGTCCCAAAAATAATTCTACGATTTGTAATTTGATTTTTTTTCTTTAAATTATCGCTCTCGCCCATGAACGGAGTTGAACCAGTTTCACCAACTACACGCATTGCGCTCTTGTATCTTTCGGCAGATTTTCCAGAAGCTACATCGTGGCTGATCATCCATTTAGGCAGAAAGTAGGCCGCCCACATCCCGAGGATGATTAGGTAGATAAAACCGGAGGCCATGAAGTAGAACGATAATTCTAGGCGGGGTAAATCTCTGGGATTTAGCCGGTATGTCTATATTAAAAGGTTTTACTTAATTCTAGGATTTTCTTTTACATAAGTTAGATGATCGCGCCAAGCACCTGCAATGTGTAAATATCTAGGTCGTATTCCTTCAAAAATATAGCCACATTTTTCTGCCACCCGCTTGGAAGCTTCATTTTCTGGTCTTAAATTTATTTCAATTCGATGAAGAGCCAATTCATTAAGGCCAAATTCGGTCAGCAACGATACTGCTCGAGTTGTATATCCCTTATTGGCAAATCTTTGGTCTATCCAATAACCAATATGGCCACCTCGCATAGCCCCGAAGACAATGCCCCCTAAAGTTATTTGCCCGATGAAAGTTTCCCCGCCATTCTCCTTTAACCAAATTCCAAGAGAGATTGATCGAAGCTCTTGGCCATCTCGACGATACGAGAGAACCATTCCAAAGAAAGTTGGAAGTGGAAGGTTGGAGTCAATTTCTGGCCGAGTTGCCTCCCATGGCGTCAACCATTCTCGATTATTTCTCCTTGATATATCCCAGACTTTTTTATCTCTAAAACGAAGTGGTTGTAAAATTAATTCGTTCTCGCTAAGTTTTATCGGCCACTTTGAATGTGCTGCCAATTAATTTGAACTCCGGTCAAGAACCATTACGTCAACAACATCGCCAGCCTTAAAGCCACCTGACTTTTCAGGAACAATTATGAAAGCATTTGCATCGGATAATGAAACCAAATCACCTTGTGCTTCTAATGGAGTTATGACTACACCATTCTCAGAAGTCAATAGGCCTCGGACAAAACCACTCTCGCCAGGAATCGCGGTGATTGAACTCTTTAGCTTTGCTTTTAGTTGATTGCGAAAAATATTTGGTGCCCCGGCCATTTTACGAATCATTGGCCGAACAAAAATTTCGGCAGCTATACCAGCTACGACTGGATCGCCCGGTAGTGTTATTACCGGAGTCTTATCGGGGCCGATTAGGCCAAAGTTATGAAGTCCACTCTCACTCATCTTAGGACGAACTGTAGTTATCTCGCCAAGTTCTCTTAAGACTTCTGTTATTAATTCAAATGATTCGTCATGCCGTTCACCACTTATAACGATTAAATCAGCGCGCACCAACTGGTCTTCAATAACTTCTTTTAACTGTTCATGATTTTCTGGAATTGTATGAACTCGATAACCATTAGCACCAGCTTCTCGAACTGCAGTTGTTAACATCCAAGAATTAGTTTCAAACTCATCCTCAGAAGCTGCAAGGGGTTGGCCTGGTTCAACTAAATCATCACCGGCCGAGATAACTACAACTCTTGGATGTGGAAGTGTCGGTAGCCGACCTAATCCAATAGATGCTGCTAATCCAATTTGGGTAGATCTAATTCTTGATCCACTACGTAAAACTAAGCGATCACCGGCATAGATATCAGTTGCCAGGGTTGCGCCATGGGCATCTAACAGCGGCATATCAAATGGTGAAAGTGGTGCTGCGATATCTAAAAGATTCGCTAATAGCTCTTCGACGCTCGGCTGTTGTTCCATGACTAAACCTTACTTCTTAAATAGAGTATTTCCATGGATATAGCTAATTCTAAAAAACAGGAGCTTCGAAAACGATTTCGCTCTGAAAGATCGCTTCGGGATTTGGCTGAATCATGGACTCACATAATTAAATCTGACGAGTTTAAAAGCGCAAAAATAATTGCGAGCTATATCTCATATGGAGATGAACCTGCAACTAAAGAATTAAATGAGGAAATACTTAGAAGTCAGAAGAAATTAGCGCTCCCAAGAGTGCTAGCGGACAAGAACCTTGAGTGGGTTATCTGGGGCGGAGATCAATCAAAACTCACCAAAGTTGGGAAAATCCTGGAGCCGGTTGGAGAAGCGATTCGAAGTGATGAGTTAGATATCGTGATTGTGCCAACTCTTCACGCTACTCGCGAAGGCCACCGATTAGGCCAAGGCGGTGGATCGTATGACCGTGCTCTTGTAAATATTCCAGCTTGGCGAATTGGGCTTATCTATTCTGGTGAACTTACAGTTGAACCATTTCCGGTAGAGGTACACGACATAAAATTAAATGCAGTAGCAACACCAGATTTAATTGTTCGATTCTCTAATTAAATTCATCAAGATGACGCGCCATAACAACGCGTTGTACTTGATTCGTTCCCTCATAAATCTGGGTCAATTTTGCATCACGCATCATTCGCTCTACCGGGTAATCTGAAACATAGCCGTACCCGCCTAGAACTTGAACTGCATCAGTAGTTACTTTCATCGCTACATCAGTTGCAAAACACTTTGCTGCTGCTGAGAAGAAGGTTAAATCCTTCTCGCCACGTTCACTTTTTACCGCTGCCGCATATGTAAGTGATCTCGCAGCTGCAATATTCATTGCCATATCCGCCAACATAAATTGAACTCCTTGGAAATCGAAAATTTCTCTTCCAAATTGCTTACGCTCATGTGAATATTTAGTTGCGACCTCAAATGCGCCCTGAGCAATTCCTAGTGCTTGTGCTGCAATTGTGATTCGGGTGTGATCAAGAGTCTGCATTGCAAGTGCAAAACCAGAGCCAACTTCTCCAATTCTACGATCGTCTGAAATCTTTACGCTATCGAAATAAACCTCACGCGTTGGTGAGCCGCGAAAACCCATCTTCTTTTCATGGGCCCCGAATGAAACTCCAGCATCGCTCTTTTCAATAACAAATGCGGTAATCCCTTTTGCACCAAGAGTTGGATCAGTTTGTGCCAACACTGTATAAAAATCTGAGAACCCAGCATTTGAAATCCATTTCTTGCTCCCGCTAATTATCCAGTCATCGCCACTTTTCACAGCTTTAGTTTTCATTGCTACTGCATCAGATCCGGCCTCGGATTCTGATAGGCAATAGGAGAAAGCTTTACCTGATGCCAGTTGAGTTAAATATTTAGCTTTTAATTCGGCACTGCCAGCGAGAATAAGTGGAAGTGAACCCAATTTGTTTACAGCTGGGATCAATGATGACGATCCACAAACTCTTGCGACTTCCTCAATAATTATTACAGTTGCGAGCGAATCAGCCCCTTGACCGCCATATTTTGAATCGACATGTGCTGCCGCGAGATCTGCAGATTGCAACGCTTCAAAAGCTTCCTGCGGGAAACGTGATTCCTCATCTACGGTCTTTGCAAAGGGTGCAATTTTTTTGGTCGAAAGTGCGCGAACACTTTCTCGTAGCGCTTCATATTCTTGGCCATATAGCGCTTCCATAGGCTAATTAACTCAAGTTTCTTCCGATTCGTCCAGTCTAGATAATCCAGCGAGATATTTATTGTATTTTGCTAAATCATCATCTTCACCCATTGCCGCTGCTCGATCTTCAGCTCGATCAATCCGCCTTGTCTCTTTTTTATCATCGCGCACCCATTGAATAAATGTCGCAATAAGAGCTATCAAGATTGGAATTTCTCCCATTGCCCAACCTATTGCTCCACCCGCACTCTGATCGGCTAATAGATCGGTCGACCACGGCCGCTCCAAACTAAGAAAGTAACCGCCATCTAAGAGCGTTGTGGCTGAAAGGAGGGCGATAGAGAAAAAAGCATGAATACTCATTGCAGCAAATAACACAATTATTCTAACTATATAAGGAACGCGTTTTGGCGATGGATCAATGCCGACGATTACATGAAAGAAGAGCACGCCCGCAAATAAGAAGTGAAGATTCATAAGTAGATGCCCGAAGTGGCTCAGCATTAAATCGCCAAATAGCGGTGTCATATAAAGCAAGAAGAGTGAGCCATCGAAAATCGCTAGCGCTACAACGGGATTTGAAATAACCTGAAAATACTTTGAATGCAGAAGGGAAATTAAGTTGCCGCGAATCCCGCGTTCATCCGGAGTTCGCCCGATTGGTAATGTCCGAAGCGCAAGTGTTATCGGTGCACTTAGAACAAATCCGATTGGCGCAACCATTCCTAGAATCATGTGGGCAATCATGTGATACGAAAATGCAAAATGTGCATAGGCTCCAAGGCCACCACTTGTTGCGAAATCTGTTGCAGCAACCGCAAGTGCGAATGAGATAGTTCTTCCTACTGGCCACTTATCCCCGCGCTTGGAAAGAATTACTACCCCTCTTATATAAAGCGCCGTAATCAAAATTAAAATTCCTAAGAAAGCTGCATCTGGAACATAGGTCCATAAAATATTTTGCAAACTAGGCGCAGGAAGCATCGGACTTCCAGCAATACTTTCTGCCACACCTATACTTCTTGGATTTGCTGGGAGTGGAGGTGCGCTTGTTGCTAGCCAAGCGCCCACGCTTATTGCTGTGATCATTACGAGAACTTCAACAATTAGTAGCTGATAGACCTGCCGTGAGCCCGCTAATTTGCGCATAATAAATTTTCGATGGGTAGCACCGATAAAGATAAGTATTGCGCTCAAAATTATTTTATAGATTACTAGATTTCCATATTGTGAATTCCAGGCTTCTCTAAAATTTAACCGAGTCCAAGCGTTGATGGATCCACTCAAGCAGACCGCAATAGCCGACCAGAGTGCCAGTGTGCTAAAACGAGGGATTGCGAGAGCGCGCTCTGACTTGTTAATCAAGATTAAAGCGATGATTCCCCCAACCCAAAGTGAGATTCCTATTACGTGAATCAATAGCGACCCGATCGCCAGTCCATGATTTCCAGAACTACTTGAATGGCTCTGGAACACTGGTGCTAGAACCCCGATGAAAGTAATTGCAAGAGTAAAAAATGAACCCGTCGTGCGCGAAATTCGTGGAACTAATAATAGGACAATTGCAGCTACTGCAATATTTATTCCAAAACTCTTGCCAAGAGCAGTTTGAGTTATAAAAGATCTAATAACAACAGGATCAAAGGAATCTGAAATTGGAGCCGCAAGTAAATTCGCTAGTTCAACGAATAAGACACCGAGGCTAGACATAAGCCAAGCAGCGGCAGGTATGACTGCCAGGTTACGGATGCGAATCGCTTCTGGTAATAATTTGGAGCGTTCTTCTCTGATAAAGAATCCAATAGCAAGAAGTAATCCAATTAGAGTTGTTGCTGAAAGTATTTGTAAATCCTTAACTAACGGAGTTAGAAAATTGAGGGTCCCCGAAGCTCCTGGAATATGGGTTTCAGTTGAAAAACGCATAACTTAAATTCGGTTTTAGCGCTTATTTTTTGGAGAACGTTTTGCTCTACCGAATGTTTGCATCGCATACCAAATAAGAAAAACGAAAACAAATGCTGCGATAGCTAATAACGTATAAACAAAAGCATTTGATCCACCATTTAGATTCATATTTTCGGCAGCTGTTTCAGTATTTGATTGGGTAGGTGATGGAGATGGGCTACCTACACTTGATGGTGCATTAAACCTAAATGTATAAGAACCTGTGAGTGGATCGTCGGTATCTGAAAGAAGAGTGTAATTCACAGTGTAGACGCCAGTGGTAATTAATTCGGTTAGACCAACTTCAGCGCTATTGCCATTGATAGTTATTGATCCATCATCAACTGCAACACCATTTGGATTATTAACAACAATTAAAGTTCCCTGTTCAGAAAGGGCCGCAGCGGTAGAGATTGAAATCGAATTTGGTGAAGTTGTCAGAACCGACCCAGCTTGTGGCACTGAAGCGGTTATGTTATTTGCGAAGGCCGAGGATGAGAAGATCGGCAGAATAACTATTGCTCCTGCGATTATGCTTCGAATTACTCGCCCGGTTGTCATGATTACCCCTCAAATTGAATCTCGATTAGATGTAATTCTCTCACTTCTTTACAATACTCACCATGCCTACATATGAATATGCCTGCACCAAATGCGGCCATCAATTCGAGGCTTTCCAATCTTTTAGTGATGATGCCCTCACCAATTGCCCTGAATGTAGCGGTGAAGTGCAGAAGGTTTATTCGAATGTCGGAGTAGTTTTTAAAGGATCTGGTTTTTATAAAACTGATTCAAGAACTTCTAAACCAGCGACAACTCCAGCGGCACCGACACCGACACCTGCTCCAAAAAATGATTAGCCGTGATGTGGTGGGCGATCGCCTTCAATTTCTGCATCCCGTTTGGAGTCATCATCTTCCCGTGGATCAATTTCATCCTGCGTTACTTTTGGCAAGATTTTCGGATCGCTCATAACTAAATACTAATCAGCTAACAGAGAGAATAGAAGTCATGTTTGAGAAGTTGGGTCACATACTAGTTAGACGCCGTAAATCAGTGTTAGCAGGCTTTATTGTCACCGCTATTGCAGCAGGCCTAGTTGGATCACTTGTGTTTGCACGACTTGAAGGTGGCGGATATTCAGATCCAGGCAGTGATTCATCAAAAGCGGCTACCTATTTAACAGATACCTTTAAAGTTAAAGATCCAGCAATAATTTTTATTATTGACGCGGGCAGGAGCGTTGCCGACCCTGCGGTTGCAGCGGAAGTTGCACTCATTGAAGCTGACCTACGAGCTATGCCAAATATTGCAGAGACGCTTTCTTACTGGAGCGCTGGTGGCGCAAATCAGTTAATGAGTAAAGATGGAAATTCCGCTTACCTCTTTATCTATGGCAATGAGGCTGATCCAACTCTTCTAACTGGCTTAGCTGCAGAGTTGCAGAAAAAATATGATGGTGAAGTTGGAAATTTAAGAATTTATGTAGGTGGTTTCTCGACCTTTAATAATGCGATAAATAAGAAGATCTCAAGTGATCTAAAGTTTGCCGAGGCTATTTCAATCCCTCTTACCTTTCTCTTTCTGCTCTTCGTCTTTGGAGGCTTAATTGCATCAGCTATGCCCGTTATTGTTGGTGTCACAGCCATTCTCGGAGCATTTCTACTTCTGTATTTAATAAGTCTTGTTACCGGCGTAAGTATCTTTGCCCTTAACCTAGTAACCGGTTTAGGTATGGGACTTGGTATCGATTATTCACTATTGATGGTTAACCGCTTCCGCGAAGAACTACATGCTGGAAAGAGCGTTGAAGAAGCGGTTGCGCAGACTGTTAAAACTGCGGGGCGAACCGTTTTCTTCTCGGGAATAACGGTAATGATTAGCCTTGCGGCCCTTACCTTCTTCCCACAGATGTTCTTAAAGTCATTTGGTTATGCCGGAGTTTCTGTTGTCGCTGTAGCAATTATTGGTGCTCTGATTCCACTTCCAGCTATCTTGGCTTTACTCGGTCACAGAATTGATAAATTTGTTGTGCGAAAGAGTGCGATCACACCAAAGGAAGATGGGCGTTGGGCACATACTGCTCGCTATGTAATGAAGCGGCCGGTAGCAGTTGTTGTTCTATCACTTCTGATTCTGGGGACTCTGGCTTCGCCAATTAAAGATATCGTCTTCTCTCAAGTTGATACCCGGGTTCTACCTGCCTCTGACAGAGCAGCAATTGCCGCTCAAGTCGGTAAAGATAAATTCCCTGGTGAACAGGCAAATCCAATTGAAATAATTATTCCAAATGGAACAACCAAAATGGTTGAAGTCAATAGCTTTGCAAGTGATCTCGTAAATGTTTCAGGAGTAATAAATGTAGGCGCACCTGAAACTGTTGGAACTGATATTCGGATTGCGGCAATCCATAGCATGGGTGCGCGCTCACCAGAAGCCGAAAAAATGATTGCTGAAATTCGCGCACTAAAAGTTCCGCAGGGAACTTTGGTCGGTGGAGTTGCGGCTGATTATGCAGATAGCCAGATTGGTATTGCCAAGAAATTGCCGCTTGCGCTCCTCTGGATTGCAATTGGCACATTGCTCCTATTATTTATGTTCACCGGCTCAATAATTCTGCCGATTAAAGCGGTTATCCTGAATTTACTCTCACTATCAGCAACCTTAGGAGTAATTTCGTGGATCTTTATTGGCGGAAACTTAAATTGGCTTGTCGGGTCGTTCACTAATACCGGAAGTATCGATACCTCAATAGTTATTTTGATTGCAGTTGTCGCATTTGGATTATCAATGGATTACGAAGTATTTCTGCTCTCTCGGATTAAGGAAGAGCATGATGCTGGCCATTCTAATATTGAATCCGTTGCTCTCGGGCTTCAGAAATCTGCCCGAATTATTACTGCTGCTGCAGTAATCCTCTCAGTGGTATTTGCGATCTTCGTAACGAGTGGTGTTACATCCATTAAGACCATGGGATTTGGTGTCGCCTTTGCGATTCTTCTAGATGCAACCTTGGTTCGAGCCTTACTTGTTCCGGCCCTCATGCGCTTATTTGGTGAGCGCAATTGGTGGGCGCCAAAGGCGTTAAAGCGATTCACAATTAGCCATTAAACTTCTGTAATGGATTTGATAGTCACCCTCCAATGCAAAGACCAACCCGGCATCGTGCATGCGATGACCACCGCGGTTCTTGGTGCGCGGGGAAATATAATTGAGAACCAACAATTTACAGATCCCACAACTAATGATTTTGTAATGCGCACCAGATTTGAAAGTGAACTGGAAATATCAAGTTTGCGCGAAATTTTAGAGAGTGGACTCGGGCAATTTAAGCCAAAGCTTTCACTGAGATCTGTGGCGGAACAGAAGAAGGCGTTAATCCTTGTCACCAAAGAGTCGCATTGTCTTCGGGATCTGCTCTATCTTCAAGAACTTGGTGAGCTTCCGATTCAAATTCTCGCCGTTGTTTCAAACCACAGTGATTTGAAAACCCTAGTTGAATCTCATGGCATAAAATTTATTGACCAGAGCAAATTGGCTAAGACTGAATCTGAAACCCAGATTTCAAAATTAGTTGAAGAACATGAAATCGATCTCGTGGTTCTAGCTCGTTATATGCAAATTCTTACCAGAGAGTTCTGCGAAAAAATGAGCGGTAAAATTATCAATATCCACCACTCCTTCTTGCCAGGGTTTAAAGGCGCCAAGCCTTATCACCAGGCACATGCTCGCGGTGTAAAAACAATCGGTGCGACTGCCCACTTTGTGACACCTGATTTAGATGAGGGTCCAATCATTGATCAAGATGTTGCACACGTAACGCATGCTTCAACTCCTGAAGATTTAATTGCAACTGGCCGCGATATTGAGCGTCGAGTCTTATCGCGCGCAGTTCGTGATTTCGCCGAAGATCGAATCTTTATAGTTGGCGATAAAACAGTTGTATTTCATAATTAAGAATTCTTTAAGAATTCTGTGGTGTCCTAGGCGGGAGTTGAACCTGCGACCTACCGCTTAGGAGGCGGTTGCTCTATCCACTGAGCTACGGGGACAATATTTACTTTTATTAACTATTTATATAGTTAATAGGTTAATGATAATAAGTTGTAATAAAAAGAG
>JASJJZ010000043.1:0-2767 GCA_037622205.1 Actinomycetes bacterium
CCATAGAAAATACATTTCGAGCTGCACAGAGCGAGCGAATAATTGCGAGTGAGTTGAGGTCACGAATCTTTTGGATACCATATGTCAGGCGCAATGGATCTTTACTGTGAGGAGGGGGCGGCAAATTAAAAATTGCTGCGAAATCTTCTTTGGCCCAATCTAACTTCTTATTTTCAATCAATAATTTTTCGATCTCATCGCGAAGTTCTACAAGAAGTTCAACATCGAGAGCTGCGTAATTCAGCCATTCTGGCCGCAGCGGACGAAGTGACCAATCGACGGCGCTGTGTTCCTTGGCAAGAGTTACGTCGAGCAATTGTTCGGTAAGTGGACCCAAACCAACGCGCTCGCAACCTGCAATTCGCCCAGCTAATTCAGTATCAAAAATAATTTGCGGATTTATACCAACTTCACGCAGGCAGGCAAGGTCCTGTGTCGATGCGTGAATAATCCATTCTTGATCGGCAAAGGCATCGCTCATCTCCGCCCAATGAGGACTTTCGCCAACTGCGATCGGATCGACTAAATGCAGACCGCCACCGTTGCGTTTTATTTGAATTAGATAAGCCCGAGCTGAATATTTATAACCGGATGCACGTTCGGCATCAATTGCGATGGGTCCGCTGCCAGATTTCAATTGCGATAAAACTTCGCCAAGACCTTCCGAACTTTCAACTAATTCTGGAACGCCACCTGATGGTGCAAGGAGTGGTTCAGCCATTATCGACTGCGACTTAGCTGGGTGACGCCTTCTGGAATTGGCGCAAGCCCTGCTGACATTTCCAAAAGTTCGACCCAAGCCTTTATATGGCTGGCAATGTTTCCTCCAGATGTTGGAGTCCAAGAAGCTCTAACTTCCAACTCGCTATCTTCTTCCAAATTTTCCAGAGTTCCAAAAGATGCACTTGCAACTTTGGTAACAGTCCCACTTGGCGCTGTGAATTCACAACCATTTGCTTTGAGTGATTCCATTAACCAGGCCCAACCGATGTTGCAGAGCATTGGATCTGCCGCCATCTCATTATCTATGGCAGCTCTTACAAAAGTTACACATCTAAAGTTTCCAGACCAACCTTCTTGGCCATCTGGATCATGCAATAGAACAAATCTTCCAGTTGCAGCATCTTCTAAAACATCCGCTGTCATCGCAAATGCAAATGGCGCTAGTTTTTGTGGGGCCGGAACCTCCTCCAAGAGGATTTCAACCCTTGGCTTAATTGCGCGAATTTGAGTAATGATGTCATCAAATTTCTCGGCCATGTGAAAATGGTAAGGCGTCACTTCAGGTATCAGGTGAAGGCGCGAGCAGTAAATGATGTGGCATGTAATAACCTCCTCCAATGGCTTCGATACTCGCTCTCTTTTCCAGCGTCCTCTGGGGAACTGCAGATTATCTAGCCGGAAATCTAACTAAGCGATACAAAGCAATTGCGGTTACAGGTGCATCTCAGGCATTTGGTTTAGTAGCCGGAATTGTTTTAGTTATCGCAACAGGCTCCTACATCGCGCCGAATCTAAGCTGGGATGGATATTTCCTTCCGGCAGTTGGAGCAGGAATCGCAGGATTTTTTGGATTAGTTTCTTTTTATTCGGGACTTGCAACCGGGCGAATGGGCGTTGTTTCACCAATCAGCACCCTGAGTGCAGTGATTCCATTATCTTTTGCATTTATTTCTGGAGAACGCCCAACTCCAATTCAGATTCTAGGAATGTGTATTGCACTTCTTGGCGCATTTTGCGCATCAGGGCCAGATATTGTTAAAGGGTTACCGATTAAGCCACTTCTCTTTGGGCTTGGCGCGGCACTAGGTTTCGGAATAGCGCTGGCTTTTATGGCACAGGGATCAAAGACAAGTTCTCTGATGACAATGACATCGATGCGAGTTGTTTCGGTTTCTATGTGCGTATTTCTCGCACTTCGTTTTCGCACCGTCGGTGGTTTCAAAATTTCTGATCTTAAAATCTTAATCATTATTGGGGTGACAGATTTTGCTGCAAATTTAATGCTCGGTGTCGCTACAACGAAGGGCTTAGTTTCGGTAGCAATGGTTTTTGGCGCACTATTTCCAATTGTTACCTCTTTGCTGGCTTTTAAATTTCTAAGTGAGCGTCTTCATAAAATTCAGTATTTAGGAATTTTCTTTGCAGTCGCCGGGGTTTCCTTTATTTCAATCGGCTAATTACGAATTAACTTCAAGAAAGTTTCGCCGCCTGATTTTTCACTTGATTCAACTGTAAAATCGCGAGTCAGGGCACTTAAGTCATAAATATTCTCGCCGCCTGATTTATCGCTAAGGGTTAAGTAAAGTTCATCAATTTTATTGGCAATTAGTAACTCTTGAATCAATTTCATTCCGCCTTCAACTAAAACGTTTTCACCAAATTCATCGCGAGCTCTCGCAATCGCGCTAATCGGATCGAGTTCCCAGATCTGGGCTATTGGGTTCGCTCGAACGCTCTCGGGAATTAGACCAGACTTCGTTATAACCACGAGTGGGATCGGAGTTGTTGCATATGGTTCATTCCTGGCGGTATTGCCTCCGATCAGGATCGCTGAGGCGAGCGCCCGAAGTTCATGGAATCGCCTGCGATCGTTGGCCGAGCTGAGGGATTTAGAACTGCCATCAAGGGTTGTGCTGCCATCACTACCCAGAACTAGGTTGGCCAGAACACTCATAGGTAAACCGTAGTGTCAGTGGGGCCATTTATCATTTTTAACATGATGATCGATTGCCAAACTTGCACCATGCGCGATATCTCATGTGGA
>JASJJZ010000044.1:0-27698 GCA_037622205.1 Actinomycetes bacterium
GTCGCGCTCGCGGTCGCAAGGTAGTAAATATCGTTCCCGTAGCTGTAGTCGCCTAACCCGCGGGTTATTTTTTGCGGGCCTGCGACAAGCGGGCCCGCATTTTTATTTATATTTCAAAATGAGAGGAGAAGTTAAATGGCAACATTCGTTGATCGCGTAACTCTCCATGCATCTGCTGGAAGTGGTGGCGATGGTTGCGTCTCAATTCACCGCGAAAAGTTCAAACCACTTGGTGGCCCAGATGGTGGCAATGGCGGTCGAGGTGGCGATGTAATTCTTATCGTTGATCAAGACACAACAACACTTTTAGATTTTCACCATTCACCACATCGCCGCGGAACTAATGGCTCACTTGGCTATGGTGACTACTGCAATGGCAAAGAGGGTAAAGATTTAATTCTTCACGTGCCAAATGGAACAGTTATCAAAGATTCAACTGGAACTGTTCTTGCAGATTTAGTTGGATTCGGAACACGTTTTATCGCAGCGCAAGGTGGCAAAGGTGGACTTGGCAATGCTGGTCTGGCTTCATCCAAACGCCGCGCCCCAGGCTTTGCACTTAAAGGCGAGCCAGGCGAAGAGCGCACACTTACCCTTGAATTAAAGAGCGTTGCAGATATTGGCTTAATTGGTTTTCCTTCTGCTGGTAAATCTTCACTAATTGCCTCTATCTCATCTGCAAAACCAAAGATTGCGGATTATCCATTTACAACACTTGCGCCAAACCTTGGCGTAGTTCAAGCCGGCGACACTCGTTTCACTGTTGCAGATGTCCCAGGACTTATTCCTGGCGCTTCCGAAGGCAAAGGCCTTGGCCTCGAATTCTTGCGTCACGTTGAGCGTTGCGCCGCACTTGTCCACGTTCTTGACTGTGGAACTCTAGAAACAGATCGCGATCCAGTTAAAGATTTCGACATTATTGAAGAAGAACTTTCGCATTACGGTGGCCTCTCTGAGCGACCACGTTTAATTGCGTTAAATAAAGTTGACTTACCAGATGGCAAAGCAATGGCCGATATGGTGCAACCAATTTTGGAAGCGCGTGGCTATCAGGTGTATCAAATTTCTGCCGCATCACACATAGGTTTAACTGAGCTGAACTACGCAATGGCTCGAATCATCCAAGAGGCTCGTAAAGCCGAAGCTCTTGTTGAAAAAGCTCGAATTGTTCTGCGTCCGGTAGCTGTTGGAAATTCACAATTCTCAGTTACCGCTAACACCGATGGCTCATACACGGTTCTTGGTGACAAGCCAGTTCGTTGGGTCAAGCAGACTGATTTCGGAAATGCTGAAGCCATTGGTTACTTGGCCGATCGACTTGCAACTTTGGGCGTTGAAAAAGAGCTATTTAAAAAGGGCGCAAAAGCGAAAGATGAAGTTCGTATTGGTGAAGGTGATAACGCCGTTATCTTCGATTGGGAACCTTCAATTGAAGCTGGAGCAGAATTACTTGCAGGTCCTCGTGGCGGCGATCTTCGTTTGGAATCACCATGGGCTGGGCGTTACATCGAAGATTTAGTAGATGATCAATTAAGCGAAGATGAAATTGCAATGCAATGGGAATACAACACTGAGAATCCAAAAGATCCACGGGTAGTTGTGGAAACGATTTCCGAGGAAAAGTGATGGATGCCAAGCGCATAATTATCAAAGTTGGTTCTTCGACTTTAACTGGGAGTGCTGGAACTTCACTAAATAGCGCCGCAGTCGCACAATTAGTTGATGTTGTAGCAAATCTAAAAAGCCAGAGCAAAGAGGTAATTATTGTTACTTCGGCTGCTATTGCTGCAGGAATGGCGCCACTTGGTTTAAGCGAGCGTCCAACAGATCTCGCAACCCAACAAGCATCTGCCTCAGTTGGCCAAGGATTGCTCATCGCCAAATACAGTGCTGAATTCACCCGTCATAACATCGTCGCATCTCAAGTGCTTGTCACTGGCGATGATTTATCTCGTGATTTGCATAAAGAGAATGTAAAACGCACCCTGAATCGGCTACTGGAACTTGGCGTTGTCCCAATCATTAATGAGAATGATTCAGTTGGTACAGAAGAAATCCGCCTCGGTGATAACGATCGGTTAGCCGCACTTGTGCTTGAACTTATAGGTGCAGATTTGCTAGTTCTAGTTTCAGATATTGATGCACTATACGATGCGCCACCAACTCAAGCCGGTGCAAATAGAATTGCAAAAGTTTCAAACTTCGAAGAACTATCGAAAGTCGAAATTGGTGGCGTGGGATCTTCAGGCGTTGGCAGCGGGGGAATGGTTACCAAAATCCAAGCTGCAGAGATTGCAACATCAAGTGGTGCCAGTATGTTGCTAACAGATTTAGCACATCTAGAAGATGCGCTATCTGGAAAAGATGTTGGAACGCTCTTTACTTCTAATTAATTTCTTGCCGTTGTTCGATTATTGACCCAAACATTAATCGGCAGTGCATTTGAAGCAGCAATCCCGCCGGCTAAAGGTGTCGCACGCGCAGTAAGCGTTAACGCACCGCGCCTGGAAGCCTTCCAGGAGCAAGTAGCAACATAACTACTTAATGATCCTGTAGCGCTTTTATTTTTACACGATGGAATCACTACACCATTAACTTTGAATCTAATCTTGGCAGCAACATTAACTTCTGCAGTAATCAATATTGCAGTTCTATAGCTTGCGGTTGTGACGGAGCCAGCAAGGCGAAAAATACTGAACGAGGAAGTTTCAATAACATCAGTTACGGTAATAGAAAGTGCCTGGTCTGTTGTATTTCCCGCAGTATCGGTAGCTCTAATTGTTAGGTTGTAAACGTTATTTGGACCATTGTCTGTCGGAGCTTCATAATTTGGCGCTACTTTAAATGTGATAACTCCAGTGCCTGTAACCAGATTCACCGTTGTCGAGTCGACACCGCTAAGAATGCTCCAAGTTACCGCCTCATCAGCAGTCAGAGTTCCGATTGCTGTTTGGTTCTCAGCGGCCGAAAATGTAGCTGAAGAAGTAATCGTTGGAGGAGTAACGTCATCTAAACCTTGGTTAAAAGTTCCGCCAGAGTTTGTTGTTACATAGTCTGTTCCAGTTCCGCCATCAAAAGTTGCACTACCAGAAAGCGTAGTTACAAAATCATTCCCAGGACCGCCATCAAAATAAGAACTTTCAGTCAAGTTTGATACAGAATCGTTTCCTGGTCCACCATAAAAATCAGATAACCAAGAGTTAGTAACCGTGTCATCTCCAGCACCACCGAAGAAGGTATCCCTTGAAG
Organism: Actinomycetes bacterium; assembly: GCA_037622205.1. Lineage (GTDB taxonomy): Bacteria > Actinomycetota > Actinomycetes > Nanopelagicales > Nanopelagicaceae > AAA044-D11. The sequence continues at coordinate 3,250 of JASJJZ010000044.1, forward strand.
AGGTACTTGAATCTAGAGCTGGAACCGAGTTATTGTTGCTGTCACCACAAATCAAATCTGGTGAGTTACCCCGACTGCCATCATAAATTTGGCCAGGACCATTTGCGACGTACAAATATATTGAACCTGCCGTAATTGCGGCCTGTAGCGCGTTACCGTCTGCGAACCGAGATGTTCCATTTGGATTTCGTATTTTTGTTGCAATCGTGTCGCGCGTATATAGCGGATCATTAATCGCGGTGACACAGGCATTTAGGTCATATGAATTAGCAACATCCGCATTAGCTGCAGATATATTTGAAAGCGCAAGGGCAGCGACCGCCAGGCCGACTACCGCTAATTTTGCTCGCTTCTGCATTAGTCAATAATAACTCTCAACCTATTGCGTTAGATACCCCAAGCAATACCTTGGCTGTAGCGACAGTCTCATCTAGCCCTGTTGGATTATCTGAAAGCTTTACAATTACGGTTCGAGTTTTTGGATTCATGAAAATATATTGCCCATGCAATCCCTCGGCTTGGCTGATCCCTGGGAAGGGGTGCCAGACAAATGCGCCATATCCCCAATTGTGATCAAGTGTTGTAATTGGTGTTGTCATTCTTTTTAGCCAGACCGGATCAATGATTTGTTTTGCTCCGGCTTGGCCACCATTAATTACAGCTAGACCAACGCGGGCGTAATCTCTTGCAGTAGCGTTGAAACAGCAGAAAGTTTTTTCGGTTCCGCCTACACGATCAACATTCCAAGTCGCTGGATACTTTGCGCCAATTGGTTTCCAAACATTCTCACTGAAGTATTCGGCAACCGTGGTTCCAGTAATAGCTTTAATAATCATTCCAATCATCTGGGTATCAACGCTGCGATACTCAGATTTTGATCCTGGTTCAAACGCCATCTTGCGATTATGTTTCATAAACCAATCAATATCGGTAGTGGCATACATCTGCGCAATAGCAACGCCCCACCCTGCTGGCCCAGTTGGGTAATTATCGGAGACACCAACTCCGCTCTGCATATCCAGGAGTGATTGGACTGTTACCTGATCAAAGGAACTACCGGTCTTTAACTCTGGGAAATACTTGACGAAGGTATCGCTCTCTTTCAATTTTCCTTGGGCAATCAATTGACCTGCAATTATTGAGGTCATTGTTTTTGCAACGGAGTAAGAAGGAAGTTTTGATGATTCACTAAAGCCAGTCTTGTAGTACTCGTAAGTGATGACGCCATTTCTAACTACCAAGAAGGCATTGGTATTTGTGCGATCTAAGAAATCTTGCCATTTAATCTGCTTGCCTTTCCAGGCAACCGTGTCTGGCGTTGTTTCAGTGCTTGTCGGCCAGTCGATTGGATTGGTTGAGGGATCTATCGTGTGCCACGGCATCAAAGTTGGTGTTTTTGATGCTGGTGCAAGTCCAAGTTTTATTGTAGCTATCGGATTTGGATAGTGAATAAATCTTGTGAAACCTGTAAGGGCAACCGCCAGAGCGATAAGGACAATCACAGTATTTCGTAGCACTCGCAATAAACGTCTCATGAGAGAAGGGTAGAAGGCTCTAGGCTAGGAACATGGAAGCCACTGCGATGATTGCGGAATTAGCCGACAAAGCGCGCTTGGCTGCGCGCACCTTAATTGCGGCAAGTGATAGCGATCGAGTGGAAGCACTCAATCGAATTGCAGATGAATTGAGAGTAAGTGAAATTGAAATTTTGGCGGCTAATGCTAAAGATATGGAGATTGCTACCCGAGATGGCATGGCCGAAGCTATGCAGGATCGACTTCTATTAACTGCTTCACGCGTTACCGGCATGGCAGAGGGCGCAATATCAGTTGCGAAGTTACAAAGTCCACTTGGAAAAACTTTACGCGAAAGCACTTTAGAAAATGGTCTGCATCTAAAGCAGATAACTGTTCCATTTGGTGTTGTCGGAATGGTTTACGAAGCGCGTCCTAATGTAACTGTTGATGCTGCGGTAATTTTATTGATGTCTGGAAATGCGGCGCTGCTTCGGGGATCTTCAAGTGCTGCCAATAGCAATGAAGTCTTAGTGAAAGTGATGCGCCGGGCTTTAGCTAAAACAAATATTTCACCAGAAGTTCTGCAGTTAATTTCCTCAGAAGATCGCTCAACTGTGGCCGCTTTATTGCATGCTCGCGGCAAAGTTGATTTAGTTATTCCACGGGGGAGCGCGGCGTTGATTCGCACTGTAGTAGATGACTCAACCGTTCCAACTATCGAAACTGGTGCTGGTGTCTGTCATGTATATGTAGATGCCGAAGCAGATTTAGCAAAGGCACTTCCAATAGTTATGAATTCGAAGACTCACAGGCCGAGTGTTTGCAATGCCGCTGAAACTCTTCTCGTGCATGAAAGTGTTGCAGCCGAGTTCCTGCCCGAGGCACTTGCTGCTTTGCGCGGCGCAAAAGTTAAGTTGAATGTTGATGCTGCAGTTGCAAAAATTGCTCAGATAAATAACGTTGACGTAAGCATTGCTAATGAGGCAAACTGGTCGACTGAATACAACGCACTAGAAATGAATGTTGCAATAGTTCCAAACTTGCTTGCAGCATCTGACCATATTGCTAAATATGGAACCAAGCACACCGAAGCAATTGTTACCGAATCAGAGTCAAATGCTGCAAAATTCATAGCGCTCAGTGATTGTGCTGCAGTTATGGTCAATGCATCAACCAGATTTACAGATGGCGAACAGATGGGATTTGGAGCAGAGATTGGGATCTCAAATCAGAAGTTGCATGCCAGAGGTCCTATGGGGTTAGAGCAGATGACCACCACAACTTGGATTGTCACTGGCTCTGGCCAGATTCGCGCATAATTTCAATTTATTAGTAGGCACTAGCTCGCGATAAGGTTCGACTATGGCCGCAATTTCTCGTGACGATGTCGCACACCTAGCAAAGCTGGCCCGAATTGAAATGACGCCAGCCGAGTTAGATCACATGGCGACTGAACTAGAACAAATTCTTGGAGCGGTAAAGCGAGTTCAAGAAGTTGCAACTTCCGATATCGCACCCACTTCACATCCACTTTCGATGTCAAATATTTTCCGTGATGATGTTGTAAAACCAAGCCTTACTAATGAAGAAGCACTATCAGGTGCTCCTGCCCAAGCCGAAGACCGGTTTAAAGTTCCACAAATTCTTGGTGATGAATGAGAAATATTCACTCAACTGCAGCCGAGATGGCAATCGCCCTTGCTGCAAAGGAAATTTCTTCAGTAGAACTAACGCAACAACATTTAGATCGAATCGCTTCAGTTGACGACAAGATTCACGCCTTTTTACATATCGATAACGATGGCGCTTTGCAACAAGCAGCCGCAGTTGATGCAAAACGGGCTTCAGGTGAATCGCTTTCACCATTAGCTGGAGTCCCAATCGCAGTTAAGGATATTTTGGCGCAGAAAGGCGTGCCCACAACTGCCGGATCAAAAATTCTTGAGGGCTGGCGTCCACCTTATGACTCAACTGTTGTTGCAAAATTAAAGGCAGCTGGTGTCGTAATTCTTGGCAAAACAAATATGGATGAATTCGCTATGGGTTCATCAACTGAAAATTCGGCATATGGCACAACTCAAAATCCTTGGGACTTAACTAGAACCCCTGGTGGCTCAAGTGGTGGATCTGCTGCAGCAGTTGCAGCGTTTGAAGCACCACTTGCAATCGGGACAGACACTGGTGGTTCAATTCGCCAGCCAGCAGCGCTAACCGGCATAGTCGGTGTTAAACCAACTTACGGCGGCGTATCTCGTTACGGCGTTGTTGCATATTCATCAAGTCTTGATCAAGTAGGTCCATTTGCTCGAACAGTTTTAGATACTGCGCTGTTGCACGAAGCAATTGCTGGACATGATGAACGTGATTCAACAAGTATTAATGCACCCGTTCCGCAAGTTGTTGCAGCAGCAAAGCGCCTTGACGTTAAGGGAATGAAGATTGGTGTAATCAAAGAGTTAAGCGGTTCTGGCTTTCAAGCAGGAGTAAGTGCGCGAATTAATGAGTCAATCGAATTATTAGTTGCTGCTGGCGCCGAAATTATCGAAGTATCTTGTCCTAATTTTGAATACGCACTTGCTGCTTATTATTTAATCGCACCTTCTGAAGCATCATCGAATTTAGCCCGCTTTGATTCGATGCGTTACGGCTTACGTGTTGGAGATGATGGAAGCAGAGGCGCAGAAGAAGTTATGAGCGCTACTCGCGAGGCCGGTTTTGGCAAGGAAGTTAAACGTCGAATCATTCTTGGAACTTATGCGCTTTCCTCTGGATATTACGATGCCTATTACGGATCTGCACAGAAAGTTCGCACACTTGTGAAGCAGGATTTTGATAAGGCTTTTGCCAAGGCAGATGTCTTGATTTCACCAGTAACTCCAACTACGGCATTTAAAATTGGCGAGAAGAGCAATGATCCAGTCGCAATGTATTTAAGTGACATCGCAACAATTCCAGTAAATATGGCCGGTATCGGTGGCATGAGCCTGCCAGTTGGTCTTGCAGATGAAGATGGACTTCCAGTCGGTCTTCAAATCATGGCACCAGTTATGCAAGATGATCGGTTCTACCGTGTTGGTGGAACTTTGGAAGCAGCTCTACTTTCTAAGTGGGGCAAGCCAATTCTTTCGAACGCTCCAGATTTAGCGGGTCAAAAATGACACTCGATTACAAAACTGCTACTGAAAAATACGAGCCAACACTTGGCTTAGAAGTTCACGTTGAATTAAATACAAATTCCAAGATGTTCTGCTCCTGTGCAACTGAATTTGGGGCATCGCCCAATACTCAAACCTGCCCAGTCTGTTTAGGACTTCCCGGCGCGCTTCCAGTTGTAAATGGGAAAGCCATTGAAAGCACAATCTTGATTGGCCTAGCTCTTAACTGTTCGATTGCTCCTTATAGCCGCTTTGCTCGTAAGAATTATTTCTATCCAGATATGCCGAAGAATTTCCAGACCTCACAATATGACGAACCAATCTGCGTTGATGGATATTTAGATGTTGAGATTGAGACTGATGATGGTCCAAAAATCTTCCGCGTTGATATCGAACGTGTGCATATGGAGGAAGACACAGGTAAGTCTCTTCATGTTGGTGGTTCAACGGGTCGAATTCATGGCGCTGAATATTCACTTCTCGATTACAACCGTGCTGGTATTCCATTAGTTGAAATTGTTACTCGCATCATCCCGGGCACCGGAAAATATGCGCCACAAGTTGCACGTGCATATGTAACCCAACTTCGTGACATTCTTCGCTCACTTGGTGTTAGTGATGTAAAGATGGAACAAGGTTCACTGCGCTGTGATGCCAACGTCTCACTTGCACCCATCGGAAGCGGATTACTTGGAACTCGAAGTGAAACTAAGAATGTTAATTCTCTACGTTCAGTTGAACGCGCGCTTACTGGCGAAATTGAACGTCAAGCAAATCGCCTTGAAGCTGGGATGCGAATTATTCAAGAGACTCGTCACTTCCAAGAAGAGAGTGGTTTAACTCGATCCGGACGTTCGAAGGAACAGGCCGAGGATTACCGATATTTTCCGGAACCAGATTTAGTTCCAGTAACTCCGGATGCAAAGTGGATTGAAGAACTTCGGGCCAAGTTGCCAGAAAATCCAGCTGATCGTCGTAAGCGCTTGCAGAAAGAGTGGAACGTTCCTGATTCCGAGATGAACTCACTAATTAATGCTGAACTTGTTGATGTTGTTGAAGAGACCATAAAACTTGGTGCTGAACCTACGCGAGCACGCACTTGGTGGCTTGGCGAAATTTCACGTCTTGCAAATGAAAAAGAAGTAGCCCCAATATCGTTAATTACAACTACTTTTGTTGCTGAAATTATTGCGCTCATCACCAGCGGAGATTTAACCGACAAGTTAGCCCGTCAGGTTGTTGAAGGCGTAATTAATGGTGAGGGTTCACCGAAAGATGTAATTGAAAAGCGTGGGCTAAAAGTTGTTTCGGATGATTCGGCGCTAATGGTTGCAATTGAAGCTGCCATTGCGGCCCAACCAGATACCGCTGAACGTATTCGCGGTGGAAATATTCCAGCTGCCGGAGCGCTAATTGGCGCAGTAATGAAAGCAACTGGTGGCCAAGCCGACGCGGCAAAGGTTCGTGAATTATTATTAAAACACCTAGGTCAGGGATAAGGAAAAAAATGAGTAACTCCATGAAGCCACGTTCAGGTTTAGTTACCGATGGAATGGAGCGGGCGCCAGCGCGCGGAATGTTGCGCGCGGTTGGAATGAAAGATGAAGATTTCGCGAAACCACAGATTGGCATTGCCTCTTCTTGGAACGAAATCACGCCATGCAACCTCTCGCTTGATCGTTTAGCGAAAGCTTCAAAAAAAGGTGTAATTGAAGCTGGCGGCTTCCCAATGCAATTCGGAACGATTTCAGTTTCTGATGGAATTTCGATGGGCCACGAAGGAATGCACTTCTCACTTGTTTCACGTGAAGTTATTGCAGATTCAGTTGAAACTGTTATGCAAGCCGAACGTTTAGATGGAATGGTTACATTTGCGGGTTGCGATAAATCTCTTCCCGGAATGATGATGGCTGCAGCACGCATCGATGTGGCATCAGTATTTGTTTATGCTGGCACAACTTTGGCCGGTTCTGTTGATGGCAAAGATGTCACAATCATTGACGCCTTTGAAGCAGTGGGCGCATGTGCACGTGGGCTAATAACAGAGGAGCAAGTAGATAAAATTGAACGTGCAATCTGTCCTGGTGAAGGTGCTTGTGGTGGCATGTTTACCGCTAACACAATGGCAGCGATCGGCGAAGCGCTTGGCCTCTCACTCCCGGGCTCAGCATCACCAGCAGCAGTCGACCGTCGTCGAGATGATTACGCAATTAAATCTGGCGCTGCAGTTGTCGAATTAATTCGCAGAGGAATAACAACGCGTCAAATCTTGACTAAGAAGGCCTTTGAGAATGCAATCACAGTTCTTATGGCACTTGGTGGTTCCACTAATGCTGTTCTGCATTTACTTGCAATCGCAAATGAAGCTGAAGTTGATTTAACTATGGAAGATTTCCATCGGATTGGCTCCAAGGTTCCGCTACTTGGCGACCTAAAGCCATTTGGAAAATATGTAATGACTGATATCGATCGCGTTGGTGGAATTCCAGTTGTTCTCCGCGCACTTCTTGATGCTGGCCTACTGCACGGCGATTGCTTAACTGTCACCGGTAAAACCATGGCTGAAAATCTTGCCGAAATAACTCCACTGGATCCAGATGGTGAAGTTCTTCACGCAATTAAATCTCCAGTTTCAACAGCAGTAGGAATCACAATTCTTGGCGGTTCACTCGCGCCTGAGGGCGCGGTATGTAAAACTGCAGGAATCGGTGTTGAAAAATTTGAAGGACCAGCTCGAGTTTTCGAACGTGAACAACTTGCAATGGATGCGCTACAAGATGGAACAATCAAAGCCGGTGATGTTGTCGTAATTCGTTATGAAGGCCCAAAGGGTGGCCCTGGAATGCGCGAAATGTTGATGATCACTGGTGCAATAAAAGGTGCTGGACTCGGAAAATCAACCTTGCTAATAACTGATGGCCGATTTAGCGGTGGCAGCACCGGACTATGTGTGGGCCATGTTTCACCAGAAGCTGTTGATGGCGGACCTATTGCCTTCATTAAAGATGGCGATCTAATCCGCATTGACACAATTGCCCGCACTCTTGATTTATTAGTTGATGAAGCGGAATTAAAGGAGCGCCGTAAGACTTTCAAGCCAATCCCACATAAATATAAACGAGGGGTATTGGCAAAATATTCAAAGGTCGTTGGGTCGGCATCAAAAGGTGCGGTCTGCGGATAAGGCTTGCTAATAAGGCCTGCTAATAAGGCCAACTAAATAGTGAGATTTTCTACTCTGGGGTTGACCAAATGAGCGTCACAGGGGAGAATTCGAGCATGATTTCAGTCGTGGTAATTGGTGAGCGCGCGCTCTAGTTAATAACTAGTCCGTGTGCTGCCCCTCAGTGGAAACTGAGGGGTTTCGCATTTACCGAGAGATTAACAAGCAACTATTTAAAAGAGAAGGGAGATGAATATGAGTGAATCAATAAAGATGACGGGGGCAAGCGCCCTTGTGAAAGCGTTAGAAGAATCTGGCGTTGATGTCATGTTCGGAATCCCAGGCGGTGCAATTCTGCCGGCATACGATCCAATTTTTGATAGCAAGATTCGCCACATCTTAGTTCGACACGAACAAGGAGCAGGGCACGCAGCAACTGGTTACGCGCAAGCAACTGGGCGCGTTGGAGTTTGTATTGCAACTTCAGGTCCAGGTGCAACGAACTTGGTTACGCCACTTGCAGATGCGCAGATGGATTCAGTCCCAATCGTTGCAATCACCGGACAAGTTGCTTCCGGGGCTATCGGAACTGATGCCTTTCAAGAAGCTGATATCAGGGGCATAACAATGCCCGTTACTAAACATTCATTTCTTGTAACTGATCCTGCAGATATCGCACGCAGCATTGCCGAAGCATTTCATATTGCAAGCACTGGTCGTCCAGGCGCCGTTCTAGTTGATATTGCTAAAGATGCGCTGCAGATGCAGACCGAATTTAATTTTCCAAAGAGTATTGAACTTGGTGGATACAATCCAAAGTTGGAGGCTGCGCCAGAAGCAATTCGCGATGCAGCAGCGCTAATTGCTCAATCAAAAGCGCCAGTTCTATATGTTGGCGGTGGCGCAATTAAAGCAGGAGCCCACAAAGAACTTTTAAAACTTGCTGAATTAACTGGCGCGCCTGTTGTAACAACTCTTATGGCTCGTGGCGCTTTTCCAGATTCACATCCACAACATCTTGGCATGCCCGGTATGCATGGAACAGTCGCAGCCGTTACTGCGCTACAAAAGGCTGACTTACTAATCACACTCGGTGCCAGATTTGATGATCGCGTGACTGGAAAACTTTCAACATTTGCTACCAATGCGAAGATCATTCACGCAGATATCGATCCAGCCGAAATTGGAAAGAACCGTCGTGCTGATGTTGCCTTAATTGGTGATTTGAAATTAACTATTGATGCACTAATCCCTGCGCTTAAAGATGAATTCAAGAAGAATCAACCAGATATATCAGCCTGGTTATCGCAGGCATATGGCTGGCGCACAAGATTCCCTCTTGGATATGACCACCCAACTGATGGCAGCGTTTCACCGCAATATGTAATTGAGCGAATTGGAAAAATGTCTGGACCAGATGCAATCTATGTTGCAGGTGTTGGGCAACATCAGATGTGGGCTTCACAATTTATTTCATATGAGAAGCCACGTACTTGGTTGAACTCTGGTGGCCTCGGAACTATGGGTTACGCAGTTCCTGCAGCAATGGGTGCAAAAGTTGGCGCACCAGATACCACTGTCTGGGCAATTGATGGCGATGGTTGCTTCCAGATGACAAATCAAGAGTTAGTAACTTGTGCTCTTAACAATATTCCGATCAAGGTTGCCGTTATCAATAATGAAAGTTTAGGAATGGTTCGCCAATGGCAGACCCTGTTCTACAACGAGCGCTATTCAAATACCGAACTTCATTCAAAGCGAATTCCGGATTTTGCAAAGCTCGCTGAAGCAATGGGTTGCGTTGGATTAACTTGTGATTCAACTGATGATGTCGACAAGGTAATTGCTCAAGCTATGGAGATAAACGATCGCCCTGTTGTTGTGGATTTTAGCGTTCATCGCGATGCAATGGTCTGGCCGATGGTTGCAGCTGGCACATCGAATGATGCAATAGTTAATGCGCGATCACTTGCGCCAATCTGGGATTCACAGGAGCTTTAAAATGACACAATCACATCCAGATGCACCTTCGTCGTCGGTTTCATTTTCAAAGACTCGCACTCTCTCTGTTCTGGTAGAAAACAGTCCAGGAGTTCTTGCCCGAGTATCTTCACTCTTTTCACGCCGTGGCTACAACATCGATTCATTGGCTGTAGGGCCAACTGAAAATCCAAATTTCTCAAGAATGACAATTGTGATTAATGTTGAAGATCATGCCCTAGAACAAGTTATCGCTCAATTAGATAAGTTAATCAATGTAATTAGCATTACCGAACTTGATCCAGTTGTTTCGGTCCAACGCGAACTTCTACTCGTTAAAGTTTCAACTGATGAGAAGACGCGTTCTCAAGTTTTGGAGACAGTTCAGCTCTTCCGGGCCAAGGTCGTTGATGTGGCGCAAGATGCTGTGACTATCGAGGCTACGGGAAATACCGAGAAGATATCGGCCCTACTTCGGGTCCTAGAGCCTTATGGAATCCTAGAACTCATCCAATCAGGCTTAGTTGCGATGTCCCGAGGCTTAAAACCGGGCTCGATTTCAGAAGATAAGAGATAAAAAATAGGCTTACCCAAGGCGTACCAGGCAAGTAACAACTAACCGATCGAGAAAGGTAATAACTGTGGCAACTCACTATCACGACGAAGATGCAGACCTATCAATTATTCAATCTAAGAAGGTTGCAGTTATTGGTTATGGTTCTCAAGGACATGCACACGCTCTTTCACTTCGCGATAGCGGAGTAGATGTAAGAGTTGGTTTAGCAGAAGGTTCAAAGTCTCGCGCGAAAGCTGAAGCAGAAGGGTTACGAGTTCTATCTGTTGCGGACGCAGTTAAAGAGGCAGATGTTGTTATGTTGCTTGCACCAGATCACGTGCAACGCCATATCTACAATGATTCAATCAAGCCAAACATAAAGCCAGGAGCCGCGTTGTTCTTCGGTCACGGATTTAATATTCGTTTTGAATACATAAAGCCAGAAGCAAATATCGATGTTGCAATGGTTGCACCAAAGGGTCCTGGTCACTTAGTACGTCGTGAGTACACAGCAGGTCGCGGAGTTCCAGTTTTGGTTGCAGTAGAACAAGATTCAACAGGAAGTGCTTGGCCATTAACGCTCTCATATGCCAAAGCAATTGGTGGACTTCGCGCTGGCGGAATCCTCACAACATTTACTGAAGAGTGTGAGACCGATCTATTCGGTGAGCAAGCCGTTCTATGTGGTGGCGCATCACAATTAGTTCAATATGGATTCGAAACCTTAATTGAAGCTGGCTACCAACCAGAAGTTGCATACTTTGAATGTCTGCACGAACTTAAGTTGATTGTTGACTTGATGTATGAAGGCGGAATCGCAAAGCAACGCTGGTCTGTATCTGATACCGCTGAATATGGCGATTACATTTCAGGTCCACGCGTTATTGATGCCAGCGTTAAGGCAAACATGAAGGCAGTTCTTGCTGATGTTCAAAATGGAACATTTGCCAAGCGCTTCATCGATGATCAAGATGCTGGTGCACCAGAATTCAAGGCACTTCGCGCAAAAGGTGAAGCCCATCCAATCGAAGCTGTTGGCCGTGAACTTCGCAAAATGATGTCATGGGTTAAGGGCGACAACAAAGATGATTATAAGGAAGGTGCTGCCGCGCGTGGCTAAACCAGTTGTTTTAATTGCGGAAGAACTAAGCCCAGCAACGCTAGAAGCGTTGGGGCCAGATTTTGAAGTACGTAACTGTGATGGCGCAGATCGCGGGCAATTACTTGCCGCACTTGCTGCCGGAGTAGATGCAGTGCTAATTAGATCTGCAACCAAGATGGATGCCGAAGCGATTGCGGCAGCAAAAGGGTTGAAAGTTATTGCACGTGCCGGTGTTGGTTTAGATAACGTTGATATTCCTGCTGCAACGGCAGCTGGCGTAATGGTTGTTAATGCACCAACTTCAAATATTGTCAGCGCTGCTGAATTAGCAATCTCATTGTTGATGGCATCTGCTCGCTTTATTTCGCCAGCACATGCTGCGCTTCGTAATGGCAAGTGGGCACGTTCGAAATATACCGGTGCTGAAATATTCGAGAAGACTCTCGGAATTGTTGGCTTTGGCCGTATTGGCCAATTAGTAGCAGCCCGTATGCAGGCATTTGGAATGGATGTAGTTGCCTACGATCCATATCTGCAACCAGCACGCGCTGCGCAACTTGGTGTCCGTTTAGTTGAATTAGACGAACTACTTGAGATTTCAGATTTCATAACAATCCATCTCCCAAAGACTAAAGAGACTGCTAATTTAATTGGCGTAGAAGCGCTTAAGAAAGTTAAGCCAGCAGTTCGTATCATCAACGCGGCACGTGGCGGCGTCTTAGATGAAGCTGCACTTTATGACGCACTTAAAGAGGGAAGAGTTGCCGGAGCTGGTCTCGATGTTTATGTAACCGAACCATGCACCGATTCACCGCTATTTACCTTGGATAACGTAGTTGCAACACCACACCTTGGTGCTTCAACCGATGAAGCTCAAGAGCGCGCTGGTATTGCGGTTGCAGTTTCAGTTCGCAAAGCACTTTCAGGTGAATTAGTTCCAGATGCCGTAAATGTTAAAGGCGGCGCAATCCATGAAGATATTCGCCCAAGTTTGTCACTCGTTGAAAAGATGGCACAGATTGCAACTGCTATTGCGGGAGAGCTTCCAGTTTCAATGGAAGTTCAAGTTCGTGGCGATATAGCTGGACATGATTCTTCTGTTCTTGCGACAAGTGCACTCAAAGGTGCGTTAATTGCTACTGGCGCTGAAGATGTTACCTATGTGAATACGCCAGCACTTGCCGAGGCACGCGGAATTTCATCAAGCGTAAACACTGATCCAGAAAGTCCGGAATACCGCAGCATGATTTCGCTTCATGCCGCACTTAATGATGGCCGCAGTGTTGTCGTAAGTGGAACACTTATGGGAATTCGAAAAGTTGAAAAAATCATCGCCATAGATGAATTTGATTTAGATCTTGCCCCAACCGAGAATTTATTATTCTTACGGTATACCGATCGTCCAGGAATTGTTGGAATAGTCGGCAATGCCTTAGGTAAGGCAAATATCAATATCGCTGGCATGCAGGTTGCTCGTGATAACGCAGGTGGGGAAGCGCTTATGGCTCTAACTGTTGATTCTGGTATCACTGCAAACATTTTGGCTGATCTTAAAAAAGAAACTGGCGCGAAGTTAGTTCACACAGTTAATTTGGTTGGGTAAAAAACCATGAAGAGCTTTAATTTAGCGGTAATTGCCGGAGATGGAATTGGGCCAGAAGTTGTTGCCGAAGGTCTAAAAGTCCTAGATGTTGTCTCCGCAAATTACGGCGTTACATTTAAGAAGACGGAATATGATCTTGGTGCAAAGTATTGGCACAAGACTGGCGAAACACTTCCTGACTCAGTAATGGCCGAACTAGCTAAATCAGATGTAATTCTTCTAGGTGCTGTCGGAGATCCAACAGTTCCAAGCGGGGTTCTAGAGCGTGGACTTCTGCTAAAACTTCGCTTTGCCTTTGATCACTATATAAATCTTCGTCCTGCAAAACTACATCCTGGCGTTAAGTCACCGCTTGTAAATTCTGACTCAATCGATTTCATAGTTGTTCGTGAAGGAACTGAAGGCCCTTATGTAGGCGCCGGTGGAACGCTCGCATTTGGAACTAAAGATGAGATTGCAACTGAAGAGAGCTTAAATACTAGACGCGGCGCAGAACGGGTAATTCGTGATGCCTTCGCCCGTGCTCAGGCACGCCCGCGCAAAAAGTTAACTCTGGTTCATAAGAACAATGTATTAACTCGTGCTGGTGGTCTCTGGACTCGAACCTTTAACGAAGTTGCTAAAGAGTTTCCAGATGTAATCACAGATTATCTACATGTTGATGCTGCTTCGATGTTCTTCGTTACCAATCCCGAGAGATTTGATGTTGTCGTAACCGATAATCTTTTTGGCGATATCTTGACTGATATCGCTGCTGCAATCTGCGGTGGAATCGGACTTGCCGCATCTGGAAATATAAATCCAACTGGCGAATTTCCATCTATGTTCGAACCAGTTCATGGCTCCGCACCAGATATTGCCGGCAAATCTCTTGCTGATCCGACTGCGACAGTTATGTCCATTGCAATGATGCTTTCTCACCTTGGCTTAACAGATGCCGCATCAGATATCGAACGCGCAGTTGCAGCTGATTTACTAACTCGTGGTGATGAAAAACGCAGCACAGTTCAAATTGGTGATGCACTTGCCGCCGGAACTTCTGGTTCAAAATGAAAATAAATTTAAACCCTAATCCAAATCCGCTTCCGAATTCCGAGCGCGAAGAGAGAATTGCGGCTGGCGGTTTTGGAAAGTATTACACCGACAATATGGTCACAATTGACTGGAGTGAAGCAGATGGTTGGAGCGAAGCCCAATTAAACGCTTACGGTCCTATAACTTTAGATCCAGCAACTGCAGTATTTCATTATGGCCAAGAAATTTTTGAGGGAATGAAAGCTTATTCCCAACCGGATGGCAGCATCTCTCTGTTTCGGCCAGATGCAAATGCCCGTAGATTCGCTAAAAGTGCCGCCCGCCTAGCGCTACCAGAACTTAGCGTTGAAGAATTTATCGAAACGATTACAACTCTCGTTAAGCAAGATCGTAAATGGGTGCCACAGAAAGTTGGCGAATCCCTTTACATACGACCATTTATGTTTGCAACTGAAGTTGGGCTTGGTGTCCGTCCTTCAAATCGAGCCAAGTATGTTCTTATTGCAACACCGGCAGGCGCTTATTTCAACGCCGCTGAAGCAGTAACTGTCTGGATTTCAACTGAATATGTGCGTGCAGCAATTGGCGGAACTGGCGAAGCTAAATGTGGCGGAAATTATGCAGCCTCACTTGTTGCACAGAAGCAGGCTGCAACTAAAGGTTGCGACCAAGTTGTTTGGTTGGATGCAGTAGAGCGCAAATGGGTTGAAGAGATGGGCGGAATGAATCTTTACTTCGTTAAGGGTTCTGGAAAAGGCGCCACCGTAATTACTCCAAAGTTAACTGGCACTTTGCTTCCTGGAATTACTCGCGATTCAATTCTTGCAGTGGCTAAAGATTTAGGTTATAAAGTTGAAGAGGTCATGCTTTCAATAGATGACTGGCGTGATGGTGTAGCAAGCGGCGAGATAACCGAAATATTTGCATGTGGAACTGCAGCAGTTGTTAGCGCAGTTGGCGCAGCAAAGAGTGAGTTTGGAACTTGGACAACCGGGGATGGCAAACCAGGTCCAATCACAATGCAAATTCGTGAGACCTTACTTGGTATCCAACATGGCGTCATTGAAGATAAACATGGTTGGAACGTGAAGGTCTGCTAAATGAATGACAACTTTCATATATATGACACCACACTTAGAGACGGTGCCCAACAAGAGGGTCTAAACCTCTCGGTTCATGACAAATTGGCGATTGCTCGTCACCTAGATGATTTAGGTGTTGGTTTTATTGAAGGCGGTTGGCCAGGGGCAAATCCAAAAGATACTGAATTTTTTAAGCGGGCCCAAACTGAGTTGAAGTTAAAAAATGCAACTTTCATGGCATTTGGTGCGACGCGCAGACCTAATGTAAAAGCTGCTGATGACGTTCTGCTTCGAGCGCTTCAGGATTCTGGCGCAGCCGGTGTAACTCTCGTTGCCAAGAGCCATGATCGCCATGTTGACCTTGCTCTGAAAACAAATTTAGATGAGAACTTAGCGATGATTAAAGATTCAATTGAATTTCTGCGCGCCGGTGGCCAGCGGGTTTTCTTAGATGCCGAACATTTCTTCGATGGTTATAAATCAAATAAAGCTTACGCTCTTGAAGTTGTTAGAGTTTCAGCAGAAGCCGGCGCGGATGTAATTGCACTTTGTGACACTAATGGTGGAATGCTTCCAGATGAACTTTCCCAAGTTGTCCATGAAGTTTTAAGCGCTTCAAGTGCCCGTCTAGGAATCCACTGCCACAATGACACTGGTTGCGCGGTCGCAAATTCACTTGCTGCTATTGCAGCTGGAGTTACACATGTCCAAGGAACTTTGAATGGCTACGGCGAGCGAACCGGAAATGCTGATCTGGTAAGTATCATCGCAAATCTAGAATTGAAGAAGAAGCAGAAAGTGTTGCCGGAAGGTGCACTTAGTGAAGCTTTTAGAATTTCCCATGCGGTTGCAGAAGTTACCAATGTTGCGCCAAGTGCTCGTCAACCTTATGTCGGAGTATCTGCATTTGCTCATAAAGCGGGGCTACATGCCAGCGCAATAAAAGTTGACCCTGCGATGTATCAACATGAAGAGCCATCGAGTGTGGGAAATGATCGCCGCATGTTGGTCTCTGAAATGGCGGGACGAGCTTCTATTGAATTGAAATCTGAAGAGCTAGGTATCGCAATCGGAAACGACAAAGAAGTAGTCGGCCGAGTTGTAGAACGTGTGAAAGAGATGGAATCACGGGGCTACACTTTTGAAGCTGCAGATGCCTCTTTTGAATTACTTCTCCGCGAAGAGATTGATGGAAAGCGCGCTACATTCTTCAAAGTTGAAAAGTGGGACACAACAGTTAGCCGCGATGCTGACAATAAAGTTACATCAAAAGCCTCATTAGTGATTTCTGCTGGCGGAAATCATATTGAGTCGCAAGGATCTGGAAATGGTCCGGTAAATGCTATTGATACCGCACTACGTTCTGGCTTAATCAAATTCTATCCAGAATTAGAAAAACTAGAGCTAACAGATTACAAAGTTCGAATTCTTGAAGGTCGCCTCGGAACTGGCGCAATCACTCGAGTATTAGTTGAAACTACTGATGGCGTTTCAGAGTGGAGCACTATCGGAGTTCATGAAAATGTTATTGCTGCTTCAGTAATGGCACTTGAAGATGCAGTCACATTCGGTTTACTGCTCCAGGGAAGAAAACCCGAGTAACCTTCAAACATGAGCGCCGAACTAGTTGCCAAATATGAAGAGCACTTGGCCTTGGTTCGAAACCTAGCCGATAATTCAATTCGGGGATATGTAAGCGATCTTGAATCTTTCTTAGCTCATATTGCAAAACTCGGGATTTCTGAATTTTCAGAGCTACAAATTTCACACATTAGATCTTGGCTGGCAAACTTGCAATCGACTGGAATATCTAGAGCAACGCTCGCTCGTCGTATTGTTTCAATCCGCGCCTTTACCTACTGGGCCGCTAGTCAAGGTTGGATTCCATCTGACATAGGTTCAGATCTAGCAATTCCAAAAGCTCATAAAACGCTACCTGAAGTATTGAACCATTCGCAGATCCAAATAGTTTTAGATGCAATTGTGGCAAAGGCAGGAGAGGACCCACGGCCCATAAATATTCGGGATTTGGCAATCATCGAAGTTTTATATGCAACTGGAATTCGAGTTTCTGAAGTTTGCGGATTAAATATTCGTGACATCGATTGGGAGCGCAATACCTTGCTGGTATTAGGAAAGGGTAATAAAGAGCGAGTAGTGCCAATTGGCTTACCTGCACTCGCCGCAATTAAGAATTGGTTAGCAACTGCTCGTGCAGAATTTGCCAATACAACGTCTGAGGATGCAGTTTTTCTTGGCACCAGAGGCAAGCGAATAGATCAGCGCACAGTTCGGGAGGTTGTTTATGACGCCATGGCGGCAATTGGTTCACATATGAGCCCGCACGGACTTCGCCATACTGCTGCCACTCATCTCCTTGAAGGGGGAGCTGATCTGCGAACGGTCCAGGAGATTTTGGGACATTCCTCTCTTGCTACTACTCAGATTTACACCCATGTTTCACCCGAGCGCCTCAAAACCGCATATGAGCAGGCCCACCCCAGGGCTTAAGGAGAGTTACCGGCGTAATTTGCACCTGCTTTTATCCTTTAGGATTACCCCAGCACAAATCGCAAGATCTGTGACTTCACGTGTCTTATTAGTTATTAATTACTTATTAACTAATCAACCATTTCGGTCCGTTTGATTAAACGGTCGGTGTCAAGACACTAGGGACCAAACAAATTGTTAGGTCATCAACCGAGTGCATTTTGCTTAATGGCAATCTGCAAAAAAGGAGTGTGCCGCCATGGCGGTTGTATCAATGCGAGAACTTCTCGACAGTGGAGTCCACTTTGGACACCAAACTCGTCGATGGAATCCAAAAATGAAGCGCTACATATTTGCTGAGCGCAATGGAATTTACATCATCGATATTCAACAATCACTTGCACTAATTGATAGTGCTTACGAATTTATTAGGGACACCGTTGCTAAAGGCGGACACATCCTTTTCGTAGGAACCAAGAAGCAAGCACATGAGCCAATCAAGGCGCAATCTGCTCGCGTGCAAATGCCTTACGTTACAGAGCGCTGGCTCGGCGGAATGCTTACAAACTTCCCAACCGTATACAAGCGAATCCAACGCCTGAAGGAGCTCGAGCTCCTTGAGAATTCAAATGACCAACTTTTAACAAAGAAGGAACTCTTGGTTCTGCGTCGCGAACGCGAGAAGCTAACTAAGAACCTTGAAGGTATCCGTAACATGACTAAGTTGCCTAGCGCGATTTGGGTAGTCGATACCAAGAAAGAACACCTAGCTGTTGCAGAAGCACACAAGCTAGGAATTCCCGTAGTAGCAATCTTGGATACAAACTGCGATCCAGATGAAGTTGACTACAAGATTCCTGGTAACGATGATGCGATTCGTTCAATTGCGCTTCTAACTCGCGTTATTACTGACGCTGCTGTTGCTGGTCTTGCTGCTCGTTCAGCAAATGCCGCTGCAGCCGCTGATAAAGCTGCACCAGTTGCTGAGACTGCTAAAGATGCAGAACCACTTGCTGATTGGGAGAAGGAACTTCTCACAAAGTCAGAAGAACCAGCCGTGGCAACTACAGAAGTAACAGGAGAATAATTAAATTGGCTTACACAGCACAAGATGTAAAGAGATTACGCGAAGCAACCGCTGCCGGAATGCTTGATTGCAAGAAGGCGTTAGATGAAGCAAATGGCGATTACGACAAGGCCGTTGAGATCATCCGCGTTAAGGGACAAAAAGGCGTAACCAAGCGTGAAGGTCGCACAACATCAAATGGTTTGGTCCTTGCAAAAGCTGAAGGCGATGTTGGAGTAATGCTCGAACTAAACTGCGAAACAGACTTCGTAGCAAAGGGCGATCGTTTCCAAGAACTTGCAGACGAACTTCTTGCACACTTGCTTTCAAGCAAGCTTGGTGAGATTGCAGAGTTCAGCGCCTCAAAGATGGCAAATGGTAAGACGGTTCAGGAAACTATCGATTTAGGCAATGCAACTCTTGGCGAGAAGATTGAACTTCGCCGTGTTGCAGTTCTTCAAGGTTCTCCAGTATCGCTTTACCTGCACCGCACTAGCCCGGATTTGCCACCACAAGTTGGAGTTTTGGTTCAACTTGCAAAAGATGCAGCTGAAGCCGGAAAAGATATAGCGCAACACATCGCAGCCTTCGCGCCACAATTTGTTCGTCGTGAAGACATTCCTGCCGAAAGCATTGCGACTGAGCGTCGTATCGCTGAAGAGAGCGCCCGCGCCGAAGGCAAGCCAGAAGCGTCAATCGCCAAGATTGTCGAAGGTCGTGTAACTGGTTTCGTTAAGGAAGTTAGCTTGCTCGAGCAATCCTTCGCTAAAGATGCCAAGAAGACAGTTCAGCAAATTGCGGATGAGGCAAAGACAGCCGTGTCGGCATTTCACCGATTCCGAGTTGGACAGTAATCTCGCTTACTAGAACCCCGTAATTAGTAGTAGAAAAGGAGCACTTAAATATGGCCCGCAAAGGTTATAAGAGAGTGCTCCTTAAACTTTCTGGTGAAGTTTTTGGCGGCGAAAAAGGCATCGGTGTTGATCCTGATGTGGTTCATGATGTCGCATCACAGATTGCAGATGTAGTTCGCGGTGGAACCGAAATCGGAATTGTGGTCGGTGGCGGTAATTATTTCCGTGGTGCTGAACTACAACAACGCGGAATGGATCGCGCCCGCGCTGACTATATGGGAATGCTCGGAACCGTTATGAACTGTTTAGCGCTTCAAGACTTTCTAGAAAAAGAGGGTATTGATACCCGCGTCCAAACTGCAATAACAATGGGACAAGTTGCCGAACCATATATTCCTCGTCGTGCAATCCGACATTTAGAAAAAGGTCGAGTAGTGATTTTTGGAGCTGGAGCAGGAATGCCTTTCTTCACGACAGATACCGTTGCGGCGCAACGCGCACTTGAGATTTCAGCCGAAGCTCTGCTTCTGGCAAAGAGCGGTGTTGATGGTGTTTATTCTGCAGATCCGAAGAAGGATCCATCAGCAGTGAAATATCAGACCGTAAGTTTTGATGATGTGCTCTCTAAATCTCTCGCAGTTGCAGATGCTGCAGCATTTAGTTTGTGCCGCGAAAATAACCTTCCAATTGTCGTTTTTGATTTGAAAAACAAGGGCAATATCGCGCGTGCAGTTCGCGGCGATAGCGTCGGAACTCTCGTTTCGTAAGGTTAATGAAGGTTTATTAAGGAGATAACATGAGTGATATTTCAACAGCATTAAGCGATGCAACATCTAAAATGGATAAGGCGGTAGAAGTCGCCAAGGAAGATTTCGGTGCGATTCGCACAGGCCGGGCTCATCCTGCGATGTTCGCCAAGATAGTTGTTGATTACTACGGAACTATGACTCCGTTGTCGCAACTTGCATCTTTCCAAGTTCCAGAACCACGGATGGCGATAGTTTCACCCTTTGATAAAGGGGCATCTGCAGCAATTGAAAAAGCCATCCGTGAATCAGACTTAGGAGTAAATCCAGCATCTGATGGTGGTGTAATTCGGGTTAATTTTCCACAGCTTACAGAAGAGCGTCGCAGGGATTACATAAAGGTCGCTAAAACTAAAGCCGAAGATTCCCGAGTTTCAATTCGTAATATCCGACGCACAGCGAAAGAAGCGATGGAGAAGTTAGAGAAGGATGGCTTAGCCGGGAAAGATGATGTTGCACGTGGCGAGAAGGATTTAGAGAAGATAACTTCGGATCACGTCACAAAAATTGATGAACTCTTGAAACACAAGGAAGCCGAACTTCTCGAAGTTTAAATTATGGATGACTTTCATTCGCTAAATGAAGCGATAAATGCAAAAGCTGGGCGAAAGCTTGGACAATCCATTTTGGTTTCAATTGCAATTTTGGCTGTTGTTTTTCTAACAATATCTTTTGTTCAAATTCTTTTCGCACTTTTTGCTTTGGTAACACTCTTGCTAGCTGCTCGGGAATTGGTCCGAGCTTATAAAGTTGGGGGAGTTGAACTTCCAGAAAATACAATCGCAATAGCTGTGACAGTTTTGCTAGCAGCTGCCTGGTTTGGTCGGGTATCTGGTCTTGCTGTGGCTATGGCAATTGCTATTCCCAATGTTCTGGTTTACATGTTATTCAAAGATCCAAAAGATTTTGTGCGGCGATCGACCGCAGCAGCATTTACGATATTTTATACAGCATTCCTTGGCGGGTTTATCCTTCTATTGGCACACGACAAAAATGGTTTGGCTCGAATATTTACACTTGTGGTTCTCGTAAGTTGCAATGATACTTTTGCCTATATTTTTGGCGTCTTGCTTGGCAAGCATCCACTAGCACCGCAGATAAGCCCCAAGAAAACTTGGGAGGGCTTAGTCGGTTCAATCATTGCAACAACAATTGGTTCGGCCCTTGTTTTCCAATTCGCCCTTGGTCACACTTGGTGGATTGGTGCCAGTATTGGTTTAGTAGCAGTCGTAACTTCTACCTGTGGGGATTTAATTGAATCAGCGGTAAAACGTGATCTTGCAATAAAAGATATGGGAACAATCTTGCCCGGACATGGTGGAATTCTTGATCGCATTGATTCTGTCTTATTTACCGGTCCAGCGGTCTGGTTCGCCCTCGAATTAATTAAGCACTTCAATTTATGAACGAGATAAAGCTAGTTTTTGACGAGCCAAAACAGCGCGTAAAGCCACCAAAACACTTCTCTGATTTAGATCCAGAAGCCCGCAAGGCCAGAGCGATTGAATTGGGAATCCCAGCATTTCGTGCCAATCAAATGGCAGTCCATTTCTTCACCCATTTCAGCGATGAACCAGATACCTGGACCGATATCCCAAAAGATTTACGTGAAACTTTAGCTAAGGAATTCGTTCCAAAATTAATCACTTTAGTCCGTTCGGTTACAACTGATAACGGTAAGACTCGTAAGGATTTGTGGCGATTGCATGACGGAGTTTTAGTCGAAAGCGTTTTGATGCGCTATACCGATCGAACAACCGTTTGTATTTCATCCCAAGCTGGCTGCGGAATGAACTGCCCATTCTGCGCTACTGGCCAAGCCGGGTTGACTCGAAACTTAACCGCTGGTGAAATTACCGCGCAGGTGGTTGCCGCCGCACGTATCTGTGCAGCGGGAGAACTTCCTGGTGGTGAGACCAGACTCTCAAATGTTGTGTTTATGGGCATGGGCGAACCAATGGCGAATTACAACGCAGTGATGCGATCGATTCGAAATATAACAACTGCCCAACCAGATGGAATTGGAATCAGTGCTCGTTCAGTAACTCTTTCAACGGTTGGGCTAGTTAACGGAATTGAAAAACTCTGCGAAGAAGGTATTCCAGTTACTCTGGCAGTTTCTCTGCACACGCCAGATGATGAACTTCGAGACACTCTTGTCCCAATAAATTCGCGCTGGAAGGTTCGCGAAGTATTGGCAGCGGCTGATAAATATGAAGCCAAGACTGGGCGCCGCTATTCCATTGAATATGCACTAATTCGAGATATCAATGATCAGGCTTGGCGCGCGGATTTACTAGGTCGCCTTCTAAAGAATAGAAATGCACATGTGAATTTAATCCCGTTAAACCCGACGCCGGGATCCAAGTGGACCGCCTCTCGGCCGGAGGATGAGGCCGAATTCGTTCGGGTTCTAGAGGGTTATAAAGTCGCAGTCACGGTGCGCGACACCAGAGGTCGAGAAATTGATGGCGCATGTGGTCAATTGGCCGCGTCCGAGATAATCTCTGAGGATGAAAAAGCTAAATAACTTTGTAAATGGAAAATCCCTACCTGCAAAATCTGGTGCAACAAGTGAAATTATTAATCCAGCAATAGGTACCGCATATGCAACAGCCCCAATCTCTGGCGCAGAAGATGTTGATAGCGCACTTAACGCTGCGAGCGCAGCATTCATCGAATGGCGTGAGACAACACCTGCCGAGCGCCAACGTGCCTTAAATAAAATTGCTGATGCACTTGAGGCCAGAAGTGAAGAGCTAATTGCAATTGAAGTAGAGAACACCGGCAAACCAATCTCACTGACTACTTCAGAAGAAGTTCCACCAATGTTGGATCAGATTAGATTCTTTGCGGGTGCTGCCCGAAATCTTGAAGGTAAATCTGCTGGTGAATACATGAGGGGAATGACCTCCTTTATTCGTCGTGAGCCAATTGGCGTGTGCGCGCAAGTTACCCCATGGAACTATCCAATGATGATGGCGGTCTGGAAATGGGCACCAGCAATTGCAGCAGGAAATACCGTAGTTTTAAAGCCAAGTGATACAACCCCAGCATCAACTGTTTTCATGGCAGAAGTAATGTCTGAATTTTTACCAAATGGCGTATTCAATGTTCTTTGTGGGGATCGTGAAACTGGGCGTGCACTAGTTGAACATAAAATTCCAGCAATGGTTTCTATTACTGGTTCAGTTCGTGCAGGCATTGAAGTAGCAAAATCTGCGGCAACTGAATTAAAGCGAGTTCACCTTGAGCTTGGCGGTAAAGCACCCGTTGTTGTATTCGATGATGCAAATTTAGAAACCGCAGCTGAACATATTGCAATAACTGGTTATTTTAATGCTGGTCAAGATTGCACTGCAGCAACTCGGGTAATTGTGCAAGAGAGTGTTTATGAGAAGTTTGTTGAACTCCTAGCTGCGCAAGCAAATAACAACATTGCAACCGGCAGTCCAGATGAAGATGTGCTTTATGGCGCTCTCAATAACGCTGATCAGTTAGAACGAGTCTCTGGGTTTGTGGATCGCACACCAAGCCATGCCAAGATTGTTGCTGGTGGAAGCAAAATAGATCGGCCAGGGTATTTCTTTGCTCCAACAGTTATTGCTGACCTGCGCCAAGATGATGAAATGATTCAAAATGAAATCTTTGGACCGGTCATTACAGTTCAGAAGTTTAAGGATGAGGCTGAAGCAGTAGTGATGGCTAATGGCGTTGCCTACGGTCTAGCTTCAAGTGTTTGGACAAGCAATCATGGACGCGCAATGCGAATGGCCAAGGCCTTTGATTTTGGTTGTGTCTGGATTAACACTCATATTCCAATTGTCGCCGAGATGCCTCATGGTGGGTTTAAGCGCTCTGGCTATGGCAAGGATCTCTCGAGCTATGGCTTCGAGGATTACACCCGAATCAAGCACGTGATGACAAACCTGAACGCCTAAATTCCCGCAAATATTTTGGAAAAATTCGCCTCATTTCTGTTGCAATATCCCAACTTCGTGGGGCTAGACTTTCCCCGTTCTCACTAGTTGCTCATTACG
>JASJJZ010000045.1:0-6532 GCA_037622205.1 Actinomycetes bacterium
TATGAAACCGCAGCCTCCCAATCTGCTCCCTTAGGGGCGTGTGGCTTTGACTTCAGGTATTCAAAGGTAATTTCATCTGGTGCAATTAAGCCAGCGCGAGCGCCGGCTTCAATAGACATATTGCATACTGTCATTCGGGATTCCATCGAAAGTGCCCGAATTGCAGAACCACGATATTCAAGAATATAACCTTGACCACCGCCAGTTCCGATTTTTGCAATAATTGCTAAAATAATATCTTTACTCGTTACACCAGCCCTTAACTTTCCTTCAACATTGATAGCCATAGTCTTAGGGCGAACAAGCGGCAGAGCTTGAGTAGCAAGAACGTGTTCAACTTCTGAAGTTCCAATACCAAATGCAAGAGCGCCGAATGCACCGTGAGTTGAAGTGTGGGAGTCGCCACAAACAATAGTCATGCCTGGTTGAGTAATTCCGAGTTGTGGGCCTACGACGTGAACAATTCCTTGCTCAACATCACCAAGTGAGTGAATGCGTACGCCAAATTCTGCGCAATTCTTCCGCAAGGTATCAACTTGCAGCTTTGAAACCGGGTCAGCAATTGGCTTATCAATATCAATGGTTGGAACGTTGTGATCTTCAGTAGCAATAGTTAATTCGGGGCGGCGAACCTTGCGATTGGCCAAGCGAAGACCATCAAAGGCTTGTGGACTTGTCACTTCATGGATTAGATGTAGATCAATATAAATTAGATCTGGCTCACCTTCGTGCTGCCTGACAATATGATCAGCCCATATTTTTTCGGCTAACGTCTCTCCCATTACTGCCCCTTAATTTTCCAGTAAGACTTGCATTTCACATGGTGAGATGCCAGTATTACATCGTGGACAAGAAGAATAGCGGAGTTGGAGTATTAGATAAAGCCGTAAAAATCTTGGCCTGCTTGGAAGCTGGCCCGCATTCACTTTCTGAACTAGTGGCTGCCACCGGGATTGCTCGCCCAACTGCACACAGGTTGGCTGTGGCCCTTGAATTTCACCGTATGGTTTCGCGTGATTACGCTGGCAGATTTATTCTCGGGTTGCGCTCCTCGGAACTTGCATCTGCTGCCGGCGAAGATCGCTTACTGGCCGTAGCGGGTGCTGCGCTTAGCGCCCTTCGAGATGCCACAGGCGAGAGTTCACAGCTTTATCGCCGCCAAGGCGATCAACGGATCTGTGTCGCAACTGCAGAGCGATTAACCGGACTTCGAGACTCAGTGCCGACTGGAACCGTCTTAACCATGCAGGCCGGATCTGGCGCGCAAATACTTCTAGCCTGGGAAGATGCCGACAAACTTCATCGCGCCTTGCAAAATTCAAAATTCACAGCGGCATCACTTGCAGCTGTTCGTCGACGTGGTTGGGCGCAATCAGTTGGTGAACGCGAGGCCGGAGTCGCCTCAGTTTCTGCGCCAGTGCGCGGGCCAAATAATAAAGTTATCGCCGCTGTAAGTATCAGTGGACCCGTTGAAAGATTGGGCCGCCAACCAGGGCGAATTCATGCTGCAGCAGTAGTTGCAACTGCGGCAAGACTTACTGAGCATCTAGCTAAAAAATAGCGGCACATCAGCCTTTTTCTACCAGTTTCACAAGTTAAATTACTAAGATAACCCAGTGCAGAGCTCACCAGAAATCCTAAAAGCTCTCGAGAATGAATCTATAGAAATTCTTCGAGAAACCGCCGCCTCATTTGCCAAGCCGGTGATGCTCTACTCAATTGGAAAAGATTCTTCAGTCTTATTACACCTAGCACGGAAAGCCTTCTACCCAGCTCCAATTCCATTCCCGCTTCTGCATATTGATACAACTTGGAAATTTAAAGAGATGATTTCATTCCGGGACGAGGTAGCCAGTAAATATGGGCTGGAATTAATCGTCCACACCAACCAAGAAGGTGTGCAAGAAGACGTGACGCCATTTACGCGTGGAATCTCTGAATACACCCGAATTATGAAGACTGTGGGACTTCGCCAGGCACTTGATAAATATGGTTTTGATGGCGCTATCGGTGGATCACGCCGTGATGAAGAGAAGAGTCGAGCAAAAGAACGAATCTTTAGCGTTCGCGAAGCTGGACACCGCTGGAACCCAAGAGAGCAACGCCCAGAACTTTGGCGAACTTACAACACTCGACTTCGTCCTGAACAATCAATGCGAATTTTTCCGATATCGGATTGGACTGAGTTAGATGTTTGGAATTACATAAGTCAGAATGAAATTCCTATCAATCCGCTCTACTTTGCGAAGGAGCGACCTGTCGTTTGGCGCGGTGATCAAATGCTCATGGTTGATGATGAAAGATTTCCTTTAATCAATGGCGAAGTTCCGGAGAACCGATTAATTAGATTTAGAACTTTGGGATGTTATCCACTAACTGCTGCTGTTGAATCAACTGCAACAACAATTGCAGAAGTATTAGCTGAAGTTTCAGAGGTTAAATTATCTGAACGTGCTACCCGATTAATCGATGGCGATAAAGAAGATTCCATGGAGAAGAAGAAGACGGAGGGCTATTTCTAATGGCAACTTCTAAGACAACTCCAAGTACAAAGCCGCTGATCCGCCTCTTGACTTGTGGCAGTGTCGATGATGGAAAATCAACTTTAATTGGCCGGCTACTTGTCGAAACTGACAGTATTCCTCATGACACAGTTGCTACGGCCAGAAGTGTTCGCCGCGGTGGTTCGACTATTGCTGCAGGCGAAATTGATTTCTCACTACTAACCGATGGCCTCGAAGCCGAACGTGAGCAAGGAATCACAATCGATGTTGCCTACAGATCAATGACGCTTTTAAATGGAAGCAGATTGATAATTGCAGATGCACCTGGCCATGAGCAATACACGCGCAATATGGCTGTTGCGGCCTCCAGATCAGATGTGGCGCTCGTTCTATTGGATGCAGCTCGGGGCGTTAGATCGCAAACACTTAGGCATTTAACTATTTGCGCCCTTATGGGAGTAAGTAGAGTTGCGATTGTTATTAATAAATTAGATGTATTCGATTACTCAAAGGAAAAATTTGGCGAGATCTCTGCCCAAATTGCTCCCGCAATAGCTCGATTAAATATCGGCGAACATGCACTTATTCCAGTGAGCGCATTAGTTGGAGATAACGTAGTTTTCAAAGGGAACAATATGGATTGGTATACCGGTCCAACTCTTCTGGAATATATTCAAAATCAGAGCCCGGCAGAAGATGCGATGACTAGCCCACATTTTGGAATTCAATACATCTCGCGCGTTGATACCTTCCGGGGATTAGCCGGTACCTTAGTAAATGGGAAATTCAAGGTGGGAGATGAAGTTGTAATTTTGCCAAGCAAGAAAAAGGCAACAATTGCAAAAATGGTTACCTTCGACGGTGACTTAACAAGTGCTGGTCATGAGCAAACGCTGAATATTGTTCTTGAACCAGAGGTCGATGCCGCCCGTGGAGATGTTCTTCATCTCTCATCTAATGCAAAACCACCTGCAGATAGATTTACTGCAAATATAGTCTGGCTTGGCGAAGCTGAACTTATCCATAGCCGCTCTTATATATTGATTTCAGGGTCTACTTCAACGCCAGCGATTGTCACGACCATAAAACACAAAATCAATATTGAATCTGGCGAACACGACTCGGCCCGCACTTTGAAGATGAATGAAATTGGAACCATTGAAATTGCAACTGACTCTCCTATCACGCTCTCTAATTACAGCGATTCTCGTGAAACCGGTAACTTCATACTTGTAGATCGCTCTACTTTTAATACTGTTGGTGCGGGAATGATTGTGCATGCACTGCGGCGATCTGAAAATGTAACGGAACAGGCCTATGAAATTAACGCAGAAAAACGTGCCGCACAGAAGGGCCAGGTTGGCAAAGTTATCTGGTTCACTGGATTAAGCGGATCTGGAAAATCAACTATTGCCAATGAACTTGCTAAGGAACTCTACGCGCTTGGACGACATGTATATGTTCTAGATGGCGATAATTTGCGACTTGGTTTAAATAAGGATTTAGGATTTGCAAAAGAAGACCGAGCTGAAAATGTTCGCAGAGTTTCTGAAGTTGCAAAATTGATGGTGGATGCTGGCCTAATTGTGATTGTTGCACTTGTAAGTCCATTCCGCGTTGACCGCAATCAAGCACGTGAACTATTTGAAGATGGAAAATTCATTGAGATTTGGGTGAATACGCCAGCCGAACTATGTGCACAGCGAGATCCAAAAGGTCTTTACAAAAAAGCAGCTGCAGGTGATTTACCTAATATGACTGGAATTGGCCAAGAGTATGAGGCCCCACTCAATGCTGAGATAGTTTTAGATGGCACTCTAGAATTAACAGTAAATACCGAAATAGTTCTCGAGATTGCAAAATGACCTGGTTACCCTTCGCAATTGCTGGTGCGATTGCCCAATTAATTGATGGCTCATTGGGTATGGGATTTGGATTAACAAGTTCCACACTTTTACTAACTTTGGGTGCATCAGCTGCGGTCGCATCAGCTGCGGTCCATGCGGCAGAGATTGGCACAACGTTAGCCTCCGGTCTGTCCCACTGGCACCGAGAAAATGTGGATACCAAAATACTTTTCCGCCTCGCAATCCCGGGTGGAATCGGGGCTGCGCTTGGCGCAACGTTTTTATCATCAATTGATCTGACAAATGGCCGTATTTTTATTTCAACAATCCTGCTTCTGCTTGGTTTTATCCTGGTTTATCGCAATATCTTTCAAGCGAATCAACCAAACTTGATTGAAATCTCTAACCCTAATTATTTAACTTATCTTGGCTTTACCGGTGGCTTCATCGATGCATCTGGCGGAGGCGGCTGGGGCCCAGTTGTCACGCCTACGCTCATGGCCACAACACAAACTGAACCAAAGAAAATTATTGGCACGGTAAGTGCCGCAGAATTTATTGTCGCAGTTTGTGCCAGCCTCGCCTTCCTGGCAAATATTGCTCGCCTCGACATTGATTGGGCCGCTGTAGGTGGCTTAGCCCTCGGTGGAATTTTAATGGCACCAATAGCAGCAAAACTCGTCTCCTGGTTGCCTAAAAGACAGCTTGGTATCTTTGTCGGCGTAGCAATTATTCTAATAAATGCGGTTCGTCTTATTGGAGCTTAATTTGAAAAAAATAATTATCCATCCTGGATTTCACAAAACTGGAACAACTGCACTGCAACAAGCTTTAACTGAAGCCCGCGCTGAGATGCGGAGAGCTAGTTTCCATTATCCACACATCGCAGGTAACGCACATCATCGGGCGGCTTGGGCCATTATCGAAAAAACTTGGGGTTGGAAAAATCGCGGTGGCACGTTAATGGAGCCAATTGAGTGGGAGAAATTATTAAAGAGAGTAAAGTCAAATGAGAATACATCGATTATTAGTAGTGAATTCTTCTCTCAGGCCAATCCAACACAAATTGCCAATTTGGCGCAAGGGCTTAAAGGTTTAGATGTCCAGATAATATTCACTTGGCGGCCACTTCCATTTATGCTTGCAAGTTCGTATCAACAATATTTGAAATATGGAATTGAAGTCTCTTATTCAGATTGGTTAGACTCAATTTTTCAAGTTCATGGTGAGTCAAAACTTACGCCATCTTTTTGGCAACGAAACTTGCACGGAGATGTTGTGGCTCGGTGGGCAGAAACTTTCGGTGCCGAGAGCGTCTCACTGATATCGGTAGATGATTCAAATCCAAATTTTCTTTACGACTCATTCGCTGGGCTTGCTGGAATTCCAAGCGGGATTCTTAAAGAACCTTTAAAAAGAGAGATGAATCGATCTCTTACTTTTAACGAAGCTTCACTCCTGTTAGAAATTAATCGCACTTATCCAAAAGATCGTAATTGGAATTCGTATGAATTATTTGTTCGCAGAGGCAACATTCGGGCACTTACCGGTACTGATAAATATGAAATCAGCGATGAAAAAATCATGACACCGGATTGGGCTATTGCCAAGGCGGCGGAACTGAATTCGCAGAGCGTGGAGCAAATAAAATCACTCGGTATTAAGGTTGTTGGAAATCTAGAAAGTAGCGACTTCTCAAAGATTCCTTCCGGCCTAAATTCACCAGTTACGACTATTTCAATAGAGAGTGCGGCAAGAGCCATGATTGGTATTGATATGAGTCTCTTACAGAAAATGCACCGCAATGATATTTCACAAGAATACTTTCGACGTTTAAAGAAAGTAATCAAAAGACGGTTACATCTTAAATAAATCCTAGGTGTTGTAGCCCCGACGGGATTCGAACCCGCGTAGCTGGCTTGAGAAGCCAGAGTCCTAGGCCACTAGACGACGGGGCCGAGATTTACTGCTATTAAGTTTTTCTACTACTTTTAAATGCGCTGGGGTACCAGGACTCGAACCTAGACTCACTGAACCAGAATCAGCAGGGCTGCCAATTACCCCATACCCCAAAATAATTTATTTTGACTGCGCAAGGATACCTGATTAATTTATTGAAGCTGCAATCCGCTCGAGGGAGCGTTCACGACCAAGGAGCTCTAAAGATTCGAACAGTGGTGG
>JASJJZ010000046.1:0-27367 GCA_037622205.1 Actinomycetes bacterium
GTCCCAATAACAAAACCTGAAGTAGCTGATTTATGGTGTGTGGCATTTATATCAACACCAACAATTTTACGATTAGCACCAGCATGAAGAGCTGTTCCTATCGAACCTAGGCTTTCAGCAAGAACGACGCTCGCACCACCATGTAACAAGCCCATTGGTTGCGTGTTCCCTTCAACTGGCATTTTTGCTACCAGCCGCTGTGGAGTCGCTTCAAGAATTTCTATTCCCATCTTCTCACCAAGGGCTCCGCTGCCACGTTTTCTCAGAATCTCAAGGAAATCATCCATGTTGGTAAGTCTAACCAATAGACTCACCGGAAATGAGCGCAACTAAAAGACTTTTATTAATCGATGGTCATTCGCTGGCTTATCGCGCCTTTTACGCCCTGCCCGCGGAAAATTTTTTTACCTCAAACGGTCAGCACACAAATGCTATTTATGGCTTCGCCTCGATGCTCATCAACCTAATAACGGCAGAGAAACCGACACATATAGCAACTGCCTTTGATGTGTCTAGAAAAACTTTTCGATCAGAGCGTTTTCCGGAATATAAGGCGAATCGATCGGCCACGCCAGATGAGTTTAGATCCCAGACCAGTTATCTCTTCGATTTAGTGCACGGGTTTGGGATCAGACATTTTGCCGTAGAAGGTTTCGAAGCTGACGACATCATTGCAACACTTGCCAAGCGAGCCGAAGCCGATGGTTTTGAAGTTTTGATTTGCACCGGAGATCGTGATTCGTTCCAGCTTATTAACTCTAAGACAACGGTCTTGTATCCAAAAAGAGGAGTAACTGATCTTGCTCGCATGACGCCGGATGCTGTTGTAGAAAAATATGGGTTAACTCCAACTCAGTATCCAGATTTTGCAGCACTTCGGGGCGATCCAAGCGATAACTTGCCATCAATTCCTGGAGTTGGCGAGAAGACTGCAGCGAAATGGATTGCGGAATATGGCAGCCTAGAAAATTTATTGGTGAATGTGGCATCCGTTGGGGGCAAAGTTGGTGATTCACTTCGAGCCAATGTTGCAAGCGTCGAACTAAACTCTGAACTCACTCGCCTACGAAGTGATATGGAAATTGAAATATCCACATCTGAGCTGTTATGGGAGGGAGTCGTCGTTTCAGAATTAAATTTACTTCTAGATAAATTAGAGATCAAGGCGCTGAAAGATCGAGTCAAAGTATTGGGGTCTAGCGACGCCAAGATAGTTACGACAAAAACTGAGGTAAAAGTTTCAAAAATTCTCACCAAGGAGATCACACCTGAAGAATTAACGAAATCACTCGAGGGTCGCACTCAACCGATAGCAGTGGCATTTAACGCACCAGATGGAAAAGTTCTTGAATATGCCGTAGCGCTAGATGAGACGAGTTTAGTGATCGTCCGAGATTCTAAGTTGGGCAAGTGGTGGGAAGATTCTGTTCTCCCAAAATATTTACACGGTGCAAAAGAAATCGTGCGTAATTCCCCGATTAAGGGCCTTGCTTTCGATACCGAGTTAGCTGCATATTTGGTAAATCCTGGGGGTCGCAACCTTGCCCTTGATGATTTAACCGAAAGGTTTCTAGGAGTCGTTAATGCGGAGCAGGAAGAGTCTTTATTTTCGCAATTTGATGGCTTGGGTGCGATTTCGATAATGAAGTTAGTGCCGCTCTTGAGTAAAGAGATTTCAGAGCGGAAAATGTCAGCGCTGATGAATGAGATGGAAATACCGGTATTAGTTGAACTGGCCGAAATGGAGAGCACGGGTATCGGTGTTGATCTAGAGAAATTACGCGAGCTTTCGGCATTTTTTAAAGGGGAAGTTGATCGCGAAACTAGTGGCGCCCATAAAGAAGCTAGAAAAGAATTTAACGTCGGCTCACCAAAGCAATTGCAGGCAGTTCTCTTTGATGAATTAGATCTACCAAAAACTAAGAAGATTAAGACTGGATTTACGACCGATGCCGAAAGTCTTGACTGGTTATTTGCGAAGACTAAGCATCCAATTCTTAAGCATCTACTGCGGATACGTGAGACCAGTAAATTACTGACAACGGTGGATGGGCTCATTGATGCGACGGCAGGGGATGGCCGTATTCATACAATTTTCCAACAGACCGTTACTGCGACCGGGCGCTTGTCATCAACCAATCCCAATTTGCAGAATATCCCAGTGCGTACTGAGGAAGGTCGCAAGATTCGTGATTGTTTTATTTCAAAAAATCCTTATGTGACGCTTCTGACGGCTGATTACAGCCAGATTGAAATGCGAATCATGGCCCATCTTTCTAAGGATGCCAATTTAATTGAGGCGTTCAAAATGGGAGAGGATTTGCATTCAACAGTTGCTGGATTGGTTTTTGGTGTAAAGCCAGATGGCGTCGATCCTGAAATGCGTAGACAGATTAAAGCAATGTCATATGGACTCGCTTACGGACTTTCGGCATATGGCTTGGCTCAGCAACTAGATTTATCACCAACTGATGCCGCAATTTTGATGGATAAATATTTTGGGCGCTTTGGTGGCATTCGGGATTACTTGGCACAAGTTGTTGTTATAGCCCGCGACAATGGTTACACCGAAACCATAATGGGGAGGCGACGCTATCTTCCAGATTTAACAAGTGATAATCGGCCAAGGCGGGAAGTTGCGGAGCGGATGGCTCTAAATGCACCAATTCAAGGTTCAGCCGCTGACATCATAAAAGTTGCAATGCTAAATGTTGCTTCTGGAATTAAAGAGCTCAGTCTGAAATCAAGGTTGCTTCTCCAGGTGCACGATGAATTAATTCTAGAAGTAGCGAAAGATGAGATTGAAGTTCTCACCAAATTAGTCAAAGATGCCATGGGTAGTGCTTTTAAACTTTCGGTTCCGTTAGATGTAAATATTGGAATTGGTGAAAGTTGGGATTTAGCCGCACATTAATTTGTTTTATCTAGCGCAGTAATCATTGCCTCTTCATCTTCAATTTGAGTTGGCAAACGATCAGCGACCTTTAACAGATTATGGCCCTTTGAAATTATTAAATATCCGATTAGAACACAGATGCTCATTGTTGCTAGGCAATACCTTGGTGAAAAGGTCTCACTTATATATCCGCTGACCGCTGATCCAAGTGCTAAGGCAGTTCCTTCAAATGTCCAGAGCCAACCAATTGCAGCAGTTGGAGCTCCTCTGGGACGAACCGCTTCAACAATCTCCCAATAGAAAACCATCTGCATTCCACCAGCAAGACCGAGAAGTGCTGAAATGATTAAGAGTGACCAATCTGGATTTGTTGCGGCAAGGGGAGCGCAGACGATTACCCAGAATAAATAGGTTCTGCGAAATGCAAGAAGTGGTGAAATCTTCTTCGAAATTACTCCAGCTAGCAGGCTTCCGAAGATATTAAAAATTGCCAGTACCGCAAAAATCAATCCGGTTCGTCCAGCGACCCCTTCCAAAGTCGTGAAAGCTGGGATTCCGGTTTCGAAGAAGCCGTATGCCAAACCAATAAAAACGCCTTCAGCAATCAATAATCTAATTGCGGGCATTTTTAATAGATGATCCGCGCCCTGTTCCTTCCCTTCTGGAATCCAATTCCGAGTTACTTTCAATAGCGCAAGGGCAATCCCACCCAGAAGCATTGCTCCTGCACAAACATTAAGAGCACTTCTTGGATTATCGGAGAGCGCAAGTGATGTTGCCAAGACTGGACCTATGACCGCAGTAGCGCTCATAACTGCGGTATCTACCGCAAATATTGCGCGCTGTTTTTTCTCTGGCACAACAACTTTCCAAAGTGGTCGAACCGCAATATTTATAGGTGGTGCAACGGCGCCTAAGACGAATGCGACGAGTATTAATGAAGTTTTTCCATTTGAATAATTAAATAGAACTATCAAGGCTGAATATGAGGGCACTAAGAGTCGTAATGGCCAGGTCAGACCATATTTATCTATAAACACGGAACGAATTCCAACGGAGAGCGCTGAAGCTAGCCCATTTAAACCAACAGCTAAACCCGCTATTGCGATAGAAGAAGTCGTATTTTGAACTTTAAAAAAGATTCCGAGCGAAATCATCCCGTAGGCCAAACGGGCAGGAATTGAGCTAAGCAATAATTGTTGGACACCTTTCATTTTCAAAAGTTCCAGATATGCGCCCATTTTCCGATTCTAGACCCCGATTTTGACCTTCCACTAACACGCAAGTAGCCTTAGCCCTTCGTGAATCAGCCTGATTTATGAACTGTCCTATTCCTACTACTTCTATCCCTACTACTTCTATCCCTACGGAGAATTTTGACCCCTACACAAATCACAGTAAACGACATCGGCTCAGCCGAAGATTTTCTTGCCGCAATTGAAGGCACAATTAAGAATTTTAATGATGGCGATCTAGTTATCGGAACCGTTGTTCAAATTGATCGCGAAGAAGTTCTGCTTGACATTGGTTACAAGACCGAAGGTGTTATTCCTTCACGCGAACTTTCTATCCGCCACGACATTGATCCTTCAGAGATTGTTTCTGTCGGCGATCGCGTTGAAGCACTTGTAATAACCAAAGAAGATAAAGAAGGCCGCCTAATCCTTTCTAAGAAGCGCGCACAGTACGAACGCGCCTGGGGAGATATCGAAGGCAAGAAAGAGCGTGACGAAGTTGTCACCGGAACTGTTATTGAAGTTGTTAAGGGCGGCTTGATCGTAGACATCGGTCTTCGTGGCTTCCTTCCTGCATCACTCGTAGAAATGCGTCGCGTTCGTGACTTGACTCCTTACATCGGACAACAAGTTGAAGCCCGCATCATCGAACTTGATAAGAACCGCAACAACGTTGTTCTCTCTCGTCGTGCATTCTTAGAACAGACCCAATCTGCTTCACGCACAACATTCTTGAACCAACTAGAAAAGGGTCAAGTTCGTTCTGGAGTAGTTTCTTCAATCGTTAACTTCGGTGCATTCGTAGACCTTGGTGGCGTTGACGGCCTAGTTCACGTTTCAGAGCTTTCTTGGAAGCACATTGATCATCCAAATGAAGTTGTTGAAGTTGGCGACGCCGTAACCGTTGAAGTTCTCGAAGTCGATTTCGAACGTGAGCGCGTTTCACTCTCTCTTAAGGCAACTCAAGAAGATCCATGGCAAGCATTTGCTCGCACACATACGATCAATCAAGTTGTTCCAGGTGAAGTAACTAAGCTAGTTCCATTCGGTGCCTTCATTCGGGTATTCGAAGGAATCGAAGGTCTTGTTCATATTTCAGAGTTGGCAGAACGCCATGTTGAAATTCCAGAACAAGTTGTTCAAGTTGGCGATGAGCTATTCGTAAAGATTATTGATATCGATCTCGAGCGCCGTCGTATCTCTTTGTCATTGAAGCAAGCAAATGAAGGCCATGAAGTAGAAATCGAAGCATTCGATCCAACCCAATATGGAATGGCTGCCAGATACGATGCCGAAGGAAACTTCATATATCCAGAGGGTTTCGATGCAGATTCTCAAGAGTGGCGTCCTGGTTTTGAAACGCAACGTGAAGAGTGGGAACGCCAATACGCTGAAGCTCAAACCCGCTTCATGGCACACCGCAAGCAGAAGGAAGAGGCTAAAGCAGCCGACGCCGCTGCTGGCGACGCACCTGTTTCCGAAACCCCAGCCGAAACCCCAGCCGAAATTGCTGCTGAATAAAAATAGAGTTAAGGGCCCTGACTTCGGTCGGGGCCCTTTTCATTTTAAAAGATAAGATTCCAACGTGATCAAAGTTGCCCTTACTGGAGGAATTGGATCCGGTAAATCCACCGCAGGAGATTTTTTTGAAGATCTTGGGGCAATTGTTGTAGATGCCGATCAACTCGCGCGTGAGGTTATTGAACGCGGCACGGATGGCTTCGACGAAGTGGTTGCCACCTTTGGTGATGAGATTCTAACAAATGGAGTCTTGGATCGTTCCAAGCTTGGTGCGATTGTGTTTGCGAATCCCAGCGAGCTCAAGAAATTGGAAGCGATAATTCATCCCAGAGTTTCTGAAGCCTTCGCGGAAATCATTGATGAAAGTCCTATGGACTCTGTTGTTATCTACCAAATTCCGATTTTAGTAG
Organism: Actinomycetes bacterium; assembly: GCA_037622205.1. Classification (GTDB taxonomy): domain Bacteria; phylum Actinomycetota; class Actinomycetes; order Nanopelagicales; family Nanopelagicaceae; genus AAA044-D11. The sequence goes on from JASJJZ010000046.1 coordinate 6,063, forward strand.
AAACAGCCGGACGCGAAAGATTTGATTTTGTAATCGCTGTTGAGAGTAGTTTAGAAACGCGCATTTCGAGGCTAAAAGAGCGCGGAATGAAAGGTTATGAGATTGAAGCAAGAATGAAAGTTCAGGCTTCTGATGCTGATCGCGCAAAGATTGCGGACCTGATATTCAATAACGATGGCGACCTCGACCAATTGCTTCGACAGGCAGAAAATATTTATGAGGACGTCTTACTTCCACGAGCCAGGGCCAGTGCCGACTAAATTATGCGTCCAATTACGGATCTGCAGCGTAAATTAAACGCCTTCGAAGTAATCAGTGACTACATTCCTTCAGGAGATCAACCTAAGGCGATCGCTGAACTTGTGACGCGAATAAACGCTGGCGAGCAGGATGTAGTTCTTCTTGGTGCAACCGGAACCGGCAAATCGGCTACGACTGCTTGGCTCATTGAGAAGTTACAGCGCCCAACGCTAGTTCTTGCGCCAAATAAGACTTTGGCAGCCCAACTCGCAAATGAATTTCGAGAACTAATGCCCAATAACGCGGTCGAGTATTTTGTCTCTTATTACGATTATTACCAACCAGAGGCCTATGTCCCACAGACCGATACCTTTATCGAGAAAGATAGCTCAGTAAATAGTGAAGTTGAGCGGCTTCGACATTCCGCAACGAATTCGCTTCTTACGCGAAGAGATGTGATTGTGGTAGCTACCGTCTCGTGCATTTATGGCCTGGGAACCCCACAAGAATATGTCGATCGTATGATTCGACTACAAATTGGGGACTCGATTGAACGCAATAAATTGCTCCGCAAATTTGTAGATATTCAATATAAACGAAATGACATGGCCTTCGAGCGTGGCACGTTTAGAGTTCGCGGGGACACAATTGAGATTATTCCAATGTATGAAGAGTTGGCACTCCGAATCGAAATGTTCGGCGATGAGATTGAAAAAATCACAACGCTACATCCCTTGACCGGTGAAATAATTCGAGATGAAACTGAGATGTTTATCTTCCCCGCTAGTCACTATTCTGCTGGACCAGAAACAATGAATCGAGCAATTTCTGCGATAGAAATTGAGATGGAGTCCAAAGTCGACGAATTCGAGCGTCAGAATAAGTTGTTGGAAGCTCAGCGGATTCGGATGCGAACGACATTTGATATCGAGATGATGCGCCAACTTGGCTTCTGTTCGGGTATCGAGAACTACTCGCGACATATTGATGGTCGTGGCCAAGGCTCACCACCGAATTGTTTATTGGACTATTTCCCAGAAGATTTTCTAGTCGTAATAGATGAATCACATGTGACCGTCCCGCAGATTGGTGCCATGTATGAGGGCGACGCGTCGCGTAAACGCACGCTGGTTGAACATGGATTTCGCCTGCCTTCCGCGATGGACAATCGGCCACTACGTTTTGCAGAATTTGTTGAGCGCAAAGGTCAGACTGTTTATCTCTCTGCAACTCCTGGCAAGTATGAGTTAGAGAAAACTGGTGGACAGTATGTCGAACAAGTTATTCGACCAACCGGTTTAGTTGACCCACAAATCATCATAAAACCAATAAAGGGCCAGATTGATGATTTAGTTTATGAAATTAATCTCCGCGCCGAGAAGAATGAAAGAATTTTAGTAACTACTCTTACGAAGAAAATGTCTGAAGACCTCACTGATTACCTGATGGGTCTAGGAATAAGAGTGCGTTATCTCCACTCTGAAGTGGATACGTTGCGTCGTGTCGAATTACTGCGTGAACTTAGATCTGGTGAATACGATGTTTTAATCGGTATCAACTTATTGCGTGAGGGTCTAGACCTGCCTGAAGTTTCACTGGTCGCGATACTGGACGCGGACAAACAAGGATTCTTGCGTTCAGCTACCTCATTGATTCAAACAATTGGTCGCGCAGCTCGTAACGTCTCAGGTGAAGTTCATATGTATGCCGACAGCATTACTCCAGCTATGGCCCAGGCAATTGATGAGACCAACCGCAGACGAGCCAAACAAGTTGCTTACAATTTAGAACACGGGATAGATCCAACACCGCTTCGCAAGAAGATTGCAGATATTACAGATTTGATTACGAAGGAAGTTCTGGATACGGAAGGCTTGAACAGTAAAGTTGCTTCATCAGGTATTAGGACGGCTGGGCACTCCCTGCCGAGACAGGAGTTGATCGGTCTCATAGAATCGCTGACTGATCAGATGAAATTAGCTGCAAGTGATCTCTCCTTTGAACTTGCCGCCCGTTATAGAGATGAAATTAGAGAGCTCAAGAAGGAGCTTCGCGGAATGGAAGAGGCTGGAACTTGAGTATTGATCGCCTAGTAGTTCGTGGCGCCCGGGAACATAATCTTAAGAATGTTTCTATTGACCTTCCACGCAATGCCTTAATCGTTTTCACTGGATTATCGGGATCAGGTAAATCTTCGCTGGCCTTTGACACCATATTCGCTGAAGGCCAACGTCGTTACGTTGAATCTCTTTCAGCATATGCCCGACAATTCCTAGGGCAGATGGATAAGCCAGATGTAGATTTTATCGAAGGCTTGTCGCCGGCAGTTTCGATAGACCAAAAATCCACGAATCGAAATCCACGTTCAACCGTAGGAACGATTACTGAAGTTTATGATTACTTGCGTCTCTTATTTGCTCGAGCCGGTCGGCCACACTGCCCAAGTTGCGGGAAAGCGATTGCTAAACAAACTCCGCAAAATATCGTTGACCAGATACTTGCGATGCCACTTGATACAAAATTTTTGGTGTTGGCTCCAGTTGTCAGAGCTCGCAAAGGCGAGTTTCTCGATCTATTCAAAGACTTTACAACTCAAGGTTTTTCTAGAGTTCGGGTTGATGGAACGGTCTATCCAATTGCTGAAATCCCAAAATTGAAGAAGCAAGAAAAGCACACGATTGAAGTTGTTGTAGATCGCTTAACAGTGAAAGTTGAATCCAAAACCAGGCTAACTGATTCAATTGAAACCGCTCTTCGCTTGGCTAGTGGGTTGGTGATTTTGGATTTCGTCGACCTCAAAGCTGGAGCCCCGGATAAAGAGCGCACATATAGTGAACACATGGCCTGTCATGATTGCGGTCTTTCATTTGAAGAGCTCGAACCTAGATCGTTCTCCTTTAATTCACCTTTCGGCGCCTGTCCAGATTGTTCTGGCATCGGCACGAAGTTAGAAGTAGATAAAGAGTTGGTTATCCCAAATGACGATCTTTCAATTAATGGCGGCGCGATAGCTCCTTGGTCTAGCGGTCAATCTTCGGAATATTTTTCACGTCTGCTAGAAGGCCTTGCTGGGGAAATTAAGTTCTCTATGGATACACCTTGGAAGAAATTGTCTGCGAAAGCTAAAGAGGCAGTTCTCTATGGATCAGATTACGAAGTCCACGTTAAATACAAGAATCGTTATGGCCGCGTCCGAAATTACACAACTGGTTTTGAGGGCATAGTTTCATTTGTTGAACGCCGTCATTCCGAGACCGATAGTGATTTTTCGCGCGATAAATATGAGGCCTACATGCGCGAAACTCCGTGCCCGGTGTGTAAGGGGACTCGGCTAAAGCCCGAGGTCCTTGCTGTCACAATTGGTGATAAAAGTATTGCCGCAATCTGCGAACTTTCGATTAAAGAATGTGCGGCTTTCTTAAATAAGATTTCGCTAAGTGCTCGGGAGAAACAAATTGCTGAGCGGGTTCTCAAGGAAGTTAATGCCAGACTCGGCTTTCTCTTAGACGTTGGTTTGGATTACCTATCTTTGGCCAGGCCGGCTGCGACCCTTTCTGGTGGCGAAGCCCAGAGAATTCGTCTGGCCACGCAGATTGGCTCCGGCTTAGTCGGCGTTCTATATGTTCTAGATGAACCTAGTATCGGACTGCATCAACGCGATAACCGGAGACTTATCGATACTTTGACCAGACTTCGTGACCTTGGAAATACTTTGATTGTCGTAGAACATGATGAAGACACAATTAGAACTGCAGATTGGATTGTAGATATTGGTCCTGGAGCTGGCGAACATGGGGGTCATGTTGTTTCATCCGGCGATTATCAGTCGCTTATAAGTGCAAAAGATTCGATAACAGGTGCCTATTTATCCGGCAGAATGAAAATTGAAGTTCCAGAAGAACGTCGCAAATTAGATCCAAAACGAGCTTTATTGGTTAAAGGTGCGCGCGAAAACAATCTTCAAAATATCGATGTTTCATTTCCACTTGGCGCTTTTGTTGCCGTTTCCGGTGTTAGCGGTTCAGGAAAATCGACGCTAGTAAATGACATCCTTTACTCGGTGCTGGCAAATAAGTTAAATGGCGCGCGAATAGTTCCAGGTCGCCACAAATCCATTACGGGCCTCGAACTTTTAGACAAGGTTGTTCATGTAGATCAATCACCAATTGGGCGAACGCCAAGATCAAACCCAGCGACTTACACCGGTGTATTCGACAAAGTTCGAGCTTTGTTCGCAGAGACTACGGAAGCGAAAATTCGTGGCTATCTTCAAGGACGTTTCTCGTTTAACGTAAAAGGCGGACGGTGTGAAAACTGCACCGGTGATGGAACTATCACCATCGAAATGAATTTCCTTCCCGATGTCTATGTTCCATGCGAGGTCTGTCATGGTGCGCGCTACAACCGAGAAACCTTAGAAGTTCACTACAAAGGTAAGACGATTGCCGAAGTTCTAAATATGTCGATAGAAGAAGCCTTCACCTTCTTTGAATCAGTTCCAGCGATAGCTCGTTATTTAAGAACTTTAAATGATGTTGGTCTCGGATATGTGCGCCTTGGGCAGTCAGCGCCGACACTTTCTGGCGGCGAAGCTCAACGTGTGAAATTAGCAACTGAATTACAGCGCCGTTCAACCGGTCGCACAATTTATGTTCTAGATGAACCAACAACCGGTCTACATTTTGAAGATGTTCGAAAACTTCTAATAGTTCTAAACCGGCTGGTTGATACCGGAAATACGGTTATCGTCATTGAGCATAATTTAGATGTGATCAAATCTGCAGATTGGGTTATTGATTTAGGCCCAGAAGGTGGTTCTGGTGGTGGAGTTGTTGTAGCCGAGGGAACTCCGGAAGCAGTTGCAAAAAATAAGGCGAGCTATACCGGAACATTCCTTGCGGCATCGCTAAAAGGATAATGATGGCCGATCCAGCTAGTTATCGTCCGCAATCTATTCCGACTGAACCTGGGGTCTATCGCTTTTTCAACGAGAAGGGCGTTGTTATCTATGTTGGTAAGGCAAAGAATTTGAAGAATCGCCTGAATTCATATTTTCAGAAGAATTTACTGGAAAAAACTTATCGGATGGTTAATGAAGCAGTTCGTGTTGATTGGACAATTGTTGACACGGAGGTTGAGGCCTTACAGCTCGAATTTACTTGGATCAAAACCGAAAATCCAAAATTTAATATTCGATTCAAAGATGATAAGTCTTATCCTTATCTAGCGGTAAGTTTATCCGACGAATTTCCGAGGCTCTTTATCTCAAGGGCTAAGAAGCGAACCGGAGTTAAATACTTCGGACCTTACGCACATGCTTGGGCGCTTCGAAGTAGCTTCGATGTTATTCAGAAACTCTATCCGATTCGCAGTTGCACCGATTCCAATTTCTCCAGGGCAGTTAAAAGTAAGCGCCAGTGCTTGTTAGGGGATATTGGAAAGTGCAGTGCGCCTTGTGTCTCATGGGTCTCCAAGGAGGAGCATCTGGAGATTGCCAAGAAATTAGTCAAGTTTGTTGATACTAGTTCGGGCGATATTTCGGCCACGCTAAATCGAGAGATGATTGATGCCTCCGAGCGGGAAGAGTTCGAACAAGCTGCGCGGATTAGGGACCAGATATCGGCAATAGAAAAATCAGCAGAAACATCCGGAACGTTCCTTAGTGAGAGTTTTTCGGCAGATTTATTGGCAACACATTCAGAAATTACCCACGCCAGCGTAACTATGTTCACTGTGAGGCGCGGCCGGGTGGTTGGTTCACGTTCCTGGATTTTAGATCGCGCTGATGTCCTTGAAGGGGAGAATGTTATTGAATCAATGATCTCAAAGATTTACTCCGAGTTGGACGCTCCGACAGAAATCTTGGTGGATGAATTGCCGGAGAATCTCACGACAATAGAAGATTGGCTCACTGAAAAATCAGGGCATAAAGTTTCGATATCTAAGCCGCAGCGGGGGGATAAATTAGAGGTAATAAACACTGTAAAGCGCAATGCAAACCAGGCACTTATCCAGTATCTAAGTAAACGGTCAAATGATGCAGCGGTTTCTGGGAGGGCCTTGGAAGAGATTGCCAATCTTTTAGATCTTCCAGAGCTTCCACTGCGCATCGAGTGCTTTGATATTTCAAATATCCAGGGCAAACACATGGTTGCCTCAATGGTGGTTTTCGAAGATGGTCAGATAAAGAAGAGCGACTATCGCAGGTTTGCTATTGACGATGATGCTGGTTTTGATGACACAAGAGCTATGCATCATGTCTTAACTCGAAGGTTGAAACGTTATTTATCCGAACGCGAAATCGATAACGCAGAATTATCAGTTTCTGGGGGAGCCAGACCAAAATTCGCTTATCCACCACAATTGATTGTTGTAGATGGAGGGGCGCCTCAAGTTGCAGCCGCTTCCAAAGCGCTAGCCGATTTAGGAATATCAGATATCTTCATCTGCGGATTAGCAAAGCGACTTGAAGAGGTCTGGCTCGTTGATAGCAAAGAGCCAGTAATTTTTCCAAGGCACAGCGAAGGGCTCTACTTATTACAGCGGATAAGAGATGAGGCACATCGCTTTGCAATAACTTTCCATAGAAGTAAGCGCTCGAAGGTGATGCTCGAATCTTTGCTCGACGATATTCCAAAATTGGGTGAATCACGCCGAGCCGCCCTACTCGCACAGTTTGGCTCGGTCACGGCTATTCGTAAAGCGAGCGTCGTGGAGCTTGCTGCGATTCCAGGAATCGGGCCTAATATTGCAGAATCAATCTTGGCTCACCTAAGGAGCGAATCGCAGTCAGCCAGAAGTATCAATATGGAGACTGGCGAGATTACTTGAGAGGATTAGGCATGAGTTCTAATGAAGTCTTAGTAATAACTGGCATGAGTGGCGCCGGCAAATCTACAGTCTCACATGCCTTAGAAGATCTCGGTTGGTATGTAGTCGATAATTTACCGCCTTCAATGATTGCCTCACTCTGTGAAATGGCAGCTAAAACACCTTCGGCTATCGCAGTAGTAATTGATGTTCGCGGGGGAGAGTTCTTTGATGACCTAACAAAATCTCTTGCAGATTTGAGTGAGTTAAATATCGCACGAAGAATTCTCTTTATAGATGCTTCAGATGATGCGCTAGTTAGGCGCTTTGAAGCAACTAGACGACCACATCCCTTGCAAGGTGCCGATCGCATCTTGGATGGAATTGCCAAAGAGCGACTGCGTTTACGAGAAGTGCGCTCTGCTGCAGATTTCGTAATTGATTCTTCATCTCTAAACATTCACCAACTCGAGGCAAAAATTGGCGATATCTTTAGTAAAGGATCTGATTCAGATCTGCGGGTAAATATTCTCTCTTTTGGATATAAGTATGGCATTCCAGTCGATGCCGATTTAGTTATAGACTGTAGATTTATCGCAAATCCGCATTGGATTCCAGAACTTAGACCGCTAACTGGATTAGATAAAGCGGTATCGGAGAACGTTCTAGCTAGCGCAAATGTGCAAGAGTTTTTAATAAAGTATCAATCTCTCTTTGAAACAATGGCTGTTGGATTTATGCAAGAAGGACGGAAGTATTTAACACTTGCAGTTGGGTGCACGGGTGGAAAGCATCGCAGCGTTGCAATATCCGAGGAGCTAGCAAATCGATTTACTGACTCTCCGCAGTTAATGGCGCGCTCTATCTCTGCACAGGCCGTGCATAGAGATTTGGGGCGCGAAGTTTAATGTCGAAGAAGAGTCCTAAAGTTGTTGCATTTGGTGGCGGTCATGGCCTTGCTGCAACTTTAACCGCGCTTAGAGATCTAACGCCGAGCATCACGGCTGTTGTGACGGTTGCCGACAATGGTGGTTCTAGCGGAAAAATTCGGGATGAATTCAATTTTCTTCCGCCAGGTGATTTAAGAATGGCGCTAGCGGCTCTCTGCGGACCAGATGAATGGGGTCAAAGTTGGGCGCAGATTATCCAACATAGATTTAAAAGTTCTGGTGATCTAAACGGGCATGCGCTAGGTAATCTTCTGATGGCCGCCCTCTGGGATAGCTCCGATGATTTAGTCGCAGGAATTGATCGGGTTGGTGATTTACTAAAGATTGTTGGTCGGGTTCTTCCGATGTCACTGCAGCCGCTAGATATTGAAGGAGTTTTTGAGACAACTTCTGGCATCCAAACTATTCGGGGTCAGATTGAGGTGGCGACGGCTAAAGGTAAATTGCAATCACTCAAATTATTACCAGAAAACCCGATCGTCACTCCAGATGTACTGCGCGCAATTTCAGAGGCGGATTGGCTTACTTTTGGACCAGGGTCATGGTTTTCAAGTGTTATGCCCCACTTCCTTTCGAGCGAATTGGCCAATGCGATTTCGCTGAGCGCCGCTAAAAAGATTATGGTCCTAAATTTGCAGGAGCCGGAGGGCGCCGATGAATTCGCCGGAAGCACTCCCGAAGCTCACCTACGTCTAGTTCTTTCACATCTGCCAACCTTCAAATTCGATATCGCAATTGCTGACCCTACAATTTTGGATTCGGCGAGCAACCTAGGGGTTACGGTCAAAGAACTTGGGGGCGAACTTGTAGTGGCCGATGTAGCCAGAGACCAAGACCAAAATCATCATGATCCACAGAAAATGAGTTTGCTTTTCAGCCACATTTTTCAGTGAACCCTGCTTAGATTGCGCCTATGGCCATGACAGCAGCAGTGAAAGATGAATTGAGTCGGCTATCCATCTCGAAGCCTTGTTGTCGCAAAGCCGAAGTATCAGCCGTCCTGAGATTTGCGGGTGGGTTACATATAACAGCGGGCAAAATTGCGATCGAAGTCGAACTAGACACTGCTCAAGGTGCTCGCAGATTACGTAAAGATATCTCTGAGATCTTTGGACACGACAGTGAACTTGCAGTTCTTTCGCCAAGTGGATTACGCAAAGGTAGTCGCTACGTGGTTCGAGTAACTTCTGATGGTGACGCGCTGGCAAGGCAGACTGGATTAATTGATGCAAATAGCCGTCCGATTCGTGGCTTGCCTCCGCAGGTAGTTTCTGCCGGAATCTGCGACGCAGAGGCTGCTTGGCGTGGGGCATTTTTGGCTCATGGATCTCTTACTGAACCTGGCAGATCATCGGCTTTAGAAATTACTTGTCCTGGTCCAGAAGCGGCACTTGCGCTAGTTGGGGCTGCTAGACGACTTGGCATTGCTGCAAAGGCACGCGAAGTTCGAAACGTTGATCGAGTTGTGTTGCGCGATGGCGATGCAATTGGTGCGCTATTAACCAGGCTCGGAGCTCATGAAAGTGTTCTGGCTTGGGAAGAGCGTCGCATGCGCCGCGAAGTGCGTGCCACTGCTAATCGGCTAGCAAATTTCGATGATGCAAATCTTCGTCGCTCTGCACGTGCTGCAGTTGCGGCATCGGCTCGAGTAGCTCGTGCCATGGAAATACTTGGAGTCGAAATTCCTGATCATTTAAAAGAGGCCGGCGAACTTCGAATTAATCATGGGCAAGCGAGTCTTGAAGAGTTGGGTTCATTAGCAGCTCCACCGATGACAAAAGATGCAATCGCTGGAAGGATTCGTCGCCTACTAGCAATGGCCGATAAACGGGCACATGACTTGGGGATTCCAGATACTGAGGCCGGTTTAAGCCCAGATCTCTTAGCCGAATAGAGCTATTGTGGCTGATAGGATTTGGCCTCTACAACGTTGTGGTTTATTAATTTTCTTATTTTCTGAGGTAGGCAAAACATGGTACGTGTCGGAATTAATGGTTTTGGACGAATTGGTCGCAACTTCTTTCGCGCAGCACTTCAGTCGGGTGCGGATATCGAAATCGTTGGTATCAACGACTTAACAGATAATGCAACCTTGGCTCATCTTCTAAAGTATGACTCAATCTTGGGCCGGTTAGGACTACCCGTTACCTTCACTGATGATTCAATCACTGTTGACGGAAAAACTATTCGAGTATTTTCAGAGCGCGATCCGGCAAACTTGCCGTGGGGCGAAGTAAAAGCGGATATCGTCATCGAATCAACAGGATTCTTCACAAAAGCAGCCGATGCAAAGAAGCACATTGCAGCTGGAGCTAAGAAAGTAATTATTTCAGCGCCTGCTACAGATGAAGACATCACAGTTGTAATGGGCGTAAACCACGAGAAGTATGACGCTGCAAGCCATCATGTAATTTCCAATGCCTCTTGCACAACAAACTGCCTGGCTCCAATGGCTAAAGTACTGGACGAAGAATTCGGAATTGTTCGTGGCCTTATGACGACAATCCATGCATACACAAATGATCAATCTGTTCTAGATCAGCCTCATAAAGATCTACGTCGCGCCCGCGCTGCTGCAGTTTCAATCATTCCAAGCACAACTGGCGCTGCTAAGGCCATCAGTCTTGTTCTTCCTAACCTAAAAGGTAAGTTGGATGGTTTCGCACTTCGCGTACCAGTCCCAACGGGCTCAGCAACGGATCTAACAGTAGAACTCGCTAGGGAAGTCACAGCAGCTGAAATCAATGCAGCACTTAAGAAAGCGGCTGAAGGATCACTTAAGGGATACCTCACTTACACCGAAGATCCAATAGTTTCTGCGGACATAGTTACAGATCCAAGTTCTTGTATTTTAGATGCTGGCCTGACCAAAGTAATTGGAACAACCGCAAAGGTTGTTGGTTGGTATGACAACGAATGGGGTTACTCAAATCGTCTAGTTGACCTCGTTGGATATGTAGGCAAGAAGCTTTAATGAATATCAAAACCCTCGACACAGTTGATGTTCGTGGGAAGCGAGTTCTACTTCGTTGTGATTTGAATGTGCCGTTGAAAGATGGCGTAATCACGGATGATGGTCGGATTAAAGCCTCACTCCCAACTATTAAGTATTTACTAGCACAAGGTGCATCTGTAATTATTACAGCGCACCTTGGCCGGCCAAAGGGAGAACGGAAGCCTGAATTATCACTTGCACCAATAGCGAAGCGGCTGGCCGAATTACTTGAAGTGAATGTGAATTTTTCGAATGAGATTGTCGGTGCAAAAATCACCGCTACCGGCGTAACGCTTCTTGAAAATATTAGATATGAAGCTGCTGAAACCTCGAAGGATGAGGGCGAACGGGAGAAGCTGGCAAGTGTTCTTGCTGGTTATGCCGACGTTTTTATAAGCGATGGTTTCGGCGCAGTTCACCGCAAGCATGCCTCAGTTTATGACGTAGCAAAGTTATTGCCCCACGCCGCTGGCTATTTAGTTGCTGGTGAAGTTGAAGTATTGAAGAAACTTACGCAAACTCCTGAGCGTCCATATGGTGTGGCGCTCGGAGGATCTAAGGTTTCGGACAAAATTGGTGTTATCTCTAATCTACTGGAGAAGGTAAATACGATCGCCATCGGCGGGGGAATGCTATTTACATTCTTAGCAGCGAAAGGTTTTGAAATTGGTAAATCTCTGGTTGAAACTGATTTAATTCCGACGGTTAACGAATTAATGGTGCGAGCTGAAGAACTGGGAGTTAATTTCTTATTACCTACCGACATTGTTGTAGCACCAGAATTCAGTATCGATGCAGCACCAACAGTTGTAGCTGCAGATGCAATCCCAGCAAATCAGATGGGTCTAGATATTGGTCCAGTCAGCGCTAGAGCTTTTGCAATAGCGATTGGTGAGTGTAAAACGGTTTTTTGGAATGGGCCGATGGGTGTCTTTGAATTTCCTAATTTCGCTAATGGGACCAAAGTCTTGGCACAAGCTTTAACCGAGGTAGGTGGAATCAGCGTTGTAGGCGGGGGAGATTCAGCAGCCGCAGTTCGTAAGTTAGGGTTTGCTGATTCGGATTTCGGTTACATCTCTACCGGTGGCGGAGCTTCTCTTGAATATCTTGAAGGCAAAGAATTGCCTGGTTTAGCAGTTTTGCAGTAATTTCTATCTAATCAATCTGGAGGAATAATGCGTAAGCCATTGATCGCAGGTAACTGGAAGATGAACCTCAATCATCTTGAGGCAATCGCCGTTACCCAGAAGCTCTCTTATTCATTAGATGACAAGGATTACGATGCCGTTGATGTTGTAGTTCTTCCACCCTTCACCGATATTCGTTCAGTTCAAACTTTGATTGATGGCGACCGACTTCGCCTCTCTTACGGAGCTCAGGATCTGTCACCGAATGCGAGTGGTGCATTCACTGGTGATATCAGCGGTTCGATGTTGAGCAAACTTGGTTGTTCATATGTTGCAGTTGGTCACTCCGAACGTAGAGCGATACATAACGAAGATGACGCCCTAATTAATCGTAAAATTAAAGCCGCACTTGCAAATGAAATCACACCGATTTTTTGCATAGGTGAAGAGCTAAGTATTCGGGAATCCGGAAACCAGGTCGAACATGTCCTAAACCAGGTTCGTAACGGCTTAAAAGGTTTTCATAAACCCGACTTAAAGAAGATCGTTTTTGCGTATGAGCCGGTCTGGGCGATTGGCACCGGAAAAACTGCAAGCGCTGAGGATGCCCAAGAAGTCTGTGCCGCGATTAGGGTTGAACTCGAAAAGATTGGATCTACAGAAATCTCTGCAGCCGCCCGAATTCTTTATGGTGGTTCAGTTAAATCCTCAAACATCGTAGAAATCATGAAACAGGAGGATGTAGATGGCGTTCTCGTTGGGGGAGCCAGCCTTGATGCTGAAGAATTTGCCAGAATTGCCCGCTTCCATCGGGCCGTCAGCGCGTAAGTTGCCACCATTTGGCGGGTATCCTTACCCCTAGTGCTAGTTCTATCAAGTCCCAGCAAAATAAAGTATTAGGAAGTAGAAGGAGATATCCGTGGTTTTAGCTCTATCAATCTTGCTGGTTGCAACCAGCATTCTTATGATTCTACTTGTGCTGTTGCACAAGGGCAAGGGAAGCGGATTGTCTGATCTTTTTGGTGGTGGAGTCTCTTCCAGCTACGGTGGTTCTTCGGTCGTTGAGAAAAATCTCGATCGCATAACAATCGTCGTAGGTGGACTCTGGTTTGCGGGAGTAATTGTTCTAAGTTTGGTGTTAAAGAAGTAAGTTAGTTTCATTAAGTGGTTATTAATTAGAGGAGATTATTATGGGTAGCGCAATTCGTGGAAGTCGCGTTGGCGCAGGTCCTATGGGCGAAGCAGAGCGTGGTGATGCCATTGCTCGTTTCCGAGTTTCATATTGGTGTGCACAAGGCCATGAAACTCGTCCCTCATTTGCAGAAGACGAGACTGTTCAAATACCAGAGATCTGGGATTGCCCACGTTGCGGGTATCCAGCAGGTTTAAATAAAGATAAACCACCAATGCCAATTAAGAATGAACCTTATAAAACTCACTTGGCATATGTAAAGGAACGTCGCACCGAAGCAGAGTCTAAAAAGATTTTAGAAGATGCTCTTGCTCGCTTACGTGGCGAGGATTAAAAACTTTAGATTTTACTTACAGCTTCGATAATCTCGGCAATTCCTGCACTTCGTTCTTTCAGATGGATTCTAATTATCGGTAACTCACGGTCGGAAAGTGCCTGGCCATCGCCGATAGCTTGAGCCATCAAAAGATCTTGAAAGCTAAATTTTGCTCCGGGTATCTCAAGATCTGTTTTGCAATCAGCTGTGATCTGTAGAAAAGCGCCATTGGGCGCCCCACCTTTATGAAACTGTCCAGTCGAATGCAAAAATCTCGGACCCCAACCAAATGTAACTCCTACTTTACTTTTCTCGGCTATCGCTTCGCGCAGACGAGTTATTTCACTATCCTTTTCACGGTTTAGATAGGCCATGATTGCTAAATATTTTCCAGATCTTCCAATTAATTCTCTTATCACATCTGTAAGTTGCGAAGTATTTGTTTCACCGTAAACGGCTAAAACGTTATTTTCAAAGGTTGCTTTAGTTTTAGGTAGACCTGCAGAGCTCCAATCCTGTAACAACTTTGCAGTGCGATCTTTCGCTTCAGTTACATTCGGTTGATTGAAAGGATCAACTTCTAGAGCTCTACAAAGAAGTGCCGTTACCCATTCCCAAAGAATAAAATGTTCGCCAAGTGAAGCAGTAATATTTAAATCGCACTCACCATTTCCAAATCCAATCGAGAGAGCTTCACCTGAGATTTTGGAGTTAATAGATTCGACAACTACCGGCAATCTACCTTTTTGGTCCTTTCCAGTCGACTCGGCAACTAGTTGTTCAATCCAATCACTAAGCCCTGGAACATTTGATCCAGAATCGTGTAATGCGAAATTTTGTTGTGTCTGTTCAAAAATTAGAGTTGCAATCTTTACGGCTGATGAATTGGGCTCGGTGAAAGTCTGTGCTGCTACTTCAGCATCATCAAGAAGGATTGAGACATCGACGCCTAAAATTGCCGACGGAACAAGTCCAAATGCGCTCAGCGCACTGAAGCGGCCTCCAATATTTGGGTCGGCATTGATAACACGAATCCCAGAAGCGCGAGCGGATAAGTCCAAGGGAGAGTTCGGATCAGTTACGACAACAAAATGATCTGCCGCGTCCAAATTCGCAGCAATAAACAGTCTTTCAAAGAAGGATTTCTGCGAGGCGGTTTCAATAGTTGAACCAGATTTCGAGCCCACAATTACCAAGGTCTGACTCATATCCGCAGGTATCGCCAGGGAAATCTGTTCCGGATCAGTGGTATCTAAAACCGTTAGCTGCTTCCCAAACGTCTTTGCGATTACTTCCGGAGCTAGAGAGGATCCACCCATCCCGCACAAAATAAAGTTATTGAAATTATTGGATCGAACCCAGGCGCTTAGTGCATCTAACTGGGGCAGCAAATTGCGGCTGGAGTGGGGGAGGTCAATCCAGTTCAGACGATTTTGAGCTTCGCTCTCTGCAGCTGTTCCCCATAATTTTGAATCCTTATTGGCAAGATTAGCGAGGATTGCATTTAAATCTTTGGCGACCGGGCTTTCGCTATCAAATTTACTTACAACTGGCCCATAAACTTCAATCATCTATGCCCTAGCGATAGTTCTTTTAGCGGCTGCCACAACGCTCTCCGCTGTGAAGCCATACTCCTTAAATAGAACTCCAGCAGATGCAGATGCGCCGAAATGTTCCAGGCTAATAATTTCGCCATCATCTCCTACATATTTCTGCCAACCCGCTCCGACTCCAGCTTCAACGCTTACTCGTGCCTTTAGGTTTTTGGGAAGAATGCTCTCCTTGTAGTTCTCGCTCTGCTCTTCAAACCATTCTAAACACGGCGCACTAACTACACGCGCTGAAATATTTTCGTCGGCAAGGATTTTTGATGCGGCAATGGCAATGTGAACTTCTGAACCCGTTGCAATCAAAATTACATCAGGAAGACCTTGGGGATCCGTGATCACATATGCGCCCTTAGCCACACCCTCAGCCCTTGTCGATGGTGTTCGATCAAAGACTGGAAGATTCTGTCTCGATAGAGCTAGCCCTACTGGCTTATTGCGGGTGATTATCTCGCGCCAGGCGATAGCTGTTTCGTTCGCATCCGCAGGTCGCACAATCGCTAAATTCGGTATCAATCGAAGTGAAGCGATATGTTCGACAGGTTGGTGAGTAGGGCCATCCTCTCCTAATCCGATTGAGTCATGGCTCCAAATAAAAATTGATGGAATATTCATAAGCGCCGCTAATCGAACCGCACCGCGCATGTAATCACTGAAAACCAGAAAGGTTCCACCGAAAGCGCGCGTTAGACCGTGGAGTGCAATTCCGTTAATGATCGCACCCATCGCGTGCTCTCTAATTCCAAAGTGCACGATACGCCCGTAAGGATTGGCATCTTTCATTCTGCTCGAACTAGGAAGGAATGAGCCGCCATTAGTTATTGTCGTGTTATTGCTGCCTGCAAGGTCAGCAGAGCCACCCCAAAATTCGGGAAGAACAGAAGCAATGGCGTTAATTATCTTTCCGGATGCAGCTCGCGTTGCAAGATCTTTGCCACTTTCAAAAGTAGGAATAACTTCTTCCCAATTAATTGGTAGTTCGCGGCTCTTTAGTCTTTCGAGAAGATTTGATTTCTCGGGATTACTCTTGGCCCAGATTGCTAATTCCCGCTCCCACTCAGCTCTCTGTTTTGCGCCACGCTCTCGAATTTTGCGGGTATGGTCTAAAACGGTCTCTGGAACATCGAATGATTTATCCGGATCTAAACCGAGGAGAATTTTGGTTGCGGCAATTTCTTCACTACCTAACGCTGAACCATGTGATTCCGAGGTTCCCGAAGCCTTTGGAGCTGGCCAAGCGATTACAGTTTTCAATCTAATTAACGAGGGCTTGCTCTTCTCTGCTTGAACCGAAAGCATCGCTTTTTCGAGTGCAATTTGATCGACGTTACCAGTGGCTAACGCTGCAACTTCAATAACGTTCCATCCATAAGCTTTGAAACGAAGAGAAACATCTTCGGTAAATGCCACATGCGTGTCACCTTCGATAGAAATTCGGTTATCGTCATAGATTACTTTTAGACTCCCTAACTCCTGAGTGCCAGCGAGCGAGCAGGACTCGGAGGTGATTCCTTCTTGTAAATCACCATCGGAGGCGATGACCCAAATGTCATGATCGAAGAGCGATGTTTTACTCGCAGGATCGAATAAACCCTTTTCATAGCGCGCTGCCATGGCCATTCCAACCGCACTTGAAATACCAGAACCAAGTGGACCAGTTGTTATCTCAACACCTGCAGTGTGACCAAATTCAGGATGGCCCGGAGTCTTTGCGCCAGCTGTTCTAAAACTTTGTAAGTCAGAAAGTTCTAAACCGTAACCTGATAAAAACAATTGGATGTATAGAGTTAGTGAGGAATGTCCAGCGGATAGAACAAAACGGTCGCGTCCCAGCCAGTTTGGCTCAGTTGGATCATGCTTCATGACTCTCTGGAAAAGTGTGTAAGCAACTGGCGCAAGTGCCATCGCTGTCCCAGGGTGTCCATTTCCAACTTTCTGGACCGCATCCATGGCAAGCGCACGACTTACTACAACGGCTTGATCATCTAAAACATCCCAGTTCTGCATCATCTAATTTTTCACTTTCTCATATTGACGGCCAGTTAAATTTATTCGCCAAGCATTTATCCAGACCAGAGTAGCGCCCAATAGATGCACGCCAACGATGATCTCTGGTAGACCGGTTAGATATTGCAAATATCCGATAGCGCCTTGGGCAAGAGAGACGGCAAGGAAGATTAAGAGCGCTCTTCCGAATATTTTTCTGACTTCCGGCGATTCTGAAACTTTAACAACAAAGTAGAGCGCGATTATTAAACAAATAAGGGCGATTACAGAATCAGCGTGAAGCCAAGAGACTGCCCGAAAATCAAATGGATATCGCTTAGCTTCTGCGTCACCGGCATGTGGACCAGTGCCAGTGACGACAACGCCAAGTAGAAGAACTATGAAAGTTAAGGCAGTGACAACTTTCGTTAAGGTTCTTGTAATCGGTTGCAGTAGAAGAACAGGTCGATCTAAAATTCTATGGCGAAGGGCGAGTGCGCCCGCAATTAATGGAAGTGTTAAAACAAAATGCGCGGAGACTGAAATCGGATTCAGTTTAGTTAAAACGGTAATTCCACCTAAAACAACTTGGCCCAGAAAGCCGAAAATTTGTAGGATTGCCAATAAGCGCAATCTCTTGAAATCCGCGCGACTTTTAAGTTTCTTAATTATGTAAACGAGAGCTGCTAGAGCGAGGATGAGAATCAACCAAGCAATTAATCGGTTACCAAATTCGATCCAAGCGTGTAACGGGCTTTCCGCCTGATCTACTATGGGAGTAATGGAGCCACTTGTACACTCTGGCCAGGTTGGGCATCCCAGACCGGATCCAGTTAATCGAACAGCGCCACCTGTTATGACTAATCCCGCCTGTAGAACTAGGAGAGCGGTAAAAAGCAGGGTCGGCAGGTTCATGCGCGTAGCCTATGCGTTGGAAGCTGCCTCTTGCGGCAGTAAGTCGAGTGGCGGCTTTGGCTGAATTACGCAACAATACTGTTGTGAAAAAGAGCGAAGATCGAACCCGTGATTTGGTGGCTCGCGCCATCCTCGAAAATGGACCAGCTACGGCAGTTACTTTGGCCGCAAAGCTACACATTACGCCGGCAGGAATTCGTAGGCATTTAGATAACTTAATTGCTGATGGAGTCCTATCAGCACGCGAACCTTTTACAAGCACGAAAGATCCAAGAGGGCGCGGTAGACCTTCTAAAGTATTTGTGATGACTGACCTTGGTCGCGAAAAATTTGAACATACTTATGATGACCTTGCAGTTTCTGCACTTCGATTTATGGCGTCAAAGGGCGACAAAACTCTGGTTAAAGAGTTTGCAAAAAACCGAGCGGAAGACATAACCAGACGTGCTGCGCAGATTCTGGCCAACAAAAAGAATTTGACTGAAAAAAGTAATGCGCTAGCCAAGTTCCTAACCGAAGATGGATATGCCGCAAATAATCATTCACAAGGTATTGGCGAAGAACTTTGCCAGAACCATTGCCCGATCGCACATGTTGCTGCGCAATTCCCTGAGCTTTGTGAAGCTGAAACTCAAGCTTTCTCTGAATTACTCGGAACTCACGTCCAAAGACTTGCCACAATCGCACACGGCGATGGTGTTTGCACGACCTTTATTCCAAACTCAAAAAACCTAACTAAAACCGGAAAGCGAGCATAAAATGAGCGATATTTTAGCGAAGAACCCTGGCCTAGAGGGAATCGGGAATTATGAATTTGGCTGGTCTGACAAGAATGACGTCAGTGCGAATTCACGTCGCGGTCTAAATGAAGATGTCGTGCGCGACATATCTTCAAAGAAGAGTGAACCACAATGGATGTTGGATCTGCGCTTAAAAGGGCTAAGCCTTTTTGAGAAGAAACCGATGCCTACCTGGGGCTCGGACTTAACCGGAATTTTCTTCGACACCATCAAATATTTTGTACGCTCAACTGAGAAGCAGGCAACTTCATGGGAAGACCTGCCAGATGATATTAAAAATACCTATGATCGCCTGGGTATTCCAGAGGCCGAAAAGCAACGCTTAGTTTCAGGTGTCGCAGCGCAATACGAATCTGAAGTTGTTTATCACTCAATTCGTGAAGACCTAGAACAACAAGGTGTGATTTTTGTTGACACTGATACCGCACTTCGCGAGCATGAAGAGCTTTTCAAAGAATACTTTGGAACTGTTATCCCAGTTGGCGATAATAAATTCGCTGCGTTAAATACCTCTGTGTGGTCTGGTGGATCTTTCATTTACATCCCAAAGGGCGTAAAAGTTGATATCCCACTTCAGGCGTATTTCCGAATTAATACTGAAAACATGGGGCAATTCGAACGCACTTTAATTATTGCTGATGAAGATTCATATGTGCATTATGTAGAAGGTTGCACCGCACCAATTTACTCATCAGATTCACTTCACAGCGCAGTAGTTGAAATTATTATTAAAAAGGGCGCTCGTGTTCGTTATACAACGATTCAAAACTGGTCGAACAATGTCTACAATTTGGTAACAAAGCGAGCTATGTGTGCCGAAGGTGCAACCATGGAATGGATCGATGGAAACATTGGCTCCAAGGTAACCATGAAATATCCCGCAGTTATGTTGATGGGTCCACATGCAAAGGGCGAAACACTTTCCATAGCATTCGCTGGCGAAGGTCAACATCAAGATGCTGGAGCGAAGATGGTTCACGCAGCTCCGTATACATCTTCTACAATCATTTCAAAATCTGTTGCACGTGGTGGTGGACGAACTTCCTATCGAGGATTAGTCCAAATCAACGAAGGTGCACACCATTCCAAATCAACGGTCAAATGTGATGCCCTACTGGTTGATTCGATCTCCCGTTCAGACACCTACCCATATGTAGATGTTCGTGAAGATGATGTTTCGATGGGTCACGAAGCTACTGTCTCGAAAATTAGTGATGACCAACTCTTCTATCTGATGTCGCGCGGTCTTGGTGAAGATGAAGCCATGGCAATGATTGTTCGTGGATTTATCGAACCAATCGCTCGCGAACTTCCAATGGAATACGCACTCGAACTAAACCGCCTAATTGAAATGCAGATGGAAGGTGCGGTTGGTTAATGAGCACTTTAACCACAAATTATCTAGCTCCAACCGGCAGGGAAGAAGCTTGGCGCTTCACTCCGTTGGCGCGAGTTGGTGGATTGTTGGATGCAGCTGTTTCGTTAGAAAGCGTTAACAGTATTTCCTTAACCAACCCACAGGAGGGCGTAAAACTAACTGTTAAAAGCGCGACAGATCGACCTGCCATTTCTTCTAGTGATGATCTTGCAACGATTCGTGGCCGCGAGTTTATCGAAGAGATCTCTCATATTGAAGTTAGTAACAATGCCCAACTTGATCAACCATTGCTGTTGGAACGTAAAAATCTCACCGGAAAGCCACAAGCGAGTAGGACTCTTATTTCTTGCGGTGTCAATTCACATGCAGTAATCATTTTGCAGAACACCGGCGAAGCAATTTTGTCTGATGAGATTGAGTTCGAAGTGGCTCAAGGAGCTACTTTGACCTTCGTATCGCTTCAAGAGTGGAGTGGTAAAACGGTTCACTTAGGGCGCCAACACGCGGTTATTTCAAAGGACGCGACCTTTAACTCGATTGTCGTAACTGTCGGAGGCTCTCTCGTAAGACTCTTGCCAACGGTTGAATACAGCGGACCTGGTTCAAGTGCAGATTTACAAGGCTTGTATTTCGCAACCGATGGCCAACATCTGGAGCATCGCTTGCATGTAGATCACAATGTTCCAAATGCGAAGAGCCGAGTAAATTACAAAGGTGCTCTAGCGGGGGACAAAGCACATACTGTTTGGATTGGTGATGTTTATATCCGCTCAAATGCTGATGGCACTGATACCTACGAGTTGAATCGTAACTTGCTCCTTTCTGATGGTGCTCGTGCCGATTCAGTTCCAAACTTGGAAATTGAAACTGGTGAGATTGTTGGCGCAGGCCATGCAAGTACCACTGGACGCTTTGATGATGAGCAACTTTTCTATTTACAATCTCGCGGAATTCCTTCAGATATTGCTAGAAGATTAGTAATTCGTGGC
>JASJJZ010000047.1:0-9325 GCA_037622205.1 Actinomycetes bacterium
TTACCTGCACCATTTTCACCAAGAATTGCATGGATCTGTCCCGCTTCAACCTTCAAGTCAATTGAATCATTCACAGTCAATGAACCAAAAGCTTTCGTTATTCCGCGAAGTTCTAATGACATATTCGTATCCTATTCCAAAGATTTACAAAAAACAGGAGGCCTGATTCCTCAGACCTCCTGTTATGCCGAGATATCTACTTGATAGTGCTGATGTCCAAATTACCCTTGATGATGTCATTCTTAATTCTAAGAACTTCACTCTTCAATTTTCCTCGGACTTTTGAAGCTAACTTGTGGTACGGAGCAATAGAAACTCCTTTGTTCTTGAGCGTTCCTACGTAGGAGTCGTTTGTAAACTTCTTAGCTGCAACATCAGCTGCAACAGACTTAATCGAAGCTCCGATTTCCTTAACAACAGTGGTAAGAACAATATCCTTACCCGCACTCAAATTGTAAAACCCATCTGAATCAACCCAGATTGTAAGCGATTTTTTGCTCTTCTCAGAGGCGGCTGCATAAGCACTTCCAAGGTTTCCTGCAACAGGCATGATTACATCCGCTCCCTGCTGCTCAAAAGCCTTTGAAATTGTGAGTGCCTTATTCTGGTCAGAGAAATTTCCAACGAAAGTTCCAGCATCAGGATTAGAAATATCCCAGCCTAAAACTTCTACTTGCTTTTTCTTGTTCTGATTCCAATAAGCAACGCCACGAGCGAAGCCATCCATAAAGATTGTTACCGTAGGGAAAGCCATTCCTCCGTAAGTAGCAACTTTTTTAGTCTTGGACATTCCTGCCGCAAGGTAACCAGCTTGAAAAGCTGCATCATCAGTCTTGAAAGTTAAGCCCTTAACGTTTGACACAGGACTGCAATTCCAGTTCTCGTCGCAATCAAGTCCAGCATCGTCAACGACTGCATAAGAAATCTTAGGGTTAGCTTTGGCGGATTTAACAATTTCAGCTGAAATCGCAAAGCCCACTCCGATGATTAATTGGCAACCCTTGTCCACAAATGTTTTGATGTTAGGTGCAAAGTCTGCTGATGAAGAGGCTGGTAAATATTCCGCGGTTGAAACACGGGATTCTTTCGCGCCGGTCCAGGCTCCTTGATTGAATGACTGATCATCTACGCCACCAGTATCTAGGGCTAGACATAACTTAATTTTTGCTGCTTGTGCTGAAGGAGCAACTGCAACACCTGTAATAAGTGTTAGAGATGCGGCTACCGCAATAAGCTTTAATGATTTTTTCAAAGCGCCTCCTGGTTTAACCCTTTAAAAGGGATTGATGTGAAAGAAACCCTACCCTTTCGCCTATTGCTCGCAAGTGTCACAATGTTATGTTTCGATAACAAAGTCTCAACTAGTGGTTCAAGGTTGCGCGGGGAAATGCGAAAATTGCGATTTATACTGCCGGAGTGAAGATTTCGCGCCATTTTGAGTTGATCGCGTTAGTGGCCATTGCTGGTTGCATTCGTGCTCCGATAACGAGTATCGGCCCACAGATAACTGCGATTCGCGGAAGTCAAAATTTGGGAATTATTCAATTTGGATTCTTAACTGCAATCCCAGTTATTTGCTTCGCGCTGGCCGCCCCACTGCCCAGCCTGCGAATATTTCGAAAAATTAAGACTGAACAGCTAATTGTCTTTGCGCTGCTTGCCCTTGCGGCGGCAACAATTTTTCGGACCCTAGGTTCGAATTCACTACTCTTTGGTTCAACAATCATCCTCGGTATAAGCATTGCAATTCTAAATATTGTTACACCGGCACTCGTTCGGCGGGATTACCCAAAAAAAATCACAACAATTATGCCTATTTACTCTGCAGTGCTCGCACTTATGGCCTCTCTTGGTGCTGGTCTCTCAATTCCAATCGCTAATTTTTTCGGTGGCAATTGGAAGTTTGGTATTTCAGTTTGGGCAATCCCCGCAATATTGGTAGCGCTAATCTGGATTCCACTATTGCGAAAAGCTCAACCCATGCCCGATTCCCATGAGAATCATTTTAAAGAGTTGTTGAAGTCCAAAAAAGCTTGGCTCGTTTCACTCTATATGGGAGTGCAATCAGCGATTTTTTATACGCAGGTGGCTTGGATGCCGAAAATACTTATTGATAAAAATTATTCCGCGGCCGAAGCAGGTGCACTTTTTGGGCTTTGTACACTCTGCGGCTTTGCGCTGACCTTAATTCTTCCCTTGGTATTTTCCCGAGGCGAAGATCTAAAACAAGCAATTCTTGCAACATCGATTCCAGGGATTGCAGGTTTCATAGGGCTAACCTACTTATCGAATGGTTGGACTATTCCAGCGCTGCTCTTGATCTCGACAACACATGCCGCCCTACCGTTGGCTTTAGGCCTCATAGCAATAAAATCGCCAAGTCTGGGCGCAACAAGTCATCTCTCATCCATGGTGCAAGGGATTGGCTATTGCATCGCAGCGGTTTTTCCAATTCTTATTGGATATACCTACGAAGCAACTAGTAACTGGCTTCTCGCAACATATTTGATTGCTTCGCTAATCTGCCTCCAAGCGATTCTCGGACTCAAGGCGAATCGGTAAATGTCGGTGCCTGCTTTTACTATTGTTCTATGACGATTGCTATGAGTTCTGATATTCCAGGGATGCTGGCTGAAGTCACGTTCATCGTCTTAGATTTAGAAACAACCGGCGCCTCTCCTGCGAGTGGCTGCGCCATAACAGAAATCGGAGCGATCGCCGTACGTGGTGGCGAGGTTCTTGGAGAATTTTCTACCTTCGTAAATCCACAAGTCGCCTTGCCGGCTTACATAATCAATCTGACTGGTATTACCGACGAGATGTTGGTTGATGCGCCACTTATCAAAGAGGCGCTTCCAAACTTCATTGAATTTATAGACCGACATCAGAATGTGCACTTAGTTGCTCATAACGCCCCATTTGATATCGGATTTCTAAAAGCCGCTGCTAATTCGCTTTCACATAACTGGCCTAAGTACGAGGTATTAGATACTGTTAAATTGGCGCGACGAGTAATTGATCGCTCTGAGATCTTAAATTACAAACTTGGAACCCTCTCCCAATTTTTCGATACCAAAGCTCTGCCAAATCACAGAGCCTTAGATGATGTGAAGACTACGGTTGAAGTTCTCCATCGACTGATAGAGCGACTTTCTGGTTACGAAGTTTTTACAGTCTCGCAGTTAAAGAAATTTATGCGGTAATTACAGGTTTACTTTTAAGTAAAACCGCCACCTTAGAGGCCAGTGTGAACGGGTCAATCGGATGGATAATCACATCATCTGCTTTTGACCAGGCAGCCAGCCAGTTATCTTGAATTCGCCCCGTAATAACCAGAACTGGCGGGCAATTGAAAACTTCATCCTTCAATTGTCGAGCCAAACCCAGACCACCTTCAGGAACCGCCTCACCATCGAGAATAAAGAGATCAACGCTCTGCTTTGAATCTAGATATAGCCGAAGAGCTGGGCCAGTCGCGAATTCAACAATTTTGTGTTCTGCAAGATCAGCCGATACCCGGCGACCAAGCGCGGTAATCACTGATGAGCGCACGGACGAATCATCTGAATAGAGGGCGATTGTCAGATTTTTCTCGGAAGTCATAGCCCGAATTCTAGCCATCAAAGAGCGTGAAGATTCCTTCAAATATCTGGATTCAAGAGCCCAGTTTGGTGATGAGTTTCACCAGAAGTGAGAGCCAACCAGGCTCCAAAATATCTCATTTCCTCGGTGAATCGGGAATAATCACCCCTATGACATCTACCGCAGCACCACTAACTTCACAGAGGATAAATCGCCCAAATTTAGTTGCGGTCGGAACAATCGTCTGGCTAGCGAGCGAGTTGATGTTCTTTGCGGCGCTCTTTGCAATGTATTTCACTACGCGCGCAGTTCAAGGACCTAACATTTGGTTGGAATCAACTGGAATGTTAGCAATCCCATTTGCTGCTGCGAATACAACCGTTTTAGTTCTCTCATCGGTTACCTGCCAATTTGGAGTTTTCGCTGCGGAGAGATTTCAAGCAAAACGCACTGGCTCTATCCTGCAATTTAGTAAGTGGGGAATGCGCGAATGGTTTGCACTCACATTCTTAATGGGAGCTTTCTTTATCGGTGGGCAGGTTTATGAATACGCGCACTTGGTCCAAGAAAATTTGACGCTCTCATCTAACGCCTACGGTTCTGTTTTCTATATGACTACTGGTTTCCACGGAATGCACGTAACTGGTGGTTTGATCGCATTTTTAATCGTAATGATTAGAACATTCCGCGCTCAGAAATTTGGACACAAACAAGCGCAGACTGCAATTGTAGTTTCATATTATTGGCACTTTGTTGACGTGGTTTGGATCGCACTTTTCGCAACTATCTATTTGATTAAGTAAGACCAGGTGAATTAATAGAATGGGAAAAATGAACTCAAGAATCAAGAAGCTCTCTCGGTATCGCCGCCATCGATTTGCTGGTCCAGCGCTTCTTATCGTTGCACTGATAACAATGGGAACAACTTTCCAAGTAGCTAGCGCGCTTCCTAATTTCAGCAAGATGGAGACAACCCCAAAATCAACTCTGATTGAAGAAGGCAAACGAATTTTCAATCTAGGTTGCTCGACTTGTCACGGTTTGAATTTAGAAGGTGGTGGAATTGCACCATCTCTAATCGGCGTAGGCGCGGCATCTGTTGATTTTCAAGTCGGCACTGGGCGTATGCCAATGGCTGATATGAGTCAGCAAGCGATGCGAAAGCAGCCAATTTATAACGAGGAAGAGACCGCAGCGCTTGCGGCATATGTAGCATCACTTGCACCAGGCCCAGATGTAATTAATGAAGCCCAGCTGACTTACGAGCGGGATGGAAACACTGCAGAGGGCGGCGAACTATTCCGCACCAACTGCGCAATGTGTCACAACTTCGCTGGTCAAGGTGGCGCTCTTACGCAAGGAAAATATGCCCCGACTCTGATGGGCGTAGATGCTAAATATATTTATGAAGCAATGATTACCGGACCGCAATCAATGCCAGTGTTCAGCGATAAAACTATTACGCCAGAAGAGAAGCTCTCAATAATTAAGTGGATTAAGGCTGCAGAGAATGAGCCAAACCTAGGAGGCGCGTCGCTTGGACGTGTCGGACCAGTAACTGAAGGACTTTTAGTTTGGACTCTGGGTCTCGGATTATTAATCGGCATAGCTGTCTGGCTTACCGTGAAAGCGAAATAGGGTAGAAATATGTCTAATGAGATTCAGAAATTTCAAGATCCAGGTCTGCCTGAACATGTGCACCGCAAAAGCGATGTAGATCCAAAAGCTGCAGACCGAGCAGAGCGACAGGTTGCGATTCTCTTTGTGCTCTCCGCGCTTTCAACCGTTTTAGCAATTTACTCATATGTGTTTATAAAAGACGATATATTTTTCTTTCTTCCAATAATGGGTAACACAAATGCTCATCAATTATTTCTTGGACTCGGAATGGCCTTTGCTCTTCTCTTTATCGGACTTGGGATGGCCCATTGGGCGAAAACCTTGATGCCGGATACCGAAGTTATTGCGGAGCGTCATGAATTTCGTTCACCAGATGAGGATCGCGAAGATTTTGTAAGGACCGTTAAGGAACAAGCAGGTGCTGCAGGTTTGGGGCGTCGCTCTTTAATTAAGCGAACCCTTGGTTTGGCACTCGGCTTTTCAGCTCTCACCCCAATTGTTTTACTCCGTGATTTAGGCCCGCTACCAGGGAAAGAGCTAGAGAAAACTTCTTGGAAAACTGGAACTCGATTAGTAACTGATCCCGGTGATCGACCTATTAGACCAGAAGATTTAGAAGTTGGGGCTGTTGCACAGGTCTTACCTGAATTAGAACCTGGAAAAGTGCGCCATTTATATGACATCGCAAAAGATGCTGTCCTATTGATCAGACTTCGACCTTCAGAATTTCAGTTAGATGCCGAACGTCTCTCTTGGACGCACGATGGAATCATCGCATTTTCAAAAATTTGTTCGCACATGGGATGCGCTGTGGCTCTCTACGAACAACAGACCAAACATTTACTCTGTCCATGCCACCAATCAACATTTGATGTGACAAGAGCGGCAAAAGTTATCTTTGGACCATCAGCAAGGCCACTGCCACAACTAGCAATAACTGTCGATAGTGACGGATATCTTGTCGCACAACAACCTTTTAACGAAGCTGTCGGACCTAGCTATTGGGAGCGCTCATCATGAAAAAAGCAGAACGTATCGGCGGCAATGTTGCGAGTTATGTAGATGATCGCACCGGAGCCGCAAAGTGGCTCCGGAAAAATCTCACAAAAGTGTTCCCCGACCACTGGTCCTTTATGTTGGGTGAAATAGTTCTTTACTCTTTCATTATCTTGCTGCTTTCGGGAACATTTTTAACTTTCTGGTTCGATCCATCACAACGAGAAGTTATTTACGATGGAAGTTATGAGCCACTAGAAGGAATTAAGATGTCGGCTGCGTATGCGTCGACGCTTCATATCTCATTTGATGTTCGTGGCGGCTTACTGATGCGCCAGATTCATCACTGGGCCGCTCTGCTCTTCATGGCTGGAATGATTGCGCACTTAATGCGAGTCTTCTTTACCGGGGCATTCCGCAAGCCTCGCGAAGCCAACTGGTTAATCGGAGTTGGTCTGGTAACGCTAGGAATCGTTGAAGGTTTCCTCGGATACTCACTTCCTGATGATTTACTCTCTGGAACTGGAATTCGTATTGCTGAAGCGATTATTCAAGCTCTTCCAGTCGTTGGTTCTTATCTTGCCTTCTTTGCATTTGGTGGCGCATTTCCGGGCGAAGCTTTCATTCCCCGAATATTTACGGTTCACGTTCTATTGCTACCAGGTATTTTCTTGGCGCTTATAACAATCCACTTAATGTTGGTTTGGTATCAGAAGCACACCCAATACCCAGGTCCAGGACGCACTGAAAAGAATGTTGTTGGGTATCCATTAATGCCGGTATATATGGCTAAAGCTGGCGGCTTCTTCTTTATCGTCTTCGGTGTTACAGCTCTGCTCGGCGCAATCGCATCCATTAACCCGATCTGGCTCTATGGTCCCTATAACCCTGGGCAGATTTCTGCCGGGTCGCAGCCCGATTTTTATATGGGTTGGCTCGACGGCTTAGTTCGCATGGCTCCCCCGATTGAAACGCACGCCTTCGGCTACACAATTTCCTGGAACATTTTAATTCCAGGTTTAATCATTCCCGGCATTTTATTTACGCTGATGGCGCTCTACCCATTTATTGAATCTTGGATGACTGGTGATAAAGAGGAACATCATTTACTAGATCGACCACGCAATAACCCAAACCGCACAGCAATTGGCGCGATGTCGCTCTCCTTCATATTGGTCATATTAATTAATGGTGGAAACGACATTATTGCTACCAATTTCCATCTCACGATTAATCAGATAATGTGGTTTACCCGAATCGGTGTAATAGTTATTCCACCGCTAGTCTTTGTTATTACTAAACGAATCTGTCTCTCTTTGCAGCGTGCAGATCGCGAAAAGGTTCTACACGGCCGCGAGACTGGTCGCTTAGTGATGCTTCCTCATGGCGAATTCGTTGAGGTTCATGAAGAGTTAACACCAGAGCAAAAATTCACACTTACCCAGCATGAACAGCCTAAGGCACTTATTGTTCCCGCAGCTGATGCTAATGGCGTATTGAACCCTCAAGGATTAAAGGGCAAGCTTCGTGCGCGTTTTAGCCAAGCGCATGTAGAACAGATTCCGGCTCCTACCGAAAGCGAAGCGAAGACCCTTGAAAGCGGCCATCACTAAAAGTAGAAAAGAAATAAATACGGATAGATCATTGCAACGCTTATAGCGGTCACCAGAACTCCGTATTTAGCGAATTTCCAGAAGGAAATTTT
This sequence comes from Actinomycetes bacterium, assembly GCA_037622205.1. GTDB lineage: Bacteria > Actinomycetota > Actinomycetes > Nanopelagicales > Nanopelagicaceae > AAA044-D11. The sequence continues at coordinate 7,904 of JASJJZ010000047.1, forward strand.
AATTCCTGCCTTTGCTGCCAGACCGATTGCCACAACGTTTGCACTTGCTCCGATTATCGTTGCATTGCCACCAAAATCTGCACCAAATGCTAGCGACCACCACAGGACATGCTCTTGTCGTCCCAATAGACCCACGCTTAATTCAGCAACAACAGGACTCATTGAGGCCACAAAGGGAATGTTATCCACCAACCCAGATAGAACCGCAGAGATGCCTAAAATTGAACCTGCCGCTAATTTAGTATCTCCCCCAAAAAAATCTTTTAGGAAGTTAGCAAAATTCGCTAGCGCTCCCACTTCAACTAAAGCTCCGACCATGATGAAAAGGCCAGCAAAAAATATAAGGGTCTCCCACTCAATGTCAGCTACGTAATCCCGCGGCTTCAATCCACTGATTCCAACCAAAAGACCGGCACCGAAAAGAGCAATAACTGCCGGCTCAAGATGTATTGCGGAATGCAATACAAAGGCGATAACTACAAGAGTGAGAACTACAAGACTCTTCTTAAGAAGAATTTGATCTCTGATAAAAGATTTCTCATCCAAAGCCAGAACTTTTGCGCGGTCTGCTTCTGAATTCACTAGCTCTCGGCGGAAAAGAGCAACGAGGAGCGGAATTATTACGATTAGGACCAATATGACCATCGGCGCCATATGAACTAAAAATGAATTAAAACTTAAGTCAGCGCGGCTGGCGATGATTATATTCGGAGGGTCTCCTACCAGAGTTGCTGCGCCACCAATATTCGAGACAAAAACCTCGGAGAGAATAAACGCTACTGGAGAAACATTTAAGTGTCTACAAACAATGAGAGTCATAGGGACTGCAAGTAAAATAGTTGTCACATTATCCAGGATTGCGGATGACACAGCGGTAAGAATCATTAAGTAAACTATCGCGATACGGGGGTTTCCCTTAGACTTTTTAATAGCTCTAACAGCTAAAAATTCGAATAATCCAGTCTTATGTATTACTCCAACTATTATCATCATTCCCAGAAGAAGAAATATTACATTCCAGTCAACACCAGTTTCGTGGCTGTAGAAAGCCTTATCTGCATCAGTTGCACCAATTACTACCATCGCGGCAGCACCTGTCAGAACTGTTGCAATCCGACTAATTTTTTCGGTTGCGATTGAGATGTAGACCATTGCAAAAACAACAATCGCTAAGAGCATTTGTAATTCCATCTAGTGTGAGTCCATCGAAGGTTTTTCATATTCCAGAACAAAACCGAGAATACTTATCAGCAAGCCCCCGACGGCGATAAGTGTCAGCCACCATCCGATTAATAAACCAAGGCCGGCGAGTACCATGCAAAAAGCTAGAGGTAGCGGCCACCATGAATGTGGCGAATAAAAGCCAAGTTCGCCAGCGGAATCTGAAATTTCACCAGTTACGTTATCTTCTGGCAGAACATT
>JASJJZ010000048.1:0-23261 GCA_037622205.1 Actinomycetes bacterium
AATTATCGCAACCAAGGCGGTCGTTGTTCCGATAGAGAGATCGATACCTCCAGTAATAATTACGAAAGTTGTTCCAATCGCCATCAGACCAATGACTGTGGTGGACATCAAGATTCCGCCAGAGACATTCTCCCATGAGGCTAAAACCGGACGCATAATCGAGAAGAAGATGAAAATTACGACAAGTCTTGCAAGTGCAAGGACTCGTCCAACTTCACGTTTAGCAAAGGCGATAACTCTATTTGCGCCCTTAACTTGTCTTTCAGTTACATTCACTGCATCTGTCATTGCTCTCTCTTTTCTTGGTCTCGTTTAAAATTTGATTTAGGCGCGGAATTTTGTGGCATATTGCATGATTTTGTTCTGATCGGCATCTTTGTTATCGATGACTCCTGTTAACTTGCCCTCGCACATCACAGCAATACGATCTGACATTCGTAGGATTTCGGGAAGTTCAGAGGAAATCATGATGATTGATTTACCTTCTGAAGCAAGCTTTGTAAGTAATTTATAAATTTCATCCTTCGCCCCAACATCGATACCTCGTGTTGGTTCATCAAATATCAAAATATCGCAATCACGAGTCAGCCACTTCGAGATAACAACTTTCTGTTGGTTTCCACCCGAAAGATTCTTGACATATTGATTCTCAGAAGGTGTTCTAATTGAAAGTTGGTTAATAACATCACGAGTAATTGCCCCCGCAGGCTTGGTCTTTAGGAAGCCAAACCTATTTGAAAATGAAGGGATTGAAGAGAGAATCACATTGAAAGTTAGATTTTGAATTAAGAGCAGACCATACTTCTTGCGATCCTCAGACAGATACCCGATTCCAAATTTAACCGCATCAGAAGGGCTCTTAATCTTTACCTCTCTACCACGCAGGAAAATCTTGCCGGCAGTCTTTGGTTCGGCGCCGATAAGAGCCCGAGCAAGTTCGGTGCGACCTGCCCCCATTAGCCCAGCAAGTCCCAGGATTTCGCCTTTGCGAAGTTCGAACGATACATCTCGCAGAAGCCTTCCATCTGAAATTCCTTCAACCTTCAAAACCACTTCGTCGCTACTTGGGCGAACATCAGGGCGTTGATCTTGGTCTACCTTACGACCAACCATAAGTGCAATAACTTCTGGAATCGAGGTTTCAGAAGTAGTCAAAGTTTTTACATATTCACCATCTCGAATAACAGTAATTCGATCAGTGATCTTGCTTAGCTCTTCTAGACGGTGAGAGATATAAACTACGCCTTTGCCAGCAGCTTTTAGCGACCTAATAATTTTAAATAAGGCATCTGTCTCAGCTGGAGTAAGCGATGATGTCGGTTCATCCATAATGATTACTTCACCACGATAAGAAACAGCTTTCGCAATTTCAACCATCTGCTGTTTAGCAATGGTGAGTTCGCCAACTTTCTGCTTTGGATCTAAGACTAAGCCCAACTCTTTAAGCAAGGTGGCTGCCGCCTTATTCAGCTTTGTGTCATTTAAAAAGACACGCCCTCTTCGACGATCTTCGCGACCAATAAAGATGTTCTGCGCAACTGTTAAATCTGGCATCAAGTTAAGTTCTTGATGGATAATGCTAATTCCTAATTTTTGCGCCTCTAGCGGGCTGGTCACATTTACATGCTTGTCGAGATAAACAATATCGCCAGTATCCTTTTTATAGATTCCAGAGAGGATCTTCATTAAAGTGGACTTGCCAGCACCATTTTCGCCAACAATCGCGTGGACCTCGCCCTTATTCAAATCAAAGTGCACATTATTAAGTGCTTTTACGCCAGGGAACTCCTTACTAACGCCCGTTAGGGATAAGAGTTGAGTTGTTGTCATTTGTTCCCCCATCACTAAATCAAAAAGCTACTAAATCTTTCGAAAATCTTAAAGCATTATGGCCAGGATTTCTCCCGGCCATAATTTACTTCCACTTACAAATTACTCGAATAAATTCGAATTATTCGTAAAGGTTTCCTGCGATCTTTGCTTCTGTGATGTTTGTAGCATCGTAGTAGTAGAAGCCTGTGTCAATGAGTGGCTTTGGAAGCTTACCCTTGCGAACGTAGTTAACTAGCGCTTCAACAGTCTTTGCTCCGATACCCATTGGGCTCTGTGTAATTGCACCTGATTGTAGGCCGTCCTTGATGTTAGCCATTTGTTGCTTGCCTGAGTCAAAGCCGATCAACTTAACTGCGCCGTTATCTAGGCCAGCTGCCTTGAATGCTTGACCAGCACCAATTGATACACCTTCGTTAGTTCCATAGATACCCTTTAGGTCTTTGTTAGCAACTAGAGCTGCAGCAACAATATCTTGTGCCTTAGTTTGGTCGCCACCTTCTGCGTATTGTGTTGTAATAAGTGTGATGTTTGGATACTTAGCCTTGATGCGCTTTTCGAAACCTTTCGCACGATCAATACCAGTTTGGTTTGTTTGTGAGTGACCAACAACCAAAACCTTACCGGTGCTACCGATTAGTCCAGCCATCTTGTCAGCTGCTAGACGACCTGCGGCTAGGCTGTTTGTGTAAGCAACGCCAAGTGCGCACTTTGACTTCTTGCCAAGCTTGCCCTTACAGCTTGCAGCTGTATCGAACATGTATACTGGGATACCCTTTTTCTTAGCTGCTGCTAGGTGAGAAACAGATTCTGTTGTACCTAGTGCTGCGTAACCGATTGCATCCGGCTTAAGTGCAATTGCTGCATCAAGCATTTCTAGTTGCTTATCGATCATTGTTTCAGTTGCAGGACCTTGGAAGTGAATTGAAACATTCTTCATCTTCTTAGCTTGGTCTTCTGCACCCTTTTTAACTGCTTGCCAGAATTGGTGAGTTTCACCCTTTGAAATTAATTCGATCTTAAGTTTCTTTGGAGCAGCGTTAACTGCAGATCCTGTTCCGACAACTAGCGCCATTGCTGATGCGACAGCAACAAGAGTTAGAATTTTCTTCATTTGTTTCCTTTCGAAAGCAGCGGAATCGCTGGCATCCAACATTACTAAGAGATTTGCGGGCAAGTCCATCCCGGGAGGTTAAATATCAGGCTAAACAGCCTTTGTTATCAGATCGTTATCAATTCAAGGCAATTATCACCACAGGCTATAGGCCGCAGCTGCGGTTTTGTGCCAGAAGTATTCACCTTCACTCGGGCTAAATTCAGAAGTCAGGGCCTCGGCCAATTCAACTATCTCGGAATAACTTCCACCTAAAACTGAAACTGGCCAATCCGAACCAAACATTAATCTCTGTGGTGTAAAAATTTCAATTACATGATCCAGGTATGGTTTAAAATCTTTTACTTGCCAATCTCTCCAATTTGCTTCAGTAACTAATCCTGAAACTTTACAGAAAACATTTGGAAAAGTTGCAAGTTCGGTCATTAAAGTTTTCCAAGGTTCCATTTCACTATTTGCAATCTTTGGTTTCGAAATATGGTCCATAACAAATTGCACATCTGGGCAGGCGCGTACTAATTTAATTGCGGCCGATAACTCGGGCACTTTGGTAAGTAAGTCATAAGTAATTCCAAGTTCTCCAAGTTTTTGAACATTTGAAATCGTCTCAGCTTTGGCTAAATAATTTGGGTCCGGATGGTCTTGGGCGATATCTCGGATACCTTTTAAATACTCGGCGCCTGGCAAATCTAGATATTGATGAAGGTGCTCAATTGCATCCGGAGCGTCAATTTTCAGCCAACCCACAACCGCTCCGACAAGATGTGCGGATTGCGCAATGGCTAGAAGCTCAGGAGTCTCGGTGTAATCGGTAACGGTTTGGACCAAAATTGTTCTGTCTATGTGCGAGCTAACAATCGCATCTTGGAGATCTGAGACTGCAAAGTTTCGACGGATTGGTTGCATCGCATCTCCGGTAATCCACTCTTGATCTCGATTTGTGAGATCCCAGATATGGTGGTGCGAATCGATGCGCATTTTTTAACTCTAATTAACCTACTGCGACAATATTATTTAACGGCTTGCCTTCTGCTAATAGTTTAAGTTGGGATTCAACTAACTTGCGGCCACGCGGCTCAAATGCGGTTGAGTTTCCGCCAACATGTGGAACCAACAATAAGTTCTTGGCCTTCCAAAGTGGATGTCCAGCCGGCAACGGCTCGGGATCTGTGACATCAAGCGCGGCATAAATTCGGCCAGAATTTAATTCAGCAAGTAACGCTTGCGTTTCGATTATCGGGCCCCTAGCAACATTAATAAGTAGCGCTCCATCCTTCATCTTCGCTAACCGTTCTTTATTAAACATATGTCTGGATTCATCAGTTAAGGGCAGGATTAAAATCACGATATCTAGGTTTGGAAGATGCGCATCTAGTTCGTCGATTTTTATCGAACCATCTCGACCCGATTTAGAGAAGCTAGTAACGCTGACGTCAAAGCCAGAAAGATTTTTAACTACCTTCTTTCCTATTGAGCCAAATCCGATTACGCCGATTTTGCTATCTGAAAGCGAGGTAAATCGACGGTGGTCCCAGGTCTCAGCAATTTGGTCTCGAATAAATTCTGGAAAGCCACGTCTAGAGGCAAGTGCAAGCCCGACCGCAAGTTCTGCAGTTGATGCATCGTGCACACCACTCGCATTGCAAAGTGTTAGCCCTGGACGCACATATGCAAGCGCATCGTCGTAGCCAGCATTTGGCATTTGTAAAACTTTTAAGTTTGGCATCTTGGCTGCATAGGCAAGTGCAGCTGCGCCTCCCATATAAGAAGGAACAAAGAATTCAATTTCAGAGAGATCAGATGTGTCGAGCGGAAAATTCGCAGGGGATTTAAGCTCTACATTTTCTGGCACAGTTAAATCTGGCCACTGGGCCCAGGCAACAATCTTGCTCATTTATTAGCGCCTCTCTGGAATTACTTCAACTGTATTGGTTAATTTACCAATACCAGCAACATCTATTTCAACTACATCGCCTGCGGCAAGCGAGATATCGAGTGGTGGGACTATGCCGGTGCCGGTTGAAAGAATTACGCCATGCGGAAAGTCTTGGCATCTAAAAAGATAGGTAATCAAATCTTCCAAAGTTCGATTAAGTGCAGCAAGGGAGGTTTCGGCTTCCCATGTGATCTCGGCGCCTCGAAGGATTCTCGCTTTAATTTTCATTTCAGCGGCAGTTGGTGCCAGCCAAGCCGGGGTTATATCTGGGCCGATAGCAGTTGAACCGATATAGATTTTTGCCTGCGAAAGATAGAGTGGATTTTCACCTTCAATAGTTCGGGCGGTCATATCGTTACAGATGGCATAACCAATTATTTCTCGATACCTATTTATATATATCGCTACTTCTGGTTCCGGGACCGAAGCGCCAGAGTCATATCGAATACCTACTGGTTCATCTGTTCCACGGGCCCGAACCGCATTTGCTTTAAAGAATAGTTCCGGACGATCAGCCTCATAAACTCTCTGGTAAACATCTGGAACTCCAGATTCTTCTTTGCGAGCATCGCGCGAACGAAGATAAGTCACACCGGCGCCCCACAATTCAATTTCAGGTGAAATCGGTGCCACTAACTTTCCAGTTATGGCTCCCGAAGTTTTGCTTACCGCGCTCTGTAATTCCGCCAGCGTCAAATGCATCGCTTGCGTAAGTGTTGGGATTTTCTCAACGGCAGAATGCGCTCCATTAACGGTGACTGCAAATTGAAATGGGTTTTTTTGATTGGCAAGAATTGAGAATTTCATAGCGACATCGTTTCAATAAGACCAGCATCTTCTAACTGGCTCCAGATATCTTCTGGAAGTTCTAAATCAAAGTCAACCATATTCGCTAGTAACTCTTTGCTATTGCGGGATCCGGTAAGCACGGAAGTAACAGCTGGATGGCGAAGTGGAAATTGCAGCGCTGCCGCAGTCATTGGAATTCCACGTTCGTTTAGAAAAGCACCAATGGCCTGCGCTTTCGCGATGATTTCATCTGATGCAGGAAGGTATTCAAAAGTTGCACCAGGTTTTGGATCTGCTAAAACACCAGAATTAAATACGCCACCAATAGTGATATCAACTTTTCGCTCTAAGGCATATGGCAGTAATTTATTTTGAGCACTTTGATCGAGCAAGGTATATCTTCCGGCAAGCAGCACGATGTCGAGATCTACGCTCTTCATGATTTCGATTGCGACATCGCAAAAATTTATTCCGATACCAATTGCTTTGATAATTCCTTGGCGTTTTAGATCTGCCAAAACCGGATATGCAATATTTATTGCCTGCGGAATATGGTTTTCTGCATCATGCATCAATGCAATATCAATATGGTCAACACCAAGGCGTTTTAAGCTATCGTCGAGTGAACGCTTTATGCCGTCGGCTGAATAATCAAATACTGGCTGGATATGTGGATCTGCATCCGTAAACCAGGGAACTGGATCAGATTTTTCTACCCAATTTAGAACTCGGCCTACCTTTGTTTGTAGGACAAAGGGTTGCGTAACGCTTCCAAGAATTCGGCCTAGGCGCTCTTCAGCAAGACCGTGTCCATATAGTGGAGCGGTGTCAAAGTAATTCATTCCGCTATCTAGCGCAGTATGAATTAATTGGTCGCTCTCTGAAATGTCTACCGATTTAAATAAGCCAGCTAGCGGCGCAGTTCCTAGGCTAAGTCGAGTTAATTCGAGGTCTACGCGCTTCATCCCAACTTTCTGGTTATGTCGCGACATGAAAATTATCGTATAGGATTTTTGCTAATAAGCGAAGTGCTCATATCCGAAAATTGTAAAGGAACCGCATGCCGAAGATCACTGGATTTAAAACTATCGATGTCAGATTTCCAACTTCCCGTGGTTTAGATGGTTCGGATGCAATGAATAAAGAGCCAGATTATTCGGCAGCACTTGTAATCCTTGAAACGGATGATCCAAACCTTGAAGGTCACGGTTTTGTCTTTACTTGTGGCCGTGGCAATGATTTACAGTGCGATGCAATTGAATTATTAGCACCATATGCAGTCGGCCGAGATATTGCCGATCTTGCAACAAGCATGGGAGATTTTGCCCGCAGTTTAGTTAGAGATTCGCAGATTCGATGGCTTGGCCCAGAGAAAGGCGTAACTCAGATGGCCGCTGGCGCTGTGATTAATGCTGTTTGGGATTTAGTTACAAAGCATGGAAAGAAACCACTTTGGAAATTCTTATCTGATTTGTCGCCAGAAGAAATTGTTGAATTAATTGATTTTCGTTACATCACCGATGCGCTTACACCTGATGAAGCGCTAGAAATTTTGCGTAAAGCCCAACCAAATCGCGCAGCAAATGAAGCGCAGTTAATAAAAGAAGGTCTACCCGCTTACACAACAACTCCGGGATGGCTTGGCTATACCGATGAGAAAATGGTTCGTCTGGCTAAGCAAGCAGTTGCAGATGGTTATAAATTAATTAAATTGAAGTGCGGCGGAAATCTCGAAGATGACAAGCGGAGGTTACGTCTCGCCCGCGAAGCCGTTGGTCCAGATATTAAAATTTCGATTGATGCCAATCAAGTTTGGGATGTAAACCAAGCAATCGAATGGATCAAAGGAATTGGCGATGTGAATCTGCATTGGGTTGAAGAACCAACAAATCCAGATGATGTATTAGGACATGCAACTATTGCTAAAGCTATTGCGCCAGTGCGGGTAGCAACTGGTGAGCATGGAATGAATCGAATTATTTTTAAACAGATGCTGCAGGCTAAGTCCTTCTCATTCATGCAGATCGATGCGACTCGAGTTGCTGGTGTAAACGAAAACTTGGCAAATATCCTGATGGCTGCAAAATTCGGAATTCCAGTCTGCCCACATGCTGGCGGTGTTGGCTTATGCGAGCTGGTTCAGCACCTTGCAATGTTCGATGCGGTAGCTGTTACTGGACATCATGCCGATCGTGTTGTTGAATTTGTTGACCATCTCCATGAACACTTTGTCGTCCCAACAGATATTCAAAATGCTCATTACATGCCGCCACTAAAACCTGGTGCAGGTGGCGAGATGTATGCTCAAACTATTTCCGATTTCACATTCCCTACAGGCAAAGAATGGATAAGCGCATGAGTACAGAGTTCGCGGGATTAACTGCAGTTGTTACCGGGGCTGGTTCAGGAATTGGGCTTGCCACAGCCAAGATTTTAAAAGAGAAAGGCGCCACGGTTTACGGTCTTGATTTAGCCGAAGGTGGAATGTCCGGTATCGCAACCTGGATTCAATGCGATCTTGGCGATGATTCTTCGGTTGCAAAAGCCTTTGAAGGAATTACTAAGTTAGACATTCTTATTAATAACGCGGCAATCAGCGCAGTCGGAACGATTGAAACCAATTCTTCTGAAGAATGGTTAAAAGTTTTAAATGTAAATGTCCTGGGAATTGTCCGCACTTCAAAATCAGCACTTCCGTTATTGCGCAAGAGTAAGGCAGCGGCAATTGTTAACACCTGTTCGGTTGCTGCAACTGCAGGAATTCCCAAGCGCGCGGTTTATAGTGCATCTAAAGGCGCAGTTCTCTCTCTGACACTTGCTATGGCAAATGATCACATTGTTGATGGTGTTCGCGTTAACTGCGTAAATCCAGGAACCGCTGATACGCCTTGGGTGCAACGATTGCTTGCCCAAGCAGCAGATCCAGTTGCAGAACGTAAGGCACTTGAAGCTCGCCAACCACTTGGTCGCCTGGTTTCTTCGGAAGAAGTCGCAAGCGCAATCTGTTATTTGGCAAGTCCACTACAGGGGTCAACTACTGGAACTTCATTAGTAGTAGATGGTGGAATGCAAGGGTTGCGAATTCCTAAGTAGCTTTATTTTTTTAATTAAGTGTGGCACGCTCAAAGGAATCCAACTAATACTGACGCGTAACCATATCTATTGTGAAGATACAGGCATACCCTTAATAACAACATTGAGGTGCAACTGGCGCCTTAATCCAATGGAAAGGTAATAATCAATGAACAAGGCAAATCCTATTCCCCTTGGCTTACTTGGTTATGGCATGTCAACTGTTTTACTCAGCTTCGCAAATATGGGGACATACGCCGCTGGCGGAATGGTTTTCTCAATGGCAATTTTCTTTGGCGGAATCGCACAAGCAATGGTCTGCGTAATGCTTTATTCAAAGGGCGATACTTTTGGAACAACAGCCTTCGGCGGATATGCATTTCTCTGGCTTTCATTTGCATTCATAAACATTGGCGGAGCCCACGGATGGTGGACCGTCGGAAATAAAGATGTTGGTTTCTACTTACTTCTTTGGGCAATCTTTACTGCTGGGCTAGCAATGGCTTCAACAGTTGCTCCAAAAGTTCTTACAATAATTCTGCTTCTAACAATTGTTCTTCTCGGTTCACTAGGCATTGGAGCAATCACAGACAATGCATCACTAACTAAATTTGGTGGATATGAAGGAATTCTTACCGGAGCTCTAGCTATTTACTTAGCTTTTGCCTTCTTAATTAATGAGACTCATGGAAATAGTAAGTGGCCAGTAGGGTCACCTTTTCGGGGATAAGAAGCTAATAAAATTTACCCTGCCTCACCCGTGGCTGAAGCAGGGTAAATTTATTTTTACTAATTACTTTCATTTTTTCATTGCTCTTATAAATAAGAAATCGTAGGATAATTAAATGGAACTAATCGAATTTAAGCCGACAAGAGAACAACTGACATACACATTCGGTGGGGCAGCCCCAGTAATGCGGATCAAGCCCGGAACTGCACTTAAGTTATGGTCAGAAGATGCCTTTAATGGCACTATTAATAAAATTACGGATCTATCGAGCGAAAAAGTTGATTTACGATTTGTTAATCCTCAGACTGGTCCTTTTTTTGTTGAAGGCGCAGAACCAGGTGATGCTCTTGCTATTCATATAGTTGATATGAAACCAGCTCGTGGGCATGGCGCTTCAAGCACAATTCCTTTTTTTGGCGGATTAACCTCGACAGACAGAACTGCAATGCTGCAGGATGCTTTGCCCGATACAACTTGGATTTATGAAGTTAATAGTGAAAATAATACGGTTGGATTTCAATCCCGCTTCGGCGATTTTTCCGTGGAACTTCCTATTGAATGCATGTTCGGAACAATTGGAGTTGCACCGGCTGGCGGCGAAGTTCGCTCCTCATTAGTTCCAGAACGATTTGGTGGAAATATGGATTCGCCTGAAATTCGAAAAGGTGCAACCGTATATCTAGGAGTGAATGTAGAGGGTGCGTTATTTTCAGTAGGCGATGGCCATTATCGCCAAGGCGAAGGCGAAGCTTGTGGCACCGCTGTCGAAGGCGCAATGAATTCAATAATTATTGTGGATTTAATTAAAGGTGCTGCACCTGCCTGGCCTCGCATAGAAGACGATAACTTTTATATGACAGTTGGTTCATCCAGGCCAATGGAAGATTCTTGGCGGATTGGGCAAGTTGAGTTGATTCGCTGGTTCCAAGAGTTATATGGGCTTCACCAGATGGACTCATATCAATTGCTTGCTCAAATTACGAAAGTACCTGTTGCAAACGTAGTTGATGCAAATTACAGCGTAGTTATAAAGGCTGCGAAAGAATTGCTACCAAATGTAAGTGCTTTCAAGGGTATGCATGAAAGTCTAAAAGAGAGAGCAAAAGATCTGAAGCTATAAACCCGACACTATGAAAGGATTAAAATGGATCTAAAAATGAAGGGCATGAATGCCATTGTGACTGGTGGCACAAAAGGAATCGGTCATGCAATTGTTGAAGCTCTAATCGGCGAAGGCGTCAATGTTGCATTCTGCGCGCGTAATGCAGATGAGGTTAAGAAAGTTGAATCTGATCTAAGCAAGAGTGGTGCGAAAGTAATCGGAACTAGCGTTGATGTTGGAAATGCAACCCAATTGATTAAATGGGTAAATGATTCTGCGAAAGCACTCGGAGGCTTAGATATTGTTGTTTGCAATGTGAGCGCACTTGCAATCCCAGAGAGCGAAGAAAATTGGCAAGCGTCGCTAAATGTTGATGTTATGCATACAGTGAGAACCTGCACCGCAGCAATTCCTTTTCTAGAAAAAAGTAAAAATGCCTCTGTTGTTAATATTTCAAGTGTTTCTGGTCGTGAAGCAGACTTTGCAGGCGGACCTTATGGAACAGCAAAATCGGCGATTATTGCTTACACCGCACATTTAGCATTCTCACTTGCTGCGAAGAACATTCGCGCAAATACTGTTTCACCAGGAAATACTTATTTTCCTGGCGGAGTTTGGGAAAACATCGAAGGTGGAAACCCAGAACTTTTCAAGTTTGCAATGGGACTAAACCCAACAGGACGTATGGGAACTCCAGAGGAGCAAGCTTATGCAGTGACTATGTTGGCCAGCCCTCGAGCATCCCGTGTTTCTGGAACCAACTTAGTTGTAGACGGTGCTTTAACTCGTGGGATTCAATTCTAAAGAGTTAAATAATTAATAGTTTATTAATCGGCTCGCGACATTAGTCGCGGGCCGATTATTCTTCTTCAAGAATTAGTGAAACTGAATTGATGCACCATCTTTGGTCGGTTGGCACTTCATAGCCTTCGCCCTCGAAGACATGTCCTAGGTGCGATCCACAATTTGCACATCGAACTTCAGTTCGAACTCGCATTCCCAGTGATCGATCTTCAATTAATTCCACAGCGTCAGCACTAGTAGGTGCATAAAAAGAGGGCCAGCCACAACCAGAATGAAACTTTGTTTCGCTTCTAAACAATTCGTGATTGCAAGCTTTGCATCGATAACTTCCTACTTTGTCGCTATCGGTGTATTCACCGGTGAATGGCCGTTCAGTTGCACCTTGGCGAAGGACTTCAAAAGAAAGATCATCAATTTTAGAAGCGAGTTCAGCATCATTGATCTGCACGGGATACTTCTTATCTGCGCTGATTTCATTAGACATATCCGGATATTACGCAGTTTCACGGGGTAGTGCCACAGATAGAATTAGGTCATGCGCAAATTGGTGAACCGAGTTTTAAAGCTCTTTACTGACCGCAAAACTTGGGTCCGTCTCATACTTGTTTCAGCAATCGCCTCTGGCGTTGCATGGAAATTAGGTGATTCCTTAATCAAAAATGGCGGGGTAGTTGCAGCAATTATCTGCGCCCTAAGTATTCGGATCTCGCTTTACAAATCGGTCCGTGAGGGGTTTGGTCAGATTGTTGGAACTGCAATCGGAGCCGGCGTTGCATTAACTTGTGTAACAATATTTAATCTTGGAATTATTTCGGTCTCGATGACGGTATTACTTTGTGCGGTTGTAGCCCGCGCTTTACATCTGGGCGAAGTTGCATCAGTAAACGTTCCAGTTACCGCACTAATCGTCATCGGCCCAGGACTTAGTGAGAGCACAGCAGTTTCTAGACTTTCTTCAACTTTGATTGGCGCTTCGGTTGCCATCGCTTTTTCTTATTTTTCCCATGCAAAGACTCCGGCAGCTAGAACGGTTGACAAGATAAGTTCGTTAGCAAATAAATGTGCAAAATTATTGGCAGCAATGTCTGAAGGTGTAGCGACTGGGTATACCCAAGCGAAAGCGGGTTATTGGCTTGGTAAGGCGCGTTTGTTAGTTGAAGAGATTCCCGAGGTTCGTTCGCAATTACAAGAAGCCCGTGGGTATGCAAAATGGTTTTCATCTGGCGTAGTTATTGAAGCTGAAGAACTTTATGTAAGGGGAGTTGCAGTTGAACATACCGTCGTTCAAGTTAGAACTATCGCACGAACGCTCTTTGATTCTGCAGTTAAAGAAGGTATAGCCGAAGAGTCAAAGCGTGAGATTGCGCAGATGCTTTCTGCTGCAAGTTATGCCATAAGTTTAAAAGCAGATCAAATTAGAACTGCGGAAGGTATAGCCGAATCGCTTTCAGCTACTCAAGATCTAAGAATTGCAGGTGCTGCACTTGCCTATTCCTTAATAGATTCATCAAATAAAATTGATCAGAATCAAATTATCCGTGGAATTTCGCTAGTCTCAAATATTTCAATAATCGCTGATTCATTAGATGAGACTTCCCCTGCCTTGCTTGAAGTATCCACTCCTGGCGAACCATCGCTTAATCAGATTTTGAAAGTTTCGCCTAAAGAGCAAGGTGCGAGATTTGGCGCACGGATATCAAAGCCATTCGCCTGGGCTAAAGCGCGCTTTCGTAATTATTATTAACTCGTAAATCTTGGAAATCGGGCGAAATTTCTCCCATTTCCAGAGTGGTTGTAGGCTCGCCCTCTATTAGCAATGCCCCCCTAGCTCAGTCGGTAGAGCGTTTCCATGGTAAGGAAGAGGTCAACGGTTCGATTCCGTTGGGGGGCTCGATTACAATTAAGTTTGCAGTGGAATTAGATTTAGTTCATTATTTCTAGATTTCTAGGTAATCCTTGGCGGGATAGCTCAGCTTGGTAGAGCAAACGGCTCATAATCGTTGTGTCGCCGGTTCAAATCCGGCTTCCGCTACTCAGAAGCAGCTTCTATTTTCGCAAATTGCGGGGGTTGAAGTAACCTAGCGTTCTTAATTAAAGAGGGAGCACCACTATGGCAAGCAAGAGCGCGGATGTACGCCCAAAGATCACAATGGCCTGCGTAGAGTGCAAAGAACGTAACTACATTACAAAGAAGAATCGTCGTAACGATCCAGATCGTCTTGAACTCAAGAAGTTCTGCCCACGTTGCAAG
Organism: Actinomycetes bacterium; assembly: GCA_037622205.1. Classification (GTDB taxonomy): domain Bacteria; phylum Actinomycetota; class Actinomycetes; order Nanopelagicales; family Nanopelagicaceae; genus AAA044-D11. The sequence goes on from JASJJZ010000048.1 coordinate 13,629, forward strand.
CTTTCAACAATACACCGCGAGACTCGCTAATCCGATGTTGAATCCCGACTTAGTCGGGCGCACCTTTACCAGTGCCGATTCTGTAACAGTTACTGAAGAAGCAATACAAAAATTTGCTGAAGTTATCGGCGAGAATAATTTTGAAGTTGCGCCACCTACTTTCGCAGTTTCGATAACTCTTGAGAAATCCCAAACTCTGCTCCAAGACAGTGGCCTGGATTGGACTCGCGTTGTTCATGGCGACCAACGATTTGAAATCAAACGTCCGATTGTTGCGGGAGATATTCTTCATTGTTCATCGACTATCGAAAGCGCTCGCAACGTTGCTGGTAATGAAATCGTTTTGGTTCGTTCAGATTTAAATTCTGGTTCAGAATTAATTGTTTCTACCTGGTCAACGCTGGTGGTGCGCGCCTAATGCAACTTAAAAAAGGCCAAGAGTTAGCGCCAAAGACTTTCACTATTAATCGTAAATTGCTCATCGCTTATGCCAATGCCAGTGGCGATCAGAATCCAATCCATCAAAATGAAGCTTTCGCAAAGTCAGTTGGCTTGCCTGATGTAATTGCTCACGGCATGTTGACTATGGCGCTAGCCGGAAAATATTTATCAGATATATCTGGAAGTCAAAACGTAATTGAATTCTCCGCCAAATTTATTAAGCCAGTTGTAGTCCCCGCAGATACCGATGTTTCGCTTGTTATTTCTGGCAAAGTCACTGATGTAGTGAGTGGAACGGCGAAGATAGAGCTCTTGGCAATGTGCAATGAAGTCAAGGTATTAGGTATGGCAAAAGGAGTGATCAAACTCTAATGAGCGCGCCATTTAAAGTTTATAAACGAATCGGTGACTTACGAAAGTTAAGCTCCAAGGAATTTAGCGCAACCGTACTTATCTATGCCGATGGATTTATCGGAGATGCAATAACTTCAATTCAGGCAGTTAAATCTAATTCCGCTGAAGATATTGCAATCTACCTATTAATTTCCGGAACTCCAGATTTAGGTGATGTCGCTTCATTGATTGACGAGCGCACTTATGTTGTCCAGATCACCGAGGGTGTGGGTTGGGGTGAGGGGATGAATGCCTTAATAAAGTTAGCAAACTCTCAATATGTAATAGTCATGGACCCTTCAACCATTTTTATAGGTGATGCGATCACTCCAACAATTTCAAAACTATCGACGAAAGAATTTAGTGCAGTTGGTTGGCGCGGTGGCTTAGTCAATATTGAAGATGACTGGCGCAGCGTTGACGACAAAGGTGATGGCGAAGTTGATGTCCTATTTAGTTATTTCCTAGGTTTAAATCGAGAACATGCACTAGAAGCAGGTGCATTTAATATCCGAGCAATTTACTATCGCAATGCCGACATGGAATTTGGTCTAAAACTTCGTCAAGCCCAAGGGCGACTCTGGCAATTAGAACTCCCATTAAAGCAGGAGCGCCATCATGGTTACCACGATACGGATCCAACGTATCGCGATGAGCAATCAAAGAAGAACTATGACCGAATTCTCCAGCGCTTTCGAGGTAAGACCGAAATATTGTCACCACGCAGGTAACCTTCTCTTATGGCTGCAACTGATTTATCCAACTTCACAACACTCGGTGTTGGGGGACCTGCAGTAGAGATTGTTGAAGCAAAAACCGAGGCCGAACTTATTGCAGCCGTAAAAGCTGGTGATGCGAATAAGACGCCATTACTAATACTCGGCGGCGGCTCTAATGTTTTGATTAGTGACAGTGGGTTTGCGGGCACTGTAATAAGAGTTAAAACCACCGGTAATTCCTTTGAAATTGATGCGTGCAGCGGTGGCACGCTAACCGTAAGTGCCGGGGCGGATTGGGATGAATTCGTAGCCTTTACTATTGAAAAAGGACTTGCGAACCTTGAATCACTTAGCGGAATCCCAGGAACTATTGGGGGAGCCCCGATTCAAAATATCGGTGCCTATGGTCATGAAGTTTCTGAAGTAATTGCTCGGGTACGAACTTATGACCGCAAAGCGCAAGAAGTAAAAACTTTTACGGCAAGTGAATGTAATTTTGGGTATCGAACTTCGATTTTCAAAGCCGAATCGGGTCGGTATGTAATCTTAGATGTAACTTTTCAATTACGAATTGGCGAAGCGTCTCTGCCTATTGGTTATGCCGAATTAGCAAATGAACTTGGGGTAGAAATTGGCGCCCGAGTTGCAATCAGCAAGGTTCGAACTGCGGTTCTAAAATTACGAAGTGCAAAGGGAATGTTAATTGGCGAAGGTATTAATTCTGCGGGCTCTTTTTTTATGAATCCTATTTTAGATAAAAGCGCCGCAGAAAAATTGCCGAGCGATGCGCCTAGATGGCCGATGCCCGAGGGCAAAATAAAAACATCAGCTGCTTGGTTGATGGAGCGCGCTGGGGTTAGTAAAGGTGATCAACTAGCCGGAGCCCAGATTTCACCAAAGCATGTTCTTGCACTTTCTAATGCCGGAGATGCCACCGCAAAAGATTTAATTGAATTGGCTCGAAGCGCTCAAGAAAAAGTTCGCGCAAAGTTTGGAATTACTCTGCAATCAGAAGTGCAATTAGTTGGGTTAAGCCTGTAACTTACTTAGCTTCTAAAAGCAGCTTTGCTACGCGACCGATTCCTTCGACGATATCGTCATCACTAAGTGCATATGAAAAACGAAGGTAACCTGATGGCCCAAATGCCTCACCAGGTACGGCAGCAACTTCAACTTCATCCAAAATTAAGGTTGCGAGCTCGGCAGAAGTTTGTGGCCGTTTACCGCGAATTTCTTTACCCAGGACTGCCTTTACAGATGGATAAACATAGAAGGCGCCAGTTGGGGTTGGGCAGGTTACGCCGGGAATTTTATTTAAAAGATCAACAATTAATTTACGTCGACGATCAAATGCCACGCCCATTTCGTGAACGGCAGTCAAATCACCGGTAACGGCGGCAATTGCAGCACGTTGTGAAACATTGGAAACATTTGAAGTTAAATGCGATTGCAGATTAGTAGCGGCCTTGATTACATCCTTAGGCCCAATCATCCAACCAACTCGCCAACCGGTCATTGCGTAAGTCTTGGCAACCCCATTAATAATTATTGTTTGATCAGCCATTTCTGGAACTACGACCGGAAGACTTGGGGCAGTAGCACCGTCATAAAGTAAGTGTTCGTAAATTTCATCTGAAATAACCCAGATACCGTGTGCGAGCGCCCATTGCCCAATTGCTTTTACTTGTTCCAAAGAGTAAACCGAACCAGTTGGATTTGATGGTGAGCAGAAAAGCAGAGCTTTAGTCTTCGGAGTTCTTGCCGCTTCAAGTTGCTCAACTGTTACTAAATAATTCTGGGTTTCATCAGCGAATACTTCCACTGAGATTCCCCCCGCAAGCTTTATACATTCTGGATATGTAGTCCAGTATGGCGCCGGCAAAATTACTTCATCGCCCGGATCAATTATTGAAGCAAATGATTGATAAACAGATTGCTTGCCACCATTAGTAACAAGAACTTGATCTGCAGTAATTACATAATTTGAATCTCGTAATGTTTTTGCAACAATCGCATCTCGAAGCTCTGGCAGTCCAGGTGTTGGCGTGTAGCGATGATTTGCTGGTTTAGATGCAGCATCTATTGCTGCCTTAACAATGTAATCCGGTGTTGGAAAATCTGGTTCACCGGCACCGAAGCCAATTACTGGCCGACCAGCAGCTTTAAGTGCTTTGGCCTTTCCATCTACGGCCAATGTGGCTGATTCAGCGATCGCTGCTATCCGGTGGGAAATTCTAGGTTTTGCGCTCATAGGGCTCATAGTGAGGAGTATGCCATTCCTCAGTTTTACTAACCCCCCCCTCACGCTCTACACTCCCCGTTCTGGCGCTTGCATTAGGTCATGCTGACGCATGTCTCTTTGACTTAGGTAACGCTCGAAGGGCAGTAGCTCAACTGGCCAGAGTTCCGGTCTCCAAAACCGGCGGTTGGGGGTTCAAGTCCCTCCTGCCCTGCAATTAGTTGATGAGTAGTTGAAGTGAAGTTTTATCTGTAACTAGTAATAAATAGGAAAGAGGTAGTGAACGTGGTTGATGAGAAAGATCCATCACACAGCACAGACCAGGAATCCCTCGGGTTCTTCGGTCGCATTGGCCTTTTCTATCGCCAAATAGTTTCAGAACTTCGTAAAGTTGTTTGGCCAACGCGCAACCAACTTACAACTTACACCGGAGTGGTCTTGGTATTCGTAGCATTTGTTATCGCCGTTGTTTCTGTCTTCGACCTGATTTTAACCAAGGTCGTCTTCTGGGTCTTTGGATAAAGGGGGAATCTTATGTCTCTTGAAGAGTTAGATAATTTAGATACACCTCCAGTTAGCGCTGTTGATGATTTTGAAGCTGCGCTCGCAGCGACTGCTGATGTTGTTGATGTCCAAGCTGTTGCCGAGAATGACGTGGCAGTGATTCCAGATCATGTCCAAGCTGTTGTTGAAAATGACATGGCAGTGGTTCCAGATCAAGTTGAAGCAGAAGCAGAAGCAGAAGAGAATGATGAGAACGCTGAATTCCGTCGCGCTCTTCGCACCGCACTTGGTGACTGGTATGTAGTTCACTCTTACGCAGGATACGAGAAGAAAGTTAAGGGAAACCTGGCTAACCGTATTACTTCACTAAATATGGAAGATTACATTTTCCAGATTGAAGTTCCTGAAGAAGAAGTAATGGAAATTAAGAATGGCCAACGCAAGCAGGTAAAGCGCAATGTGTTCCCAGGTTATGTCCTAGTTCGCATGGATTTGACTGATGAATCATGGTCATGCGTGCGTAATACCCCTGGCGTAACTGGTTTCGTTGGAAATGCACACCATCCATCTCCACTTACCTTGCCTGAAGTTGAAAATATCTTGGCACCACGTCCAGTTAAGAAGTCAGACAAGATTGATATTCGTATGATTGATTTCCAAATCAATGAATCTGTAACTGTTATGGATGGTCCATTCGCAACCCTTCCAGCAACTATTGCTGAGATCATGCCAGAACAAGGAAAGCTAAAAGTTTTGGTTTCAATCTTCGGTCGCGAAACCCCTGTCGAACTTTCATTTCACCAAGTCCAAAAGATTTAATAAACAGAGAAAAGGAATAGAAAAATGGCACCAAAGAAGAAGATCACAGCACTCATCAAGTTGCAGATCCAGGCTGGCGCAGCAACCCCTGCACCACCAGTAGGTCCAGCTCTTGGTCAGCATGGCGTGAACATCATGGACTTCGTAAAGGCATACAACGCTGCTACCGAAGCTCAAAAGGGCCAGATCATTCCGGTTGAAATCACCGTATTCGAAGATCGCTCATTCACATTCATCACAAAGACACCACCGGCATCTCGACTTATCTTGAAAGCTGCTGGCGTTGAAAAGGGTTCACCAATTCCACATAAGACCAAGGTTGCAAACATCACCAAGGCACAGGTTGAAGAGATCGCAAAGATCAAGATGCCTGACTTGAATGCAAATGATCTTGAAGCCGCAAGTTTGATTATCGCCGGTACTGCTCGCTCAATGGGCATAACTGTCGGTTAATTAAAAAGTTAAAAGTAAGACGTGGGAGAACCTCGCTGGTTCGCTAACCACAACTCCGCCTAACAAATTGTTAGTCGAAACTTAAGGAGAAGAAATGAAGCGCAGTAAGAAATATAACGAGGCAGCTGCAAAGGTCGATCAGAAGATTCTTTACACACCTGGGCAAGCAGTTAAGTTGGCCAAAGAGACCAGCACAACTAAATATGATGCAACAGTTGAAGTTGCACTACTTCTTGGCGTAGATCCAAAGAAGGCAGATCAAGCAATTCGTTCAACAGTAAACCTGCCACACGGAACCGGTAAGACTGCCCGCGTTCTTGTATTCGCAGGCGGCGAGCGCGCTGATGAGGCACGCGCAGCTGGCGCAGATATTGTCGGCGCAGATGAATTGATTGAAGAAGTTTCAAAGGGTCGTCTTGATTACGACGCAGTTGTTTCAACACCAGAACTCATGGGTAAAGTCGGTCGTCTTGGAAAGGTTCTTGGACCTCGCGGTTTAATGCCAAACCCAAAGACCGGAACCGTGACAACTAACGTTGCTAAGGCTGTTTCTGACATCAAGGGCGGAAAAATTGAATTCCGTGTTGATAAGAATTCAAACCTTCACTACATAATTGGAAAGACATCTTTCACTGCAGAGCAACTGGCTGATAACTACGCAGCAGCTCTTGAAGAAGTTATGCGCGCAAAGCCAAACTCTTCAAAGGGACGTTTCGTTCGCAAGGCCACAATCTCGACAACGATGGGACCTGGAATTCAGGTTGATCCAACAATCTCACGCGATGGCGGAGATAACGTTCAGGCCTAATCTCCAAATAAGAGCCTGAAATCTAGTTTTGACTCGGGTAGGCCTAATCGCTTACCCTAGGCAAGTTGTTACAAGTGAGTAACAGTAAAAGCAATACCCGTACCAAAGACTGCAGGTCCTTTTAGTAAAAAAACTAAGAGGTTAATTGTTGAAAAACAGCCAGCATAGGTGCCCACGTAACCTCGTGCGCATTTATGCGACGGGGTTTTTTGATTTTAGAGCGAAAGGAAGCCATATGGCTCGCCCAGATAAAGCAGCAGCTGTTGCAGAGTTGACGGAAGATTTCCGTACAGCAAATGCAACCGTGCTAACTGAATATCGTGGTCTCTCTGTTACATCAATGAAGGAACTTCGCCGGGCACTTGGTAGCAATACTAAGTACTCCGTTGTGAAGAACACTCTTACCAAGATTGCCGCGAAAGATGCAGGAGTAGATATCGATCCGTCGCTACTTGCTGGACCATCTGCGCTGGCATTTATTAAGGGTGATCCAATTGATGCTGCAAAGAGCCTAAAGAATTTCTCAAAAGAAAATCCATTCCTTGTCATCAAGGGCGGAATCTTTGAAGGCAAATCTGTAACTGTTGCAGAAATTATGAAGCTAGCAGACCTTGAATCTCGTGAGGTTCTATTGTCCAAGCTTGCTGGTGCAATGAAGGGTTCACTTGCCAAGGCAATTCGTACCATCGATGCACTTCGCGCAAAGAAGGAAGCACTAGAAGGTGCCCCAGCATCTGCTCCAACAGATGTCCAAGCAGCAACAGAAACAAACGAGGCAGAGGTTCCAGCTGTAGCTGAAACAGAAGCCAGCGCACCTGTTGAAACCCCAGAAGCTTAAAACAATCCCTAAGAATCCCTAAGAATCCAAGAAAAGGAATATAAAAATGGCAAAGTTAACTTCAGATGATCTATTAACTCAATTCAAGGAAATGACCCTTGTTGAACTTTCAGATTTCGTAAAAGCATTTGAAACAGAGTTCGATGTAACAGCAGCAGCACCAGTTGCAGCAGCAGCAGGCGGAGCCGCCGGCGGCGCAGAAGCAGCAGGCGAACAAGATGAGTTCTCACTTATTCTTGAAGAAGCTGGTTCACAGAAGATTGCAGTTATCAAGGAAGTTCGTAACATCAACTCAAGCCTCGGCCTAAAGGAAGCTAAGGACTTGGTAGATGGAACACCAGCTACTTTGATCGAAAAGGGAAGTAAAGAAGCTGTTGAAAAGGCAAAGGCTGCTCTTGAAGCTGCTGGCGCAAAGGTCACAGTTAAGTAATCCCAGCTCGAACTTACGCACAAGCGTTATAAAAAGGGACCCGATTTGGGTCCCTTTTTTCATATCTGGGTGTATAAGCCCAGTTGGACAGATGCCCATTGGATTGGATACTCTCGCCCTTCGCAATTTTAAAAACCCAGAGGTCAGGCATATAGCGGCTGAGACCTGGCGGTAGCCGTGCGTTTACATCTGGAGGAATTTTGGCCGCATCGAAGTCAAAGTCATTTGCACCTGCTCGCGTTTCATTCGCAAAAATTCGTGAACCACTCGAAGTACCAAACCTATTATCACTACAGCTAGACAGTGTTGATTGGTTACTTGGTAATGACGCGTGGCGTTCTCGTCTTGTTGTTGCTGAAAAGGCCGGTCGTGGTGAAGTACCAAAGACATCAGGATTAGAAGAAATCTTTGAAGAGATTTCTCCAATCGAAGATTTCCAAGGAACGATGAGTCTCTCGTTTAGAGATCACCGTTTCGAACCACCTAAGTATTCAGTCGCTGAATGTAAAGAACGCGACATCACTTACTCTGCACCACTATTCCTAACTGCAGAATTCACCAACAACATCACTGGTGAAATTAAGTCTCAAACAGTTTTCATGGGCGACTTCCCATTAATGACACCACGTGGAACTTTCGTAATTAACGGAACTGAGCGCGTTGTTGTTTCACAGATTGTTCGTTCACCAGGTGTTTATTTTGAACGCACAATTGAGAAGAGTTCAGATAAAGATATTTTAACTGCGAAGATTATTCCAAGCCGTGGTGCTTGGTTGGAATTCGAAGTTGATAAGAAGGATTTGGTCGGTGTTCGTATCGATCGTAAGCGTAAGCAATCTGTAACAATTTTCTTGAAGGCACTTGGTTGGTCAGAGGAACAAATCCTTGAACAATTTGGTGAATTCGAATCTATTCGCGCAACTCTTGAAAAAGATAACGTGAATACCCAAGACGAAGCGCTGCTTGATATTTATCGCAAACTACGTCCAGGTGAGCCACCAACAAAGGAAGCTGCACAAGGACTTATCGAGAACTTGTACTTCAATCCAAAGCGTTATGACCTAGCAAAGGTTGGTCGCTTCAAGGTTAATAAGAAGCTTGGCCTGGAATTAGATCTTTCAAAGGGCTTGCTAAACATTGAAGATATCGTGGCAACAATTCGCTATCTAGTCTCACTTCATAAGGGCGATGCGCTTATGGAATATGGCAAGCAAGTTCGTGTTGAAACAGATGATATCGATCACTTCGGTAACCGTCGCCTCCGCACAGTTGGTGAATTAATTCAAAACCAAGTCCGTACCGGTCTTTCACGTATGGAACGTGTTGTTCGCGAACGTATGACAACACAGGATGTTGAAGCAATTACTCCGCAAACTTTGATCAACATCCGTCCGGTTGTTGCATCGATCAAGGAGTTCTTCGGAACATCTCAACTTTCACAATTTATGGACCAGACAAATCCACTCTCTGGAATGACACATAAGCGTCGTCTTTCAGCACTTGGACCCGGCGGTCTTTCTCGTGAACGCGCAGGCTTCGAAGTTCGTGACGTTCACCCATCTCACTACGGACGTATGTGTCCAATTGAAACTCCTGAAGGTCCAAACATCGGACTTATCGGATCACTTGCAACATATGCTCGCGTAACTCCATTCGGTTTTATCGAAACCCCTTACCGCAAAGTTCTAAAAGGTAAGGTCACAGATCAAATTGATTACTTAACAGCGGATGAAGAAGATGAGCACGTGATTGCGCAAGCAAATGCACCGCTAACTTCTGATTCACACTTTGCAGAACCACGTGTTCTTGTTCGTCGTCGTGGTGGCGAAGTTGAATTTATCCACGCAGATGAAGTTGATTACATGGACGTTTCACCACGTCAGATGGTTTCTGTTGCAACTGCAATGATTCCATTCCTTGAGCACGACGATGCGAACCGCGCTTTAATGGGTTCAAACATGATGCGTCAAGCAGTTCCACTAATTCGCG
>JASJJZ010000049.1:0-11668 GCA_037622205.1 Actinomycetes bacterium
TTAGCTGCTTCGTAACCCAGAACATCGATATCTAAGGCAACCCGAGAACCAATGTAGTAAATGCGTTCGCGCAATTGTGCGGGGCAACTCTGAGTATTTGGGCAACGAATATCCACGTCACCTTCGGTAATTGCTCGCAACTTACTGCCGCAATCTGGGCACTTGGTTGGCATAACAAAGGGCTTTTCACTGCCGTCGCGCTTTGCAATAACAGGACCTAATACTTCCGGGATTACATCTCCGGCTTTACGAATTAAAACGGTATCACCAATCAAAATTCCTTTACGGACAACTTCTTCAGCATTGTGCAGAGTTGCATTTGTAACAGTTGACCCAGCAACCTTTACGGCTTCCATGAATGCAAATGGCGTCACTCGCCCAGTGCGACCAACGCTGACTCTAATATCAATAAGTTTTGTTGTTACTTCCTCTGGTGGATATTTATAGGCAATCGCCCACTTTGGTGCCCGAGCTGTGAAGCCAAGTTCGTTCTGAATTGGAATCTCATTTACCTTTATAACAATGCCGTCAATCTCGTGCTCGATGTCATGGCGATGGTCGGCGTAATATCCAACAAACTCGCTGACTTCAGCGGCGCTCTTGACGACTTTGTATCTAGAACTTGTTGGCAGGCCAAATCCCTTTAGCAATTCATAGGCAGCGCTCTGCGAATCGAAGGTGACACCAGTCGCCGCGCCAATGCCATGAACCACCATAGAAAGTGGTCGACTTGCAGTGACTCGTGGATCTTTCTGGCGAAGCGAACCTGCAGCTGCATTCCGCGGATTTGCAAAGCGCTCTTTACCGAGTTCCTCCTGCTGATCATTGAATTCATTAAATGCAGCGATTGGAAAAAATACTTCACCGCGAACTTCCAAGAGTTCAGGAATGCTCTTGCCTTTTAGCTCATGTGGAATCGCTGAAATAGTGCGAATATTTAAAGTTACATCTTCACCCGTAACGCCATTTCCCCGAGTTAAAGCTTTAGTTAGCTTGCCCTTTTCGTAGCGCAAATTTATTGCCAGCCCATCAACCTTCACTTCACATAGCCAAGAGTTCTTAGGACTGGTCTTTGCAACTCTTTCAAACCAAGTTGTTAGTTCGGCTGAATCAAATACATTGTCCAAACTCATCATTTTCTCCAAGTGATCAGCTTGTTGGAAATGTGTCGCAAATCCCCCGCCAACTAAATCACTAGGTGAATCTGGTAATTTAAATTCGGGGTGTGCAGCTTCAAGTTTCTTTAATTCAATTAACAACGCATCAAATTCACCATCAGTGATGGTCGGCTTATCTTGGGCGTAATACTTAAATTGGTGATCGCGAATCTCTTCGCATAATTCAACTACGCGATGGCGAATCTTTTGACTCATGTCGAGGAATCTATTCAGTTCTGGCGACGGTGGCCGAACCAACAACCCGATCGCCATCATAAATAACTAAACCTTGGCCCGCGGCAAGACCGAAGAGTGGTTCATCTAGTTCAACTTTTATCTCTGTGCCCGTTTGCAGATAGGTGCAAGAAAGAGGCGAACCGTGTGCTCGTATTTGCGCGAATCCGCGAAACTCGGTATTTACAACTGGTTCTGGTCCACACCATATTGGTCGGTCACCAACAATTTTTCTGACAGCAAGTGCTTCATGGCTCCCTACAACAACGGTATTTGTCTTTGGTTCAATCTTTAAAACATAACGTGGCTCCCCGCCAGCTGCAGGGACTGTTATCCCAAGCCCACGACGTTGACCAATTGTGTAGGTATATGCACCCTTATGTTCGCCAAGCTTTGCTCCCGCTTCATCCACAATAGATCCGACTTCACTGCCCAACCGATCGCGCAGCCAACCAGCATTATCGCCCGATGGCACAAAACAAATATCGTGGCTGTCAGGTTTATTCGCTACATAAAGGCCTCGGCGCTTAGCTTCAATTCGCACATCATCTTTAACGGTATCGCCTAATGGAAAATGCGCACCAGCAAGTTGTTCGGTATTTAATACTGCAAGGACATAAGACTGATCTTTAGTAGGGTCGATAGCGCGATACATCATTCGGCCAATTTCAGTTTCGTGCATCTGGGCATAATGTCCAGTGATTACGCCATCAAAACCTAGGCCCTTTGCGCGATCTAAGACGGCTGCGAATTTAATTTTTTCATTACAGCGAAGACATGGATTTGGGGTACGGCCTTCGGAATACTCAGATAGAAAATTTTCAACAACGCCCTCGTGAAATTCTTCAGCCATATCCCAGATGTAAAACGGGATTCCAATAACATCCGCTGCCCGCCTGGCATCATGCGAATCTTCGATGGTGCAACAACCACGTGCGCCGGAGCGATACTTCTGTGGGTTGCTCGAAAGTGCAAGGTGCACACCGATAACTTCATGGCCGGCTTCAACTGCGCGTGCTGCAGCAACTGCAGAATCAACACCACCACTCATCGCCGCAATAAGTTTCATTAATTTAGCTCACTAACTACGAAGGCATTTCGCGCCCGTTCTACAACGCTCGGCAAGATTGCCAGAACTTGATCGATTTCGTTCTTGGTATTTGTAGTCCCGATAGAAATCCGCAGTGATGCATCAGCATCGCTTTCACTTAATCCAAGTGCAACAAGCACATGGCTAGGTCTTGGAACACCGGCGCTACATGCTGAACCTGCCGATGCGCTGACTCCTTCGGTATCTAGTAAAAGTAATAGCGCATCGCTTTCAGTGCCAGGAAAAGTTGCATTAACAATTCCAGGAAGCGCTGGATCAGAAATCGAATTAATTGAAACATCAGGAACACATTGCTTAACTCCGGCGACAAAGTAATCCCGCAGTGCGCGAATTTTCTCGAAGTTGGTGGCCATATTTGCAATGGCATATTCGGCTGCGGCAGTAAAGGCCACAATTGAAGGAGCGTTAAGTGTGCCGCTTCGGATCTCACGCTCTTGTCCTCCGCCATGGAGAACTGGAGTTAGATCAAGTCCACGTTTCAAAATTAGCGCCGCTACCCCAAGTGGGCCACCAATTTTATGTGCGCTAATGGTTGCTGCTGTTACATCTAGCGCTGCAAAATTAAATTCAACTTTGCCGAAACTTTGAACCGCATCGGTATGAACTGGAATACTTCCAGCAATTTTTACAATCTCTGCAATCGGTTGAATTGAACCGAGTTCATTATTTGAATGCATAATACTTATAACCGCGATTTCGCTACCCCTGGCGGCAACTACCTTTGCCAGAAAATCTAAATCAATAATTCCAGCTTTAGTTATTGGAACCAATACTTGCTCGGCGCCTTCATGTTCGACAAGCCATTCGACCGGATCGAGAATCGCATGATGTTCGAAGGCGGATGTAACTATGACATTGCGCTCTGGGTGCTGCCAGAAGAAGCCCTTGATTGCCAAATTATTTGCTTCAGTTCCCGAACCGGTAAAAATAATTTCTGATGGATTTGCCCCGATTAGTTCAGATAATTTATGACGAGCATCTTCAACATCTTTTCGAACTGAACGACCCGGATTATGAATACTTGAAGCATTGCCGAGTTTGCGCATCTGGATATTTAGCGCATCAACCGCGGCCTCATTGATCGGCGCTGTAGCAGCATGATCAAGATAAATCGTCATGCTCCAAGGATAACTAAGTTAAGTGGTTAAGCCTTCTTAGCGGCAATAGCCGTGGTCGCTTGCGGCAGAACATTGAATAAATCACCAATAACCCCATAATCAGCCAATTCGAAGATTGGCGCTTCTGCATCTTTATTGATCACGACAATCATTTTGCTGGTCTGCATGCCTGCGCGATGTTGAATCGCGCCAGAGATTCCACAGGCGACATAAAGTTGTGGGCTAACAGATTTTCCAGTCTGACCGACCTGGTGGGTGTGTGGATACCAGCCGGCATCTGTAGCTGCGCGAGATGCACCAACTGCTGCGCCAAGAACGTCAGCAAAGGCTTCGACCGGTTTGAAATCGCCGTTGGTTCCTCGCCCGCCAGAGACCACGATTGACGCCTCGGTTAATTCTGGTCGTCCGCCTTTTACAACCGGCTCTGTCGATGTAACAACTCCAAGCTTTGCGGCATCGGAAATAGTTGGAGTGAAATCTTCGGTTGTAGGAGCTGCGCTGCCTGCAATTGGCTCAATAGAATTTGCGCGAATCGTTGCAACTGTTGTTCCATGAGTTACGGCAGCGTGAACTGTTGTTGAGCCACCAAATACTGCTTGGGTTGTAACTAAGTCAGAATCTATGGAAGTCGCATCGGTAATAATTCCAGAATTCGTTGCTACTGCTAGTCGACCGGCAATCTCTTTTCCTTTAGATGTTGATGTAATCAGCACTGCTACCGCAGATTTGCTAGCAACTAATTGCGCCAAGGTCTGAGCTATTGGGCCAGGTGAAAATTTTGAGACATCAACTCCGGAGCAAACAATTATATTATCGATTGCATAAGCACTTAATTGTGAAACTAGAGCAGGATCAAAAACCACAGCATTTACCTTGCCGATTTCTTTCGCAAAGGTAGCAAGTTCGCCAGTTGATTTAGAGACTTTTCCGGCTACCGAATCCACAAGAATTAATACTTCACTCATTAAACCACTCGCTTCTCTGCTAAGTAATCTGCCAATTTTGTGCCACCATCGCCACCATCTTCAACCTTAATTCCAGCGCTTCGGGCTGGCCGCAGAACTGCATCTTTGACTGTTGACCAAGAGGCGCTACTTCCAACTTGATCAGGTGAAATTGCGATATCAGATAATGTTTTTACGGTTATGACTTTCTTCTTTGCAGCCATGATTCCTTTAAATGATGGATATCTTGGTTCATTAATCTTTTCAATAACGCTAATTACCGCCGGGAAATTACTCTCCATATTCTCAATTCCAAATTCGGTAGATCTCGCAATTGAAACCTTTGACGAACTTGGATCTACAGAAACAGATCCAGCAAAAGTTAATTGCGCCCAACCTAAACGCTCGGCCAACATCGCAGGGACAACGCTCATGCGAGCATCTGTGGATTCAGTTCCGCAAATTACCAAATCAAAACCGCCATCAGAAATTGCTTTACTTAAAACTAGTGAAGTTGCGAGCGCATCTGAACCAGCAAGAGCGCCATCGCAGATATGAATCGCATCATCTGCGCCCATTGAAAGTGCTTTGCGAATCGCTTCAGTTGCCCGATCTGGTCCCATCGAAATTAAAGTAATTGTGTGTCCACTTCCTTCGCCAGCTTCCTTTGTTGGCGAGTTTGCTTCCACAATTCGCAGCGCCTCTTCAACTGCGTATTCATCTAAATCATTTAAAACTGCATCAACACTCGCGCGGTCTAAAACGCCGCCCAACATTTTCTTCTCAGCCCAAGAATCTGGAACTTGCTTAACGCAGACTGCAATTTTCATAGGCCAAATGTTACTCACGAGTAACCAAATACGCCACTCATTTAGGCTCGATTCCAATACTCGGCAGTATCGGGGGTGCAACCTTAAACTTTGCCGATGCTCGCACTACTAGCTCCAGGACAGGGTTCCCAGACCCCGGGATTTCTCGCACCCTGGCTAGAGGATGCGAAAGCCGCGGAATTAATAGGCAACTGGTCTGAAGTAATAGGTATAGATCTAAAATACCTTGGCACAGTGGCAGCTGCCGATGAAATTCGAGATACCGCAAATGCCCAACCGCTCTTAGTTGCAGGTGGACTGATCGGCGCCCTTCGACTATTTAGCGAAAAGCTTTCAAGTGTTAGTTATGTTGCCGGACATTCAGTCGGCGAAATTACTGCGGCAGTTTTTTCCGGCGCATTGGATCAAGTTTCAGCAATGAAGTTGGTTGCAACTCGCGGCACCCAGATGGCAATTGCAGCAAAGGATTCAAATACCGGAATGTCTGCGGTATTAGGTGGGGAGCGCGATGTCGTAGTCGCTGCAATTAGAGCTGCTGGTCTTACTGCTGCTAATGAGAACGGTGCGGGACAAATCGTTGCCGCTGGATCACTAACTGCCCTTGCTGCGTTAGCCGAAAATCCACCCGAAGGTTCAAGAGTTCGTGCGCTCGCAGTTTCTGGTGCCTTTCATACTTCAACTATGGTTCCTGCAGTTTCATATCTTGCGGCACTTGCGGCATCTCTCGATACGACTGAACCGAAGATTCCCTTTATCTCAAATAAAGATGGCGCAGTAATTGAAAGTGGCCGAGAAATTCTCGATCGAATTGTTGGCCAGATTGCTGGACCAGTCCGCTTTGATCTCTGTATGGAGACCATGGCTAAATGCGGAGTGACTGGTGTGATTGAAGTTCCACCAGCAGGAACGCTCGCTGGTTTAGTAAAACGCGCCCAGGGTGAGATTCAAACGCTCGCACTTAAAGGTCCTGAAGATTTAGCAGCTGCACACGCATTCATTGCACAACATGGGAGCAACTAATGTCACTCAAATTTGCACAAGATGTTACTAACGCCCGAATCCTCTCGGTAGGTGCCTATCGGCCACCCCGGGTAGTTCCAAATTCTGAAATTATTGGCCGCATTGATTCAACTGATGAGTGGATTCAACAGCGAACTGGAATCGTATCTCGCCACTTTGCTGATGCCGATGAATCCTTAATTGATATGGCTGAAAAATCAGCACTAATCGCAATCGAGCGCGCAGGGTTAACCGCACAAGATATCGACGCAGTTATTTTTGCAACAATTAGTTATCCATATCAAGCACCGAGTGCCGCAACCGAACTTCTTGTTCGCTTGGGAAATGTTAAGGCTGCGGCATTTGACCTCTCTGCTGCATGTGCTGGATTTTGTTATGGCGTTGCACTTGCAAATGATTTAGTTCGAAATAAAACAGCGACAAATGTTTTAGTCATGGGCGCCGAGAAACTTTCAGATTTCACTGATCCAGATGATCGGGCAACTGCATTTATCTTTGCCGATGGCGCAGGCGCAGTAGTAATTGGTCCCTCAGAAGATATTGGAATTGGTCCAACCATTTGGGGTGCTAGCGCTGAAACTCGCGAAGCAATTGTTTTGGAGCCATCATTTTTAGAATTCAAAAAAAATCCAGGCAAAGCAGATATTGGTTGGCCAAATATTATTCAACAAGGACAGACCGTCTTTCGCTGGGCGGTATATGAAATTGCACCAATTGCCCTTCGCGCGTTAGAAGCATCCGGATTAACACCTGAAACTATCGCGGTATTTATCCCCCATCAAGCCAATGACCGAATCATTGAATCTCTTGTAAAATCCATGAAATTGCCAGAATCAGTTGTTGTTGCCCACGATATCCGCACTTCGGGCAATACTTCCTCAGCTTCGATCCCACTGGCAATGGATGCGTTGCTCACCGAGAAGCCAGAACTTCACGGAAAGAGCGCACTTCTCGTAGGATTTGGCGCCGGGCTTGTATATGCCGGCCAAGTCGTTGAACTACCCTCGAACCCAGTCCAAACAAGTAACTAACGCAAGAAATAAGGAGAACGAAGATGGCACTAACAGTTGATGAAGTTCTAGCAGGAATCAAGGAGATCGTTGTTGAAGTTGCAGGTATTGATGCCGGCATCATTGCAATGGATAAGAAGTTCACTGACGACCTAGATGTTGATTCACTTAGCATGGTTGAAGTTGTCGTCGCGGCTGAAGAAAAATTCGGCGTGAAGATTCCTGATGAAGAAGTTACCAAGATGGCAACTGTTGGCGATGCCGTAAATTTCATCGTTGCAAACGGTAAGTAGAAAACACTTCACTAAATGACAAGACGTCGCGTAGTTGTAACTGGACTTGGCGCCACTACTCCACTCGGTGGTGATGTTTCCTCAACTTGGGAAGCGTTGCTTGCTGGAAAAAGTGGCGTGCGCAAACTTGAAGATGAGTGGGCCCAAGAAGCATCAGTTACCTTCGCGGCGAGAGTTGCAGTGGAACCAGCAGAGGTAATGGAGCGCGTAGAGATACGGCGCTTAGATCGATCAGAGCAATTTGCAATGATTGCATCTCGCGAAGCTTGGAAAGATGCCGGTGCTCCAGATATTGATAAAGAGCGCCTTGGCGTTGTTATTGCATCAGGTATCGGCGGCGTAATCACGCTGCTCGATCAATACGATGTTCTGAAAGAGAAAGGTGCGCGCTTTGTAAGCCCGCACACTGTTCCAATGCTTATGCCAAATGGACCAGCTGCAAATGTCGGACTTGAATTACAAGCCAGAGCTGGTGTTCATACCCCAGTAAGTGCATGTGCCTCAGGCGCAGAAGCGGCCGGGTATGCGCTAGAAATGATTAGGAATAATCGCGCAGATATTGTTGTGACTGGCGGTGTAGAAGCTGCAATTCATGAATTACCAATGGCTGGTTTCGCTTCAATGAAAGCGCTATCAACTCGCAACGATGATCCCGCAAAAGCATCACGCCCATACGATAAAGATCGCGATGGCTTTGTTCTTGGCGAAGGTGGCGGAATCCTGGTGTTTGAAGAGCTTGAACATGCCAAGGCACGCGGCGCAAAGATTTATGCCGAAGTAATGGGACAAGGTTTAACTTCTGATGGTTTTCATATCGCAGCCCCGGATCCAGATGGTCAAGGCGTTACTCGCGCAGTTAAATTAGCGCTCGCAGATGCTGGTATTCCGCTCTCTGAAATCGTTCACTTAAATGCCCATGCAACGTCAACCCCTGCCGGTGATGTCGCTGAAGCAAATGCACTTGCCAACGCACTTGGTAGCGATATTTCACACGTCGCAGTTTCTGCTACA
The DNA here is from genome assembly GCA_037622205.1 of Actinomycetes bacterium. Taxonomy (GTDB): domain Bacteria; phylum Actinomycetota; class Actinomycetes; order Nanopelagicales; family Nanopelagicaceae; genus AAA044-D11. Next base: position 8,729 of record JASJJZ010000049.1, read on the forward strand.
AAATCTATGACTGGGCACTTGCTTGGTGGCGCTGGCGCAATCGAATCTATTTTCTGCGTGCTTGCTATGTATCACCACAAAGCACCGCCAACAATTAATATTGAAAATTTAGACGAAGCAGTAACGGTTGATGTCGTGCGCGATGTTCCACGCGATCTGCCAAAAGGATCTATCGCCTGCTTAAACGATTCATTTGGCTTTGGTGGCCATAACGTCGTATTGGTCTTTAGATCTTATGAGGGCTAAAAAGCTAAGTGAGTTAATTAACTTTAAAGCTAACTGAAACCGTAACGCTTACGCTCTTTGGAATTGAAGAGGTGTCATACATTCCACCAGCAGAGGTATCAACAGAATCAGGTTGAGTTACTTGAACCGGACCACTTGTGACTGCCAAGACTGGGCCAAGAGATGAACCAACAGCCTTTGTAATTGAAAGCCCGCGCTCTTTTGCGTCAACTGTTGCATCTGCCGTCAGACCCCCGCGATTAAATACTTGGAGAGTGCATCGACACTTCTGCCGATCTTCTTAACCGCAACTGAAACTTGTTGTAATTGACCGACGGGATAATTTCTTCTCTTGGAATTCAGCACTCATTCCTAAATACTAACTGCTCGGATTTCTCCTTCGCTACCTATGCCTCGGCGGTAGCCCTCAAGTTCTAAGTCCCAGGCAATTCCAAGAGCATTTGAAAGTGATTCGCGAAGTGCTTCATAGCTTCTTGTATTCTCTAGCGCTGTCATCAGCCGGTTTTCATGAATCATTACATCACCAGTTGAAGCTGTTACGGCTTGATGTAATCCAAGATCTGGAGTGCAGCGATAGAGAACTCCTTCGCCACTGATATTTGAAAACTCACGAACTTCAAAACGCAGGTAATGCCAAGATTTAAGAGTGCTCGCAATCTTTGAAGCAACAGGCTTCAATTCTCGCCATTGCAATTGTGTCGCGAGCGCACCTGGTGCTAGATGTTGCTGCTCCCAATTTAATTCAATGGGATAGCCAAAGATTTCATTTAGCGACCATTGGATATGTCGGAGCAAGGCTTTTGGAGCGGAATAAATCCGAAGATCTCCAGCCAGCATGCTGTTACTGCTCGGTAATGAACTCACTGTAATTCTCCTAGAACCATCAATCAGGTTGCCTTGGTGCGACCTTCCCCAGCCCACCAATTACACGCTCAAATTGCGCTTCTAGAACTAACTATTACCGCAATTATGGCCGATGTATCGGGCTCTTGGCTAGTCCTAAATCTAGGAAAATTTTTCACTATTGACCAATATGCAGTTACACTTTCGCCTAGTCCGACGCTTGGCAGTACCCGTTCACTCGGTAAATCTGTACAGAGGAAGACCGATCTTTAAGGAATTCTTATTGATCACATTTACCGTAAGGAAAAAGCTACATGGCAACAGGTACAGTTAAGTGGTTCAACTCTGAAAAGGGTTTTGGTTTCATTGCAGTTGATGGTGGCGGACAAGATGTTTTCGTTCACTACTCAGCAATTCAAGGCAATGGATACAAGTCTCTAGACGAGGGTCAAGCCGTGACATTTGAAGTAGTTCAAGGTCCAAAGGGCCCACAGGCTGACGCAGTTAATCCTGCATAATCAACCATTAACAAAAAGAAGAGCCTCACCTACGGGTGGGGCTTTTTTTAATGTCCAGTTAATAACCAACGTTCTTAGGGACTTCCCCAACTTTTTTTAATTTAGCCAGAACTTCTTTCGCTGGGCTTAAATCTTTTCCTGCTTTCCAGGCATCCAAATATTTCCAAGGATAAATCTCGCCACGACGAACCCACCAAACTCCTGTTTTGGTTTGCCAAGAAATCCCAAAGTGCACATGAGGCGCAAGTCCTGCTGCATCGCCTGATGTTCCAACGCGTGCCATCAGTTCTCCCGCATCCACACGATAGCCCGGAACTATCTTTGGATAAATTTTTGAGAAATGTGATCCGTAATATCGAACACCATCATCGCCGATGACTGAAATCGAGAGTCCGCCGCGAAGTGCGCCGCTGTTATTTTTCCAAGAATATTTATCGATATCACTAACTTCATCAATAATGCCAGAAGTAGGGGCCACAAATTTGCATCCCTTTTTAGTCAAGATATCAGTGGCTGGATAATCATGATGAGCCTGCGAATACGATGTCTTACAGCCTGTGATAGGAAAGGTATAAACTGGAGCGGCATGTACAGGCATCATTGTTGCAATGAGAATTAGGCAAATCACTGTAGATATTCGGCGCATCACGCGAGTTAGCATAGACTTACCCGAACCTAAGGTGTAAAAACTTTGGGGCGGTAGCTCAGTTGGTTAGAGCCCCGAACTCATAATTCGGTAGTCGTCGGTTCGAGCCCGACCCGCCCCACTCAACACAAGCGTGAAATCTAAAAATATTGCGTACCTAGTTTCTTTTTTCTTGTTTTGTCTAACCCCCTGTTAGTTAGATCTGTTTACAACGTTAGCGAACTTGCTACTTGCGGTTTCTGCCTGTTCATCTGAGACGTGTGTGTAAGCGGTGCTAACCAGACATTTTCGGAGAAAGATAGCTAGGAAAGACTAGGTAGATATTTATCCTAAAAAAACTATGATCAAGGTATGAAGTCACGACTAATAGGAGTTCTGACCATTCTCGCCTTCTCCATAAGTGCGACTGCAGTTTATGTCAATGCCAATGCCAATGCTGCAGTCAAAGTAGGGGCTAAGTGCAAAGTAGTTGGAAAGATAAAAGTTAAGAAAAGCAAGGAATTTACTTGCATAGCCAAAGGTAAGAAGTTGATTTGGAGCAAGCGTAAAATTGTAATTACTTCCAAAAAAGTAAGTAAGACTCTAGCGCCAGTAGAAAGTGCAGCAAATTTGCCATTCGAGATGTGCTCATCGGATGCAGATACTTGTTTTTCTTGGTCGCCAGATGCCAGCCAGAAATGCATAGAT
>JASJJZ010000050.1:0-22023 GCA_037622205.1 Actinomycetes bacterium
GGGAACAAGTGCGGGTAGAACTCCTGACATCGCAGGCCAGAAAATTCCCCACATCAATCCGAAGTTAATATTTACTAGCAGTAAAACAATTAACGGAACATCTCCGGTTGCAAAAAAAGCTACTTGAACAAAAAGCCCAGCAGAGGCGACAAGGTCAGCGAAAGCCACTGCTTTAATACGACCAAACTTATCGGCCAAGACACCACCGAAAGGACTCATGATAAGCATTGCAACTGTCGTAGATCCAAGTACTAACCCCAACATATTCGCGTCACCTTTTGGAAGATTCAAAATCCCAAAGGCGAGAGCGATTGGTGACATTCCATTTCCAAAGTTGCTGATAAAACGCGCGAAATAAAAGCGTTTTATATAACGAAAGTTAAAGAGTTGGTTGATTAACACTTGGTTATGGTATCTGCAGATTAACTAGTTCTCCGACTCCGAATTTTGCTGATGGTGCGCCACTTAAAATATGTACACTGCCTTCACCATATACCTGCCAATTATTGTGGAAAAGTGAGGTATCGGTATCAAGTCCAGCAACTAAAGCAGTGTCCTCGTCAATGCCAATAATCATTGTCCCTTCTGGCGCCTTCATTACAATCTTTGCCGCGCTATCAGGAATCCAGCCAAAAAATTTGTTGTAATGTGGAATTGGGCGCAGATGTGGGATCAAATTTAAACCAGGAATTCCTTCATCTTTCATTCTAAAAAAATTGGGAACATCTCCGCTCAGCGCCATAGCACCTGCACTACAACCAGCAAGCGCGGCACCAATCAACCAATTTTTTTTAATTTCATCCCAGAGCGGTGTCCCGCGCAATGAATTAGCTAAATATCCTGGGTCTCCACCTGAGAAATAAATTAGAGCCGCATCTTTGACGCGTGAAATATATTCGACGTTAAAGGCATCTTCGCGAGAAAAGACTGGTAAGAAATCTTGGACCGTTCCGATGCGGCGGGCTTGTTCGGCACCACGAGACTCCCAAAATTCCAATCGCTCCGAGCTCTCTTCTCCTGCGGCTGTAGGAATTTGTAAGAATCTATTTGGCTTTCCATTAGAAATTCCAGAATTTATTAGTGCACTCTCTAGATCCTGCATCACAGGTAGATACTCGCCAGATCCAACTAATGCGAGTGCGCCTATTTTCTCCATATACTTTCCTTCATAGGGTTACTTTAACGTCAGCCAATCAATTTCTTATTAGGTAAGATACGCGTTATGCGTAAATGGGCCAGGAAAATTGCAGTGGCTCTTTCTATAGCGGTCGTTCTTACCTCTGGTGGTTTTCACCTCTTCAGTAAAGCTGCCTCAAGTGCAATCCCAAGGTCGAAGGTTCTTCAGGGGGCTGCACAGTCAAAGAATGGCGATACAAATATTTTATTAATAGGTCTCGATAGCCGTAGAGATAATGATGGCAATCCGATTTCGCCCGAGCTTACAAAACTTCTACATGTTGGACCCGCGAGTATTGGTGGCTATAACACCAACACCTTGATTTTGATCCATCTTCCCGCTGGCGGTAAGAAAGCTGTTGCAATTTCAATTCCTCGTGATAACTATGTGAATGTTCCAGGTTATGGAATGAAAAAAATTAAAGAGGCTTACGGATATGCAAAATATGCTGAAGACTCAAGGCTTTATAAAGAAGGCGTTACGCAGCCTGCTCGCGAGCACCTTGCCAGAGATGCCGGGCGCGCTGCCACAATCGCAACGGTTTCACAGTTTTTAGACGTTCCGATTGATCACTTTGCTGAAGTAAATCTTCTAGGATTCTATGATTTAGCAAATGCGCTTGGTGGAATTCAGGTCTGTTTAAATAAAGCCGTAAACGATCGTCGATATTCTGGTGCAGTTTTCCCAGCAGGACTACAGACAATTTCAGGAGCAGATGCCCTTAAGTTTGTTCGCCAACGTCATGGCCTTCCTAATGGGGACTTAGACCGGACTCATCGTCAGCAAGCATTCATAGCTGGAGTTATTACAAAATTTAGAACACAAGGAATTTTTGGAGATATCGGAAAGCTTTCTTCCTTGCTAAATGTTGCAAAGAAAGATGTCGTTATTGATTCTGGGTTCGATGTTCTTGGGTTCTTACCTCAGGCAAAGGCGCTAACTAGTGGCAATATCAAATTCCACACTCTTCCAATTGAAGGGTATGCGATGCGTAACAGCCAGAGCGTTAACCTGGTTGATGAGATAAAGATCCGTAAAGTTGTGCAGGACCTCTTCAATCCAAAACCAAAAGATCCAAAAGCTACACCTGCAGCTACGCCTACTAAAATTAATTATGCTGATTTAGCAAACGGTAAGGCTGTTGACGGCAGTAAAATTCCTTGTGTTAACTAAATAGAACTGAGAGAATATGTTTGCGATTTTTGCAGTTCTAATTGGTGTCGTAGTAGCAATTCAGTCTCGGATAAATGGCCAACTTTCGGTTGACCTTAACAATGGTCTTGCCGCCGCGCTAATTTCATTCTTAACTGGATTAGTGTTGGTGTCGATTTTAGTCTTTGGATTTAAGAACGAACGTGAGGCGCTATTTAGAATTTTCACTGCGATTAAAAATAAGCAGTTAGTTACTTGGGAGGTTATGGGTGGCGTTCTTGGCGGCTTCTTTGTCGCCGCCCAAAGCATTGTTGTTCCACAAATTGGAGTTGCACTTTTCACAATTAGCGTTGTTGCTGGCCAGACCGTCTCTTCGCTTCTGGTTGATAAGGCTGGAATAACACCAAGCGGGAAGCAGAAGATAACAAAACCGAGAATTCTTGGAGCGATTGCTACCTTAATTGCAGTAGCGATTGCAGTCTTCCCAGATTTAACAAATTCAGAATTCAGATTCATACCTCTTACATTTGCACTTATTGTTGGAGTGTTTGCTTCTATTCAGCAAGGTATGAATGGTCGAGTAAATGTTATTGCCAGGCGACCTCTTGCTACCGCCTGGCTCAACTTCGCCAGTGGAGCCGTAGTAGTTGTAATAGCTCTCTCAATAGATCTCGCTCTTGGCTCAACAGTCGGAGCACTGCCAAATAATTTCTGGGTATATACCGGCGGGGCTGCAGGATTGATTTTTGTGGCTGTTTCTGCTTACATAATCAAGCACCTAGGTGTTTTGAATTTTGTAATTCTAAATATTGCTGGACAATTAGTCGGAGCAGTAATTATTGATTGGGTTTCACCAACAAAAGCCGGATCTCTAAATGGTTATTTAATTTTTGGAACGATTATGACAATTATTTCAATTGCGGTTTCTAGGCTTTATGAAGCAAGAAAAGCTAAAACCTAATCGTCATCTCCGCCTTCATCGCCTTCATCGCCATCGCCGTCATCTCCGCCTTCATCGCCATCGCCGCCTCCTGAAATGGTTGGCTTAGAAACTTTTGGGGTTGCAGATTTCTTTGGGGCTGGAGTTTTGACTTTGGTAGGTTTCTTAGTTTCCGCGGGTGATGTTGCTGGTTCTGGCGCACTAGATATTGTTGGTTCTGGTGCTGGCACGCTAGGCAAAATTGTATTGTCAGCTGCTGGTTTCAATTCAGCATAAGCAACACTTGCAGCTATTACGAGCCCAACTCCTATAAGTGCAATCTGTGATTTCATAATTTCTATTTTGTCCTTGGTTTTGGCTTACCGGCGTTCTTATTGGGTCCCGCCTTCTTGAATGTGCCTTTTGGAAGTGGTTCGCGTTTGGCGGCATCCTTCTTAGCAAATTTCTTTGGTCCTGATGCTTTCTTAAAGGGTGGGCGCTTTCCTTCATATTTATCGGTGCGCTCTACTTGTTCAGAATCTGCACGCCACGTTGATGTTGCTGGACGAGAATCTGATTTATAGCTCTTCTTAACCGGGCGATCTGATTTCTCAAACTTTCCTGGTTTTGATGTTGGCTTAGAAGTTGGCCTAGAAGTTGGTTTAGAAGAATTAAAGCGGTCAACCTTTGCTGGGCGATCTGATTTCTCAAAGCGTTCTGCTTTTGGATGGCGATCAGCTCTGAATGTGCGCTCTGGCCGATCTGTGCGCTCTGGCCGAACTGGTCGATCCTCATATTTTGGCTTCGCTGCTGTTGCGCCGCGGAATGAGCGGACAGGTTTTTCCTTCTCTCCGTCGCTGACACGACCGCCGCCTTCACTACGCTTTTTAAAATTACTGGAGTTCCCGCGGCGGAAACCACCACGGTCACCACGATCACGACTTCCGCGATCATTGCGCCCTGGTTTTTCAGCTTCGACTATTATCGGGATTCCAGAAGGTTCTTGGGCTCCGGTAACACGAACAAGTTCAGGGTCAGATGGACGAACATAAACTTCATTTAACTTAACTTTTGCTTGGTTTGTAATTCCGAAAATTCCACGCTTCTGCTTGTGAGTTGCAAGTGTTACGACAACTCCAGTTGCGCCTGCACGGGCAGTGCGGCCGGCGCGGTGTAGATAATCTTTGTGATCTGCTGGTGCATCAACGTGAACTACAAGTGAAACATCATCAACGTGAATCCCCCGAGCAGCAACATCTGTAGCTACAAGAGCAGATGCGCGGCCATCTTTAAATGCTGCAAGAACGCGAGTGCGTTGGCCTTGAGATTTTCCACCGTGTAATACGCCTACTGGAACACCAGAGCGCAACATTTTTTCAGCAAGTTTATCTGCGCCATGCTTTGTGCGAACAAAGAATATTGTTCGACCTTCGCGGGCGGCAATTTGAGTAGCCACTAAATCTTTATGTCCTTGATCCATAATCAAAACATGGTGCAACATATCTGCAGCACGTGATTTTTCATTCTCAAGTGAGTGTGTGATTGGATCTTTTAGGAAGCGCTTTACAAGAGAATCAACATCCCGATCTAGGGTTGCAGAGAAGAGCAATCTTTGCCCATCATCTTTTGTCTGACCTAAAATATCTTTTACCACTGGCAAGAAACCCATGTCGGCCATTTGGTCAGCTTCATCTAGAACGGTGATTACAACATCATCTAGAAGAACATGCTTCTTCTCAATTAAATCAATTAAACGGCCTGGGGTAGCAACTAAAATCGTTACGCCGGAACGAAGCGCCTTTATTTGGCCCACGTATGAAAGACCACCAGCAACAACTTGAGTGCTTAATCCAACTTTGCGCGAAAGTGGACCAACAACATCAGAAATTTGAACAGCGAGTTCGCGAGTTGGTGAGAGAATTAATCCGAGTGGACGGTGGGGCTTTGCAATGCGACCTTCTAGACGCGTCAACATAGCAAGTCCGAAAGCTAAAGTTTTTCCAGAACCAGTCTGCCCACGGCCTAAGACATCGCGACCCGTTATAGCATCAGGAAGAGTTGCGCTTTGAATTGGAAATGGTGAAGTAATTCCTTGGTTATCGAGCGCTTCTACGAGCGCAGGGGCAATACCTAAATCTTTAAATGACATTAAAATACCAATCGAGACATCAAGCGTGTCTCGTAGTGCCAAAGATTAAGACTCGCAAGTGAACCTTGATTCTTATCAGAGGGTTCTATGGGGAGCGCTGCGGTTGCAACAACTGGCTAAGTGTAACCTACTAAATAACCTTGCGACGCCAAGTGGCATATTTCAAAGCTAGGGGATCGGTAATTTGTGCATATTTACGCCCGGTTGCACGAGTTAATAATAAATCTGCAAATTCTGGATTACGCGCAAGTATTGGTCCATGTATGTATGTTCCAAAGATATTTCCATTTACTGCGCCGTCATATTTATCGTCGCCGTTACCATGGCCAATACTGACTTTCCCAAATGCTTGTACGGATGGTCCTAATATTGTCCGGCCCATATGATTCTCAAATCCAGTTATTTCCAATCCTAGAACGCTCGAAATAATTTTAATGTCACCCACCATTCGCTTGTCACCGGGAACACTGCTTACATCTAGTAGCCCAAGACCATCTATCTCTTGACCGCTTGCGAAAAATTTATTACCGATAATTTGGAACCCAGCGCAAACTGCAAGAATCACAGCACCGCGTTCGATCGCTAAGTGCAGAATATTTAAATTATCACCGCGTCGAAGCGCTTCAAGGCTTAGTAATTGAGCGGCATCCTCGGCTCCACCTAATAAATAAATGCCACCATTTGTCGGTAGATCGTCGTTATAGGAGACATCAACAATATTCGCAGTGATTCCATGAAATTTCGCGCGAAATTCTAAAACTTCAGCATTTCCTTGATCTCCATATGTGCCGAGTAACTCATTATGGATTCTGACAATTTTTATCTGACTCATGAATTTACCAACTCATGAAAGGCTGTGTAAGCGGCAAGCACATGGATGCTCGCACCTGTTTCAAATTTAGATACTGCATCGTCAAAGTTTGAAGTTATTTCTGCTTCTATCCCTTCAACGTGCAATCTATAAGCAATATCTAGGGCACGTTCGCCACAAACTACGATGCGCTTTCCCAAAAGCCCGACGAAGGAGATATCCCAAAGCCAGGACGTATCTATTCCATCAACTTCGCGAGCATTTACAATTAAAATCGCATTCTCTCCGGTCACTGACTTAAGTGCTTCAGTCCATGACGCTGGATTCTTGGTCAATCGAATATTTGTCTTAACGCCTTTATGAATCTGATCAACACTGCGTTCTAAAGATTTCTCATCAATTGCAATTGGTTTAGCGCCAAAGAATTTTCCAACTACATTAGCCATTGTTGCATTTCGATAAGCCGCACTGCCGGATTCGAAACTTTGGTCTGGATTCGAATTTGAAAGACCGCATCCGCACTTAAAGTTATTGCCAACCCATTTCAGATATTTTCCACATGAAGGACAGACCGCACCATCTTGATGCTTGCGTCCACCAAATGAAATTCGCTCGCTTTGCGCCGCACTATTTAGAGCTAATGCAACAAAAGGATCGTCAATATCGCCGACAAATAAGGTTTCGGGCGCTTGGCTTGCACTCGTCGCCCATCTATCTGCAACTCGTTTTACTTCATGCATTCGATGGAGTTGATCTCTAGTTAAGTTGAGCAGAAGCACCACTTTTGGGTTTGCTTCTTTGATTATTCGCGCAAGATGAAGTTCGTCAACTTCTAAAACTGCAAATTCCGATTTATTCATGAGGGCTGCAGCGACCCCGCGCTCTAAGTTTGAGCCAGATGGACTTGTAGCAACGCCACCTAACTTGGAGATAATTGAGACCAAGGCTTTGGTGGTGGAAGTTTTACCGTTTGTCCCTGAGACGCAGATAATTTTCTTGCCTTTGGCTAATTCAGTAATGGCTCTTGGGTAGAGCGCTAATAGGACCCGGCCCGCAATGGTTTCACCAGATCTATCTAATATTTTCTTTGAAAGAAGCGCCGCGAATTTAGCAATGAGGATTGAAAGTTTTAGTCGCACTATTCCCCCATATTCATAACTAGCCGCAGCTTATTGTGAGCCCCTGGTCGGGATCGAACCGACGATCTGCTCGTTACGAATGAGCTGCTCTACCACTGAGCCACAGAGGCGCGAGTGAATTATCTTCTAATCTACTCGGACAATTCCGGTTGGGGTTTCAATATGAACTGCAACGATTCCAGAATCGCCATCGTTTGCAGATGCATTGAGCCATTCAACTTCGATGTCATTACCAATAGCCTTCTCTAAATCTGATCCAATCCACTCTGAGATTATCTTTTCGTCACCTGCAATTTCAACTTTAACAATCTTTGCAATAGCTTTTCCATCTGCTGATGGGTGTGAAAGTGTTAACCACTGAATAAAAAATGGTAGTTGCTTGTCATTTAAAAGTTCTAAAATACCAATTTGCTTCCAGGATAAATCATTACCATCTGGCTTCTTTCGGTGTCCTTCAACTGCAGGTCGTCCGAGCCGAGTTTCGATTGGTGAAATATCATCACTTGCTAATACCCAAGTTAACCAACCACCACCTTCAGCCGCACGCTTTGAAACAGCTTTCCCAAATGGTGAAGAATCTGCAGCGGGATGATCTAGTGGACAAACAACTTCAAGGTAATGACCATTTTGTAGTGGGAGCGTGAAGTTTCGAGTGCCGAATCTTGGATGGACTCCACCATCTACAAAGGTGCTTCCTAAACTCGAGCCAAGACGTTGAACTGTGTCGGCTAATTGTTCATGTGATGTTACGTATGAGACATGGTCTAAGCGCATAGGGAAATAATGCCGTATAACAATTGATGCTAAGTACCACTTTTGGCACAAATTAGGGCTTCGGAGCCGATTTTCCCCGTTAAAAAGTAAGAATCCACGACCGAGTCAACACATTTGTTACCTTGGTTATGCCCAGTGTGCCCCTCGCCATTTAAGGTCAATAACCTCGAGTTAGTAAATACTTCGGCTAGCTCTTGTGACCACTTATAAGGTGTAGCCGGATCATTCGTGACCCCAATTATCAAAATAGGTGGGGTGGTTATTTTTTTTAAAGCAATTGGCGGAAGTTGTGGCTGGCTTTTCCAGTATTTACAGGGCAATCCAGCAAAGTTTAAATACGGACCAAAGATAGGCGCTGCTTCTTTAAAATTAGCGGCATCTAACTTCATTTCTTCAATAGTTCTAAAGTCTTCCCAATCTAAACAAGTGACCATTATTGAAATATCATTTTGATTACTGTAGTAATTTCCAGCCGAATCCCTACTGTTATAACTGTCTGCCTGTTCAAAAATCAATGTCGGATTTCTTTTTGTGATTGCCTGATTCAGCGCTTTGCTTAAATCATTCCAACCCTCTGTTGAATCATATAAAGTTTTTGCGACAGCCGTAATAACTATGGATTGAGTAGCGCTTCGGCCATTCGCATCCTTCATCGGATTAACTGCTGACTGCGATAACAATTTCTTAATATCTGAGAGTTTAAATCTTTCTTGAGACGCTAGGAAATTATTTAGGGCGTTATCGAACCCAATAGCCTGTGCAAGTTCTTGATCTCTTATTGAAATATTTGGAGATACTGCGCCGTCTAAAACAATTCTTCCGATTGAATCTGGGAAAAGTGCTGCATATAACGTCCCAAGATAAGTTCCATAACTCTTGCCTAAGTAATTCAATTTCTTCTCGCCGAGTAAATTCCGTAGAATTTCCATATCTTTTGCTGCCTCTAAAGTGCTGTAATGACCTAACTTAGAACCAGCCGCCTTCGCGCATTTAGCGGCGAAATCTTTAGAAATGGCCACCAAGGCGGCGATACTCGCTGCTTTCCCGTCACCGGCATCTGTATTTAAGAATGCATCTTCCTCAGAATTTGATAGGCAACGAATGGCACTTGATTCATTTATGCCTCTTGGGTCAAAACCGACAATGTCATACTTGCGAAGTATTTTGCTAGAAATTATGTAGTCAGCGTTATAGGCATAGTTTGTGGCAGATCCTCCCGGTCCACCGGGATTTACAAGTATTGCACCTAACTTACTCTTCTGATCTAAGGCGTTATGCCGTAGAACTTTAAGGTTAAAACTTTGATTATCTACTTTTTCGTAATCGACTGGAACTTTAAATGATGAACATTCAAAACCATCGTAACAATCTCGCCACTTTAACTCCTGAGTTCTGTAATCTTCTAAAGTCCAATCTTTGGAATCTTTATTGATGTTAATAACTACAATACTGAGTGCCAATATTATTGCTAAGGCTAGCAATATCGGTTTGTATTTAAAAGACATTACTTAAGTAAAACCATAAGTGCTTCGATAGTTAGAAGGGGCGCGGCATTATGTGAAAGATTTGTTCTAGCACCCATAATTGCCTCTAATTTTGCAAGTGTTGCCTCAGGTGTTGTTGCTTCAGCAATTTTAGACATTTCAGAAATTAAATCTATATTAATAATTGAATCTAAAGAATTAGATTGAATCAGAAGTATGTCACGATAAAGAGTTGCGATATCTAGCAGCGCACGATCTAAATAATCTCGGACCATCCTAGTTGTGCGCGATTTCTGTTCTTTCTCTAACTCTTTAACTGCCTTTGATCCACCTTGTGTTAATTTTGAACCTTGTTGTCCCCAAGCTTCTTTGAGCGCTGAAATTTCAGCGCCATCGCGTCGCTCGGCCTCTTCTTCTGCTTCTGCCTTAGCAGCCGCTACCAATACTTGTGCCGCCTTAAAAGCAGATGCGATATCTGTAATTATTAGCGAGATTTTTAAAATTGCTTGCCTACGGCCCCGCGCCTCTTCGCTCTTGGCTAAGTATCTGGCCCGACCAATGTGTCCTTGTGAAGCCCGTGCTGCGAAATCTGACATCGCTGGTGAAAATTTCTCTTTCTCCAAGAGTTCTGCAACCGCTGCGATTGATGGGGTTCTTAAAACTAAACTTCGCGTCCGAGACCGAATTGTTGGCAGAACATCTGTAGAACTTGGGGCACAGAGCAGCCAGACTGTTCTAAGTCCGGGCTCTTCAATCGCTTTCAACAGAGCATTTGCGGCTGACTCAGTAAGTCGGTCAGCATCTTCAATAACAACAACTCGATAATTACCAACTGCGGGGCTCCAAGAAGCCCGAGTAATTAATTCTCTTACCTCATCGATCTTAATTGAAAGTCCTTCGGTCTTTATTAATTCGACATCAACATGGCTTCCTATCAACGCAGTTGTGCAATCGGTACATGTAGTGCAGCCACCAGTTTTGCAAACTAATGCGGCGGCGAATGCCAGTGCTGCATTGCTGCGACCTGAACCTGGAGGACCAGTAAAAAGCCAGGCATGTGTCATTTCTTGCGATTGGTTACTTATATCTGCTGAAGCAGAAACAGCTTCGCGTAAAACCGAAATTACATGTTCTTGATCAATTAAATTATCAAATACTGATAACACGTTCACTGTTTTCTAAATCGTTTCTTATCAAGTGTGTTCTCTCTAAATTGCGGTAAGCTTAGTATCCGTTCGATTATTTGTTCGTGAATATTCTCTTTGTTCTGTGTTGCGTCAACCACGAAATAACGTTCTGGATCTGATCCCGCGATATTAAGAAATTCTTGTCGAATTCGTTCATGAAATGCTAAAGGTTCCGCCTCGAGACGATCCAAAGATCTAAGCCTAGAGAGACCTAACTGCGCTTGAATATCCATAACTATTGTCAAGGTCGGTGCAAGATTTTCAGTTGCCCACCTAGAAATTCTTGCAACCTCTGCAGGCTGCAAAATACGTCCTGCGCCTTGATAGGCAACTGAAGAATCCAAATAGCGATCAGTAATTACAACTTGCCCTGCAGCTAACGCTGGTTGAATCAATGAGTAAACATGGTTTGCGCGATCTGCTGCATACAACAGCGCTTCAGCCCTTGGTGAGATATTTCCAGTTTTGTTATCGAGAAGAATTTCTCGCAATTGCTTTCCTAATGGTGTTCCACCCGGTTCACGAGTTAGTAAAACTTTCTTTCCAATTGATTCTAAATATTCTTTCAAGAGTTCGGTCTGCGTTGATTTTCCAGAACCTTCGCCGCCTTCAAATGATATAAACAAGCTGGCATGTGCTGCCCCGGTTATTCCACCAAGTTCGCCTCTGCTTGCTGCAACCACATCTGACCAAAGTGAGACTGAAGGACGATCACGCATGGTGCGATATGAAATAACACCAACAATTACCCCAATGATTCCAGCTGCAAGCATTGTGAATGCGGCACCGTTATATGTAGTTTCAAAATTCTCAAACTTAAATGTATGGCGCCCAATTGCCGCAGCTGTGAGTGGTGAAATAGCTAAGACTAAAACTAGTGATACTCGAATCAAAGATTGCACGAAGGCAAAAGTTCGACCACGAACTTCATCAGCTACTTCAAGCCCTAGCATTGTGAAACCAGTTACCCAGGATATTCCAGCAAATGCCCCTAAAAGTACTGTGATAAATATTGCAAGAACTAAGTTTGTCATTAACGACAGAAGAATTAGGAATGAAGATGAGATGGTTAGGGCCGCACCGAAAATTCTTCTGCGTGAAAATTGCGCAAACACCTTTGGTCCAAGTGATATGCCTAACGCTAAGCCGGTAAAAACGGCGCCAAATAGAATTCCGTAAGCGGCATCTCCCGCTTTCAAATCACCAACAAAGGTTCGGGCTAGACCAATTACTGCTCCAGCCGCGAAGAAGGCCCCGAGCATTCCAAAAATTAATCCACGAATAATCTTCGAACCACTTACAAATTTGAAACCTTCAAATAGTGCTTTCCCAATATTTTCGCCAGCTGCACCGCTTTTCATTGGGCCTTTTGGAATTTCACGTAATTGGTAAATAATCCAGGAGGTGTAGAGAAAAGATATGGCATTTATATATAGTGCTAAATCTGCTGTCGATGAGTATTCGACAGGCAAGAAACTTGTAGTTCCGACTGATGCTAAGGCGAGTAGTGAGAAAACAATTGCAGCAATGGGTGCAGTTCCATATGTAGCCAAAAGTGAAACTTGATTAGCACTTTCTAATTTATTCTTTGGAACCATATTCGGAATAGTTGCCTCTTTTGCTGGAGACCAAAAAAGTGTAAAACACTCCACTAAAATTATTGCGGTATATAACCAGAAATAATTGCCGACAAGCGGAATTGAAAGATAAAGAGCAAATCTAAAGATGTCACAAAAAATCATCAAACGTCTGCGGTCAAAGCGATCGGCAAAAACTCCTGCTATTGGACCAAGGATTACGGCAGGCAGTAAACGGACAATAAAAACACCGGCAATTGCAAAGTTTGCCGTTGAATAATCACCATTTGAAAGTTCTTGGGCCATAGCTGTTGTAGCGAGTAAGCCAAGCCAGTCTCCAAAAGAGGAGAACGCCATTGAGTTCCAGAGTTTTCTAAATGCGGGTATTGATAAAACACTTCTACTTTCGCTTCCTGCAGGAGCGCCAGGATATGGAAGTGAATTAGGCATGTGCTAAGCCTACTTATGCCGAAGTGGCAGCGGCTTTACCCTTACCTGTTGCCGCTTTTTTCTTACTTTTAGCCTTACCTGTGGCCTTTACCGTGTTCTTGGTCAATGAAGGGGCGGCTTTCTTAGCGCGTTTACCACTCTTCTTTACCCGGCTCGCGCCACCATTTTCAACCTCCCAGGCTCTACGCCCGGCAAGTAATTCGAGCCCACGTTCTAGCGTCAAAAATTCAACGTTATCGCCTCTGCGCAGCGTTGCATTAGTTTCGCCATCGGTTACATAAATTCCAAATCTTCCATCTTTTACAAGGACTGGTTTCTGGTTCGCGGGATCAATACCCAAATCTTTTAGAGGTGGCTTAGCAACACCACGACGACGAACTTTGGGTTGTTTATAAAGTTCAATGGCCTCATCCAAAGTAATTGCAAATAATTGATCTTCTGAAGTTAGAGTTCGAGAATCAGCTCCATGTGTCAGGTACGGCCCATACCGACCATTTTGAACTGTAATAGGAGCTTCCTCATACTCCCCAAGTGTCCGAGGTAATGACATTAGTTTTAGCGCATCATCAATTGTGATGGTATCTAAAGTCATCGTTGAAAGCAGTGAGGCCGTCTTTGGTTTTGGTGCATCTTTTTTCTTACGTGGTTTTTTTAGTTCTCCGGTTTTCTTATCGACAACCATTTCAGGTTCCGGAAAAACTTCAGTTACATATGGGCCGAAGCGACCAGACTTTGCTAATAGCGGCAGATTAGTTTCGGGATGAACTCCGAGTTCACGTTCTCCTGATGGTTGCGCCAATAAATCGATAGCGACTTGGAGTGTGAGTTCATCTGGTGCCATAGTTTCTGGAATATTTGCAAACTTACGTTCATCGCCGACACCTTTTTGAATGTACGCACCATATCGCCCTACTCGAATTTCAATATCTTCGCCCATTTTCATAGTGTTTATTTGCTGGGCATCAATTGCGCCAAGATCGGCAGCAAGTGCTTCTAGGCCTGGGTTTCCGTCGGTACCAAAGAAAAACTTAGTTAGCCAGGTAATGCGATCTTCTTCACCATTTGCAATTCGATCTAAATCTTCTTCCATGGAGGCGGTGAATTCATAATCTACTAATTTTCCAAAGTGTTGTTCGAGTAAACCCGTGACTGAAAATGCCAGGAAGGTTGGGACAAGTGCGCGACCGCGTTTTGCAACATATCCACGATCCTGGATCGTGCTCATGATTGATGCAAATGTAGATGGCCTGCCGATGCCCAGCTCTTCAAGTTTCTTAACCAAAGTTGGTTCGGTATATCTAGCAGGTGGCTTGGTTTCGTGACCTTCGCAAATGTAATTAGAGACCTTGATTGAATCTCCGACAGCCATTGCTGGCAATCTCTTATCGCTTTCAGCCGCCTCATCATCTCCGGCTTTATCTTCCACAATATCTTCGTATGCCGCTAAGAAACCAGGGAAAGTAATGACTGAACCGTTAGCCCTAAAGATTGCGGCCCCACCGGTTTTAGTTACAACATCAAAATCAACTCGCATCTGCATTTTTTTAGCATCTGACATCTGGGAGGCAATAGTGCGTTTCCAAATTAAATCATAAAGCGAGAACTCATCGCGTGAAAGTTCTGGTGCTAATTCTCCCGGCGTTCTAAAAACTTCGCCTGCTGGCCTAATCGCCTCATGGGCTTCTTGCGCATTTTTAGATTTTCCTTCATAAACACGTGGCGCCGCCGGAATATATTCCGCACCATATAAAGATTTCGCAGAACTTCTTACGGATTCAATTGCACTCTGAGAAAGTGTTACGGAATCGGTTCGCATATATGTGATGTAGCCATTTTCATATAACCGTTGTGCCACGCGCATTGTTAACTGGGCACCCCAACCAAGTCTTGATCCAGCATCTTGTTGCATTGTTGATGTTGTGAAAGGAGCCTTTGGTCGTTCGGTTCTTGGAGATTCTTCAGTTGATTTAACAGTTAAGGCTTTACCGGTAAGACTCTGGACTAATTCCTTAGCCCCCGCTTCATCCAATAATAAAATGTTTGCTACGGATTTCTCTTTTAGGCCGCCGTTTGCATCAAAATCATTTGTTGCAGCAACTCTCTTGCCATTTAATGAAAGTAATCTGGCGTTAAAACCCGCTTCACACTGCGCCGTTAAATCCCACCACTTAGATGAGATAAACGCCATTCGTTCGCGTTCGCGTTCCACAATTAACCTTGTAGCTACAGATTGCACACGGCCAGCAGAAATTCTTGGCATTACTTTTTTCCATAAAACCGGTGAAAGGCGATAGCCGTAAAGACGATCTAAAACTCTCCGGGTCTCTTGTGCATCAACCAATCGATAATCTAAATCCCGAGTTTCTTTAGCGGCTTTTTGAATTGCCTCTTTGGTAATTTCATGAAAAACCATTCGACGAATTGGAATCTTTGGACGCAGGACCTCAATTAAATGCCAGGCGATTGCTTCGCCCTCGCGATCTTCATCCGTTGCCAGTATTAATTCATCGGCGTCTTTCATCAGCGCTTTTAATTCTGATACTTTCGCTTTCTTATCGGGATTAATTACATAAAGTGGCTCGAAACCCTCTTCGATATTTACGCCCTCTTTAGCCCAAGCAATCTTCTTGTATTCTTTTGGAATATCGGCAGCACGTTGTGGTAAATCGCGAATATGCCCAACCGATGCTTCTACGACGTAGTCATCTCCCAAGAAGCCGCCAATTTTGCGCGCCTTCGCGGGAGATTCTACGATTACAAGTTTTATGCCCATAATCTTTCGGGGAAGTTCCTAACTCTTATGGTGCGTTATTAGTTGGTTTTAGTTAATGCTAGTTGATGCGCGACGATTGCGAATCAATGCATACACAATTACCAAAGTTGCGAACAAGGCAATTGCCATTGAGTAGTCAGTGTTGTCACCGAGCGCAAACCCAACAATCGCTGGAGTTACAAGCAGGCCTACTAAGTTCATGACTTTGAGCAATGGGTTAATTGCAGGACCAGCTGTATCTTTAAATGGATCGCCAACAGTGTCACCAACAATTGTTGCGTGATGTGCATCAGATCCTTTACCGCCGTAATTACCATCTTCAACCATCTTCTTAGCGTTATCCCAAGCTCCACCGGAGTTAGATAGGAATACCGCCATTAGAGTTCCGGTGCCAATTGCGCCTGCAAGGTATGCACCGAGTGCGCCAACACCTAAACCAAAACCGACTGCGATTGGTGCCATTACTGCAAGCAGCCCTGGTGTTACCAATTCGCGAAGTGAATCACGTGTACAAATATCAACAACGCGACCGTATTCTGGTTTTTCGGTTCCCTTCATAATTCCTGGATGTAATCTAAATTGTTCGCGAACTTCATGAACAACCGCTCCGGCTGCTCTTGAAACTGCATTAACTGCTAGACCAGAGAACATAAATACAACTGCGGCTCCGATAATTAATCCGACTAAGTTACGCGGATCTGCAACATCAAGAATTCCTTGATACTGAAGTGCAACTTCTGCATCGCCAACAGCCTTGTGAACAGCCTCTTTAATTGCATCTGTGAACGCACCAAAGAGCGCTGTTGCAGCAAGAACTGCGGTAGCGATTGCGATTCCCTTTGTAATCGCTTTTGTTGTGTTCCCAACAGCATCAAGTGAAGTAAGGATTTGTGCACCTTCACCCTTAACGTCACCAGACATTTCAGCAATTCCTTGAGCGTTATCTGAAATTGGTCCAAAGGTGTCCATTGCAACAATTACGCCAACGGTTGTCAGCAGACCGGTTCCCGCAAGTGCGACTGCGAATAGTGAAAGAACGATAGATCCGCCACCGAGTAAGAATGCACCAAATACTGCTGATGCGATTAGTAACGCAGAATAAACGGCTGATTCAAAACCAATTGAGATACCAGCGAGAATTACTGTCGCTGCACCAGTTTTTGATGAAGCTGCAACATCATTTACTGGACGCTTACCAACTTCAGTAAAGAAGCCAGTTAACAATTGAATTGCTGCAGCAAGTAAAATTCCAATTAGAACTGCGCCAAGTGCAAGCACGCGTGGATTAACATCAACTGCTGCAGCTTCTGGTGTCAAACCTGACATCTGCATAAGTGATGATGGTAGATATGTGTATGTTGCAAATCCAACTAGAACTGCAGAAATTATTGCCGACAAGAAGAATGAGCGGTTAATAGCTTGCATCGCTGACTTATCTGTTGGGCGAAGTCGAGTGATAAAGATTCCGATTATCGCTGTAACGATTCCGATTGCTGGAACGATTAATGGAAAAATTAAACCGGCATCGCCAAAGCCTGCTTTACCTAGAATCAGAGCTGCAACAAGTGTTACTGCATATGATTCAAATAGATCTGCTGCCATACCTGCACAGTCGCCAACGTTATCTCCTACGTTGTCGGCAATTGTTGCTGGGTTACGAGGATCGTCTTCTGGAATTCCTTGTTCGACTTTTCCAACAAGGTCAGCACCAACGTCTGCTGCCTTTGTAAAGATTCCGCCACCAACGCGCATAAACATTGCGAGCATTGCCGCACCGAAACCAAAACCTTCAAGAACTGATGGTGCATTCTCTTTGTAAATTGCGACAACAAGTGATGCGCCAAGAAGCCCTAGCCCAACAGTGGTCATACCAACTACGCCACCAGTTCGGAAGGCAATCTTTACTGCATTAGCTGCAGACTTCTGCCTGGCAGCTTCAGCAACGCGAACATTTGCGCGAACTGCAAGCCACATTCCGTTGTAGCCAACAGCCGCAGAAAATACTGCGCCGAGCAAGAAGAAGATTGATCGACCTAGGCGAATATCAAATTCTCCAGGTAGTGCGAAAAGTAAGAAGAAAACAATTCCTACAAAGTAGGAGAGGGTTTTAAATTGACGGTTCAGATATGCGGCTGCGCCCTCTTGAACGGCGGCGGCAATCTCCTGCATTTTCTCGGTTCCCTCATTCGCCGCTAAGACTTGAGCGCGAAGAGCGTAAGCAATGGCTAACGCCACTAATGAAATACCCAGAACTACATATACATATGTCAGGTTGGAACCAGTTACTTGGACCAGATTTTCCACAAAGATCTCCTATAAGTGTGCGTCGTTGAACTCATGAGGTCGAAAGATTACACATAGATGCACTGTGAGATGCAAATAAATAGGTATATTTGCCAATCTATGGACATCTTCCACGCCTTCAATGCTGAATCAGCCATAAATTCATTCGGCCTTGCCGGTATCTTCCTTATTCTCTTTGTCGAGACTGGGATCCCGATAGTTATCGGATTGCCCGGAGACTCCCTTCTATTCATGGCTGGACTCGCCGCATCAGGGACTGGTGCCGTGATAAAAATTCAGATTTCTATTCGTGAATTAGCGATAGGTGCACCTATTTTTGCAATTGCTGGCTCCCAGCTTGGGCATTGGTTGGGTTACGCCTATGGCGACAAATTATTTGGTCGTGAAAATTCAAAATACTTCAATCCAAAAAAATTAAAGACGCTTCAAAAATGGATTGATAAATACGGAATTGCGAAGATGATTTTTCTTGGAAGATTTATTCCAGTTGTTCGTCATTTAGTAAATCCTGCCGCTGGAATTGCGAAGATGAGTTATAAGAGATTTTTTCTTTGGAATGTATTTAGTGCCTTGGTCTGGACTCAGGGTTTTATCTGGGCTGGCTATATCCTAGGTGAAAAATTAAAAGGTTCTGTTGATAAATATGTTCTGCCAATTGTCGCAATAATTGTAATTGTTTCAATTACGCCAATTTTCTGGGAAATATTTAAAGAGTGGCGAAGTCGTAAGCACTTAAGTTAAGTTATAAACCTAAATCTGATAGCTGATAGGCAGCTAAATATTCCAGACCTTTTTCGGCAATAAGTGGTGCAGCTCCACGTTCCACAATCACTGCAACACCTACAACGATTGCACCAGCTTCTTTTAGTGCTTCAACTGCAGTCATCACTGAACCACCAGTTGTTGAAGTATCTTCAACCGCAAGTACTCGACGCCCCTTTACATCTGGACCTTCGATGCGGCGTTGTAAGCCATGTGCTTTCTCCGCTTTGCGAACAACAAAAGAATCTAAATTGCGACCTTTACTTGCGGCCACATGCATCATTGCGGTTGCAACTGGATCTGCTCCAAGTGTTAGGCCCCCAACCGCGTCAAACTCCAAATCTTTTGTTAAATCGAGCATAACTTCACCCACTAGTGGCGCCGCAACTGAATCGAGTGTTACGCGGCGCAAATCCACATAATAATCTGCCTCTTTACCAGACGATAAAATTACTTTTCCGTGAACAACGGCTTTGCTTAAGATTTCTTCTCTTAATTTTTCGCGTGAATTCATGCGTGCACTTTAACCCTTTTCCTTATAAATCATGATTGTTTGCTTATCTTTCCGTACTAATGATTTCGGTGGGTTAGCTTCGATTAAAGCATCGACCTCAGTGCGCAACTTCGCTACTTCAATTGCCATTGATGCAACAGCGGACTCTAATTCTATAACGCGTTTTATTCCCGCAAGATTTATACCTTCGCCTACAAGGCGTTGAATATTTCGCAGCGATGCAATATCTAGTAACGAATATCTACGACCTCGACCTGAAGCCCGGCCTGGTGAAACTAGCCCCATTCGATCATATTGTCGCAAGGTTTGTGGGTGCATTCCGGAAAGTTGTGAAGCGATTGAAATTACATAAACGGCTTCATCGTCTGAATGTTCTTCGTTGCTCATTGCTACGCCCTCGCTTTCTGAGCTAACTCGCTGCGCGGATTAAATTCTAGTGTCGCCTTTGCAAAGGCTTCTAACGCTTCCTTTGCCTTTCCATCAACTCGCTGCGGAACTTGAATTTCAACTGTTATTAATAAATCTCCCGTGCCTCTCGCTGTTTTCACACCACGAGATTTTATTCGTAGCGTACGTCCATTAGGTGTGCCTGGAGCAATCCGAACTGTGACTTCATCACCATCAAGGGTAGGGACTTTTATATCTGCACCGAGTGCCACTTCGGTGAATGTCACTGGAAGCGTCATTAATAAATTTAATTCATTTCTTGAAAATACCGGATGTTTTACAACATTTACTGTTACAAATAAATCTCCTGGACCGGCAGGGCCCTGGCCGCCACGTCCCTTCAATTTAATTTTGGCACCGTCATTTATGCCACCAGGAATCCGAGTTGTTACTGAATTAGATTTTCCACCTTGTGGCGCAAGTTTTAAATCTAACTCTGTTCCGTAAATTGAATCCCTAAAAGAGATAGTTGTGGCTGCCGCTAAATCTTGGCCACGTCTTGGGCCACGTCCTGCGCCAAAAATGGTTCCAAAAATATCTTGTGAGCCCCCACCAAATAAATCTGAAAAATCTGCGCTTTGAAATCCGCCGCCGCCATAATTGGCGCCGCCTTGCGGAATCCGGCCGCCTTTAAAGGCTTCGCGCATCTCGTCGTACTCAGCGCGCTTCTTATCATCAGATAGAACTTCATAGGCTTCGGATACAGATTTGAACTTCTCTTCAAGTTTTTTATCGCCCTTAGTTTTATCGGGGTGCAGCTCTTGAGCCAACTTTCGATACTGCTTTTTGACGGCAGCAGCATCATCGTTTTTCTTGACGCCAAGGATTAAATACAAATCCTTCTCGTATAGATCCTTGGCTGCCATTATTAATCCCTGATTAGTTTTCTGGATCTGTAACTGCAACTCGCGCCGGGCGGATTACCCGTTCTTTAAATTTAAAACCTGGTTGCAAAACTTGAGTTACTAAAGTTTCACTTACCTCTGGTGAGGTTGCATGTATTAAAGCTTCATGAATATTTGGATCAAAGGGCACATTAACATCGGAGAATTTCGATAATCCAAGTTTTGTTGTTATCGCCTCCAATTGATCGGCAACGGCTTTGAAGCCACCTGTTAGTTCACTGTGTTCGCCTGCTCTTGAAATATCATCTAGGACTGGCAGAAATTCTGAAAGCAAAATTGCAGTCGTGATTTCATTTGCTGTAATGCGATCGCGATCAACACGCTTGCGGTAATTTGAATACTCAGCCTGAACTCGTTGTAAATCGGAAGTCAAAACTGCGACTTCGTCTACTTCTACTTCAGCCAGTGCTTCATTCACTGCGTCAGAGAGTTCTTGGTCAGAACTCTCTGGTGCGGTGTCTTCAGACTCGGTTGTCACTTGCTTTCTTCAACAATCTCAGCATCTTCAACTCCATCATCTGCCTGCGGAGCTTCAGGCGATTCGGCATTTGCAGCATAAAGTGCCGCTCCCAATTGCTGTGAAAGTTCACTGGCTTTCTCGGTTGAGGTTTTAATTGCCGAAAGGTCAGTTCCATCTAAAGCTTTCTTTAGATCTGCAATTGCAGTTTCAACTTCACCACGCTTTTCAGCATTTTCACCTTCGGTGAATTTTTCAGCATTATCTTTTAAGAACTTTTCGGTTTGATAAACCAGCGAGTCACCGGTGTTACGAACTTCTGCTTCTTCGCGACGTTGCTTATCTTCATCGGCGTGAGCTTCGGCATCTTTCATCATACGATCAATCTCTTCTTTAGAAAGAGCTGACCCACCAGTGATTGTCATTGATTGCTCTTTACCTGTGCCCAGATCCTTTGCAGAGACATGAACAATTCCGTTGGCATCAATGTCGAATGTAACTTCGACTTGCGGAATTCCGCGAGGTGCAGGTGCAATTCCAGTAAGTTCGAACATTCCTAGCCGCTTGTTATAAGCGGCCATTTCGCGCTCACCTTGGAAGGCTTGAATTTGAACTGCTGGTTGGTTGTCATCTGCTGTTGTAAAGATTTCTGAGCGTTTTGTTGGGATAGTTGTATTACGTTCAATCAACTTAGTCATTACGCCACCCTTGGTTTCGATTCCAAGTGAAAGTGGAGTTACATCTAGTAGAAGAACATCTTTAACTTCACCCTTGAGAACACCGGCTTGAAGCGCTGCACCTACTGCAACAACTTCATCTGGATTTACGCCCTTATTTGGCTCTTTCCCGCCAGTTAATTCGCGGACTAGATCAACCACTGCTGGCATACGCGTAGACCCGCCAACTAGAACTATTTGATCAATATCTGCAATCGGGATACCTGTATCTTTTAGCACGGATTGGAAAGGTTTCTTGCAGCGATCCAGTAGGTCTGCGGTTAATCCCTGGAATTGGGCACGAGAAATAGTTTCATCCAAGAAAA
>JASJJZ010000051.1:0-51825 GCA_037622205.1 Actinomycetes bacterium
CGACTAGTTAAGATAGAACCATGAATCCGGTTCTAGATGGTCTGGCGAAAGCCCTGGTCGCTCATCATCCGGGCGCATCTCTCGTGGAGCTTGAACGCGCTTACGATATCGCGGCGGCTGCGCATGAAGGTCAGTCTAGAAAATCCGGCGCACCCTATATAACTCATCCGCTAGCGGTGTCAGAAATCTTGGCAGAAATTGGTTTAGATTTAGAAACAATCATTGCAGCGCTGCTTCACGATACAGTCGAAGATACCAAATATTCACTGGCAGCTTTAAAGAAAGACTTCGGCAAAGAAGTTGCTGGTTTAGTTGATGGTGTGACTAAGTTGGATAAGTTGAATTACGGACCAACCGCAGAGGCTGAAACGCTGCGCAAAATGGTGATCGCAATGTCCCGTGATATTCGAGTTCTTGTTATCAAGCTGGCAGATCGATTGCACAATGCCCGGACTTGGCAATATGTTGAAGTGGAATCGGCACAGCGCAAAGCGCGTGAAACTTTAGATATTTATGCGCCACTAGCAAACCGGTTGGGTATGAGCGCGATCAAATGGGAGTTGGAAGATTTATCGTTTAAGACTTTAGAGCCGAAGATTTATGAAGAGATCGAACGCTTGGTTCAGGAACGCAACCCAGCACGCACGGCGATGACAACAGAAGTTCTAGAACTAGTTGCGAAAGATTTGAACGCTGATGGTATTACTGCCAAGGTATTAGGAAGGCAGAAACACCTTTATAGCGTCTATCAAAAAATGGTAATCCGGGGCCGAGATTTCAATGAGATCTATGACTTGGTTGGCATTCGAGTATTGGTAGAAAGCGTTCGCGATTGCTATGGGGTTCTTGGCGCAATTCACGCAAGATGGAGTCCGATTCCGGGCCGCTTCAAAGATTACATAGCCATGCCAAAATTTAATCTCTATCAATCACTACACACCACAGTTATTGGGCCAAATGGTAAGGCAGTTGAAATTCAGATTCGAACTTTCGATATGCATGCTCGCGCAGAGTATGGAATAGCTGCGCACTGGAAATATAAGTTAGCAACAGTAGGGAATGATGCAACGAAGAAGCCAGAGATGATGTGGCTGAAACAGTTGCACGAGTGGCAGCAAGAGACAGAGGATGTAGGTGACTTCCTAGATACGCTGCGATATGACCTGCGAACTCCTGAGGTTTTCGTTTTTACGCCGAAAGGCAGTGTTATCGCCCTTCCATCTGGCTCTACTCCTGTTGATTTTGCATATGCGGTTCATACCGAGGTAGGTGACAGATGCGTTGGTGCAAAGGTAAATGGAAAGTTAGTCCCGCTTGAATCAATTCTGACCAATGGGGATGTAGTTGAGGTGGTTACCAACAAAAGCCCCAATGCTGCGCCAAGCCGAGACTGGTTAAGTTTTGTTTCTTCGCCGAGAGCTCGTTCAAAGATTAAAGCCTGGTTCTCAAAGGAGCGCAAGGAAGAGGCTATCGATGCCGGCCGGGAATCAATTGCTCGTCAGATGCGCAAAGTTGGCTTGCCGCTTCAGAAGATTTTTGCTGGGCAAGCATTCCTACAACTTTCGCATGATCTGCACTATCCAGATATCGAATCAATGTATGCCGCAGTTGGTAATGGCCATATCAGCGCGCAGTTTGTGATCGAAAAACTTGTTGGAAATACCGATCTGCATGAACCTGATACTGAAGTTGAGAGCCATACAAATCCAGTACATTCTTTTGAACACGTTAGGCGAAACTCGACTGGGGTAGATGTTCAAGGCGCAGATGATGTTCTGGTGAAGTTAGCAAGGTGTTGCACGCCGGTTCCTGGCGATGAAATTATTGGATTTATAACCAGGGGAAGTGGCGTATCAATTCATAGAATTGACTGCATAAATGTGAGAGATTTAGAGCTAAATCAAGGCGATCGAATCGTCGGTGTTAAGTGGAACAACGCGGCTAAATCTGCTTTCTTAGTAAACATTCAAGTGGAAGCGCTGGATAGATCGAGATTGCTATCGGATGTAACCCGAACGCTTTCAGATCAACATGTAAATATTTTAAATGCTTCAGTTAGCACATCGAAAGATCGCACTGCAATCTCAAGATTCACTTTCGAAATGGCAGATGCTTCGCACCTAGATGCAGTGCTAGCAAGCGTTCGATCAATCGAAGGCGTCTATGACGTTTACAGAGTTACTAACAATTAGACTTTGAAATCTGCCAAACCTTTTTGCGCTTCTGCTAACCAAACCTTACGAGCTTCGGCTGCCTCGCGAGCAGTTTTGGCTTTCGCAGTATTGCCTGCAGCTTCGGCCTTTGCGGCTTGGGCTTCATAACCGGCAATTGCGTCGATTAGACCTTGAACTACATCGTTTGCCCGTGCAATTGCTGTTGGGTCGGTGCGACGATTCTGTTCTTCGGTAAGAGTATGCAATTCATCTTCAACACGAGAAAGGCGAGTGTCGAGCGCAGCACGCTTGCTTCGCTCAGTCATACCAATCTTCTGCCATTGCTCCATCAGGGCACGGAAGTTCTTCTTTGCGCCCTGCAAATCAGTGATTGGAAGTATCTCTTCGAACTTCACGATTAGCTCTTCGCGCTTTGCAAGGTTCGCGGACATCGTTACTTGTCGCTTATCTAAATCAGTGTTCTTTGCGGCGAAAAATTGATCTTGTGCTGCTTTGAATCGGGCCCACAACTTCGCATCCACACTTGCTTTTCCTCGACCAGATGCTTTCCAACCATCCATAAGTTCTTTAAATTTGCGTGCAGTTGGAAGCCATTCCTTCGAAGTGGCCAAGGCTTCGGCTTGCTTAACAATCTCTTCCTTCTTCGCAGCAACTTCGTGTTGCACAGATTCTAGGGCGGCAAAGTGAGTACGACGTCGCTTATCGAATTTATTGCGGGAAGAAGAGAAGCGTTTCCAAAGTTCGGTATCTGTAGTTTTATCGAGACGAGGTGCAGCTTTCCACTCATCAAGCAGAACTTTAAGACGCTCGCTAGTTGTTTTCCAGCTTTCAGAGAGAGCTAAAGATTCTGCTTCTACAACAAGCTTCTCTTTGACGATTTGAGAAGCGGCGCGCTTCGCTTCGCGAACTGCGGATTCGATATCTTTACGCTCTTGATATGCAGCGCGGTGGTCTTCAATTAAATTTGGGATTTGGTCTACTGATGAAGCAAGGGTTGCAAGATCGCCAACGCCATTAAGGTTTGCGACGGTATCGCGTAACTTAACAACAGCTTCGGCAGCGTCTGATGGCACCATGGCACCGCTCTTGATGCGTGCTGCAAGTAGTGCAACCTCTGATGCAACTGCTTCAAACTTCCGAACGAAATATGCGAGCGCTTCTTCTGGACTTTTGCCAGGGTATGAGCCAACTGGTTTCTCACCTGAAGGTGTAAGAACATAAACGGTGCCGTCTTGATCGACTCGACCGAATTTGGATGGATCCCCAATAAGCGCGGATGCGGCGCTGAGATTTGAATCGCCAGTTGATACGGCTTGGGCTACTTCACTTGGGTTGATATCCGTCATTTTCTTACTCGCTTTCGTTGCGCGTTAGGTTTACGGGGTTGCAAACCGTTCGTTATGACTAGCGTTTTTGGAACCTATTTGGAACCAGATTAGATATGCGTGCGGGCTAAAGATACCCTTAACTATTGCTATGGCAAAAGTGGCCGATGGTATTTAGGTTGAATCTGGGCCCAATAAGCGTGAGAGAGAGGGGTGAGCTTTGATTCTTGAGGTTATTGCCGCCCCGTATTTCGCCACAAATTGTTGGATTTTCGCACCCACGAAAAATTCCGAATGCTTCATTGTTGATCCTGGTATTGATAGTCCAAATCTCGTTTCTGCAATTAAATCGGTTTTGAATAAACACAATCTAAAACCGGTCGCTACTCTCGTAACTCATGGACACTTAGATCATACCTTTTCGGTTCGTCCATTCGCTAATGAATATGGCGTGCCAACTTTGATTCATGGAATCGATCGCAAATTGCTTAGCGATCCTTTTCGCGCTCTAGAAGCGAATGGCGAAAGTAGAAAAATCATGGCTGGACTTGGCGTCTCGAAATTCGAGGAACCAGATGTAGTTAGAGAAGTAGTAGATGGCGAAAGTTTTCAATTAGCGGGATTTGACATTATTGTTCGGCATTCACCTGGGCATACCGCAGGGTCCGTGCTCTTCACGGTAAATCAAGAATTCTTAATTTCAGGAGATGTTCTATTTGCCGGCGCGATTGGTCGAACCGACTTACCAACTGGCTCGCCTAGCAGCATGCGCAATTCCCTGATCTCAAAAATATTGCCCTTAAATGATGAATTAATAGTCCTGCCTGGACATGGCCCACAAACTACAATTGGCCGGGAACGATTGAACAATCCATATTTGCAGGAAGCGTTTTTACAGTCCAAACCAGAGCGGGGGGAATGATGCGCGAACTACAGGCCCCAAAAGGCGTGAGTGAATACTTTCCACCAAGATCGCAGTATTTCGAATTCGTTCGCGAAACTTTGATTGATTCCGCAAGAAAATCTGGCTATCAATTAATGGAGCTACCAGTCTTTGAGGATACCGAACTTTTTAAGCGCGGTGTTGGGGAATCGACTGATGTGGTTTCAAAAGAGATGTATACCTTTGAAGATCGAGGTGGCAGATCTTTGACACTACGTCCAGAGGGAACTGCCGGTGTTATGCGAAGTGTTATTGAAAATCATTTAGATAAGTTAACGCTTCCGATTAAGGTCTGGTATTCGGGAGCATTTTTTAGGGCCGAGCGACCACAAGCTGGACGTTATCGCCAATTTTATCAGGTAGGTATAGAAGCGATTGGGTTAAATGATCCAGAACTAGATTTTGAAGTCATTGCTGTTGCAGATAGAGCTTTTAAGAAATTGGGGCTCAAGTCCTATCGCCTGGAAATAACTTCGCTGGGGGATTCCAAGACTCGAACCAGCCATCGGAGAGATTTAGTAGCCTACATTTCGAATTTGAATTTGGATGAGGCAACGGTTGCCCGGGCCGCATTAAACCCACTTCGCTTATTCGATGACAAGCGTCCGGAAATTCAAGTGGCGATGGCAAAGGCTCCGCTACTACTTGATTACCTCTCGGCTGAAAGTGCCGAAAGTTTTGCGCGAGTGCAAGAACTTCTGGCTTCAGCAGAGATAGCTTTCACAATCAATCCTCGTATGGTTCGTGGCTTGGATTATTACACTGGAACAACATTTGAATTTGTCAGTGACAAATTAGGTGCGCAATCAGGAATTGGCGGCGGTGGTCGTTATGACGGGCTGATGGCAGAACTCGGCGGCAGCGATTTATCGGGAATCGGTTTCGGGCTCGGCGTAGATCGTGTGCTTTTAGCTTGCGAAGCCGAGGGGCTATTTGATTCTTTTGAAATTAAATCAGATTTAGATCTCTTCATTATCGCTCTTAGTCCAGCAGAGAAAGCCTTTGTTTCTAATCTCGTCAATCAGCTTCGCGATAGTGGCGTTGCCTGCGATATGGCTTATGGCGATCGCGCTCTTAAAGGTGCCATGAAGTCAGCAGATAAAAGTGGGGCTAAATACAGTGCAGTTATTGGATTGGATGAAATCAAATCTGGAATTGTTGCGCTGAAAGATATGAAATCTGGCGAGTCAAAAGAAGTTAGAATCTCCACCTTATCTGAAGAATTTAAAACCAACTAAGAAAATATCGGAGCGCATTTAAAATGATTAGAACTCATACCGCTGGCTCATTGCGAAAGAGCGATGTTGACTCGAAGGTAACTCTGGCTGGTTGGGTAGCAAGACGCAGAGACCACGGCGGGGTTGCATTTATTGATTTGCGGGATTCATCCGGTGCGGCGCAGGTAGTCATAAACGATGAAAGTCTTGCAGGTTCACTTCGTGCCGAATGGTGCGTCCTGATTACTGGCACAGTTCGGATTCGGCCAAGTGGAAATGAAAATACAAACATTCCTACTGGCGAGATTGAAGTAGTTTGTGAAACTTTAGAGGTATTAAGCGAGGCTGCAGCGCTGCCTTTTCCGGTAGATAGCGGTGATTTGAGCACCATTAGCGAAGAAGTCAGATTGAAATATCGTTATTTAGATCTTCGTCGCGAAGGTCCTTCTAAGAATCTGCGGTTACGTTCTAAGGTTACTTCTGTTATTCGCACTGTCATGGACGATGAAGATTTTCTTGAAATTGAAACCCCTTATTTAACCAGGTCGACACCGGAGGGTGCGCGAGATTTCCTAGTCCCAGTTCGTTTACAACCTGGAAGTTGGTATGCCCTTCCACAGTCACCGCAGTTATTTAAGCAGCTGTTAATGGTTGCCGGCATGGAACGCTATTACCAAATAGCGCGCTGCTTTCGTGATGAAGATTTTCGAGCCGATCGTCAACCAGAATTCACTCAACTAGATATTGAAATGTCATTCGTTGATCAAGAAGATGTTTTGAATGTTGCAGAGAAGGTTCTGGCTCGAGTCTTCAAAAAGGTCGTAGATTTCGATATCCCGCTACCAATCCCACGAATGACTTATTGGGAGGCGATGCGCAGGTATGGGTCTGATAAACCAGATTTGCGATTTGAAAATGAATTAGCGGATTGCACAGAATTTTTTACTGAAACAACTTTTAGAGTCTTCCAATCACCATATGTCGGAGCAGTAGTTATGCCGGGTGGCGCGGATTCACCTAGACGCGAACTCGATGCTTGGCAAGATTGGGCAAAGGCGCGCGGAGCCAAGGGTCTTGCTTATATTTTGGTGGCTAGTGATGGAACCTTAGGCGGACCGGTAGCAAAAAACCTTTCCGAGAAAGAAGCTGCAGGAATCGTGGCTCATGTGGGAGCAAAGAATGGGGATGCAATATTTTTTGCAGCTGGCGATCGTATTCCTTCCCTCAATTTGTTGGGTGCGGTTCGACTTGAAATAGGAAAACGCTGCGATTTAATAGATAGCAAAGCCTGGAATTTTATCTGGATTGTTGATGCTCCAATGTTTGAACAGATAGACAGCAGTGACGCAAATAGTGGTTGGACTGCAGTTCACCATCCTTTCACTGGACCGAAGCCAGAGTACGCAGATAGTTTTGATAAGGATCCGGCTACCGCTCTTGCCTATGCTTATGACATTGTCTTAAATGGAAATGAAATCGGCGGGGGTTCAATTCGAATTCACGACCGTAAAATGCAAGCTAGAGTCTTCGAAACAATTGGTTTATCTAAGGCCGAAGCCGAAAGTAAATTCGGGTTCTTGCTAGAAGCCTTCAATTACGGACCACCTCCGCATGGTGGAATCGCACTTGGTCTTGACCGACTGTGTGCGCTACTTGCAGGGGCTGACTCGATCCGTGAAGTTATTGCATTTCCTAAAACAGCAAGTGGCGGCGATCCATTAACCGGGGCACCGACGCCAATCACTGCGCCGCAACGAAAAGAAGCCGGTGTTGATTTTGCACCAGAGAAGAAAGCGCTGGGCTAATTTAGGCCCAAGATTTCTGCCAAGTAAAAAGGGTGGCGATTGAGTGGTAATACCTTTACCAACTGATCTTTTTATTCGAGTATTTGAAGCGTCCTAACTCAGGTATCAGGTAGGATTCGAGTATGGGACCAGGTGGAATTGCAACAATAATCGCAGCGGCCTCCCTATTCGTTATCGCCCTAGCCTTGAGTTATGCCGTGATTAGAGTGGGACGTCTAGTTGATCAAGCCGGAAGTGCTATTACCGAATTAACAGATGGAGTTACCCCGCTTTTAGAAGAAGTGACGCTAACGGTCGAATTAGTCAATGGCCCGTTAGAGAGCATTAATAAGGTAAGTAAAAAAGTTGAAGATCTGACCATAAAAATTTCTGATTCGACTGAAAATTTCTTAGATAACAACAAACTGGCCATGGGCGCTGCTAGTGCGCTTCTTGCAATGTCTAAATCTAAGAGTGATCCTGACGCTAAGAAGAAGAAGAAAAAGCCTGCGAAATCTGATCAGGGGTTCGAGTAGGAGAGTGAATTCAGCAGAGATTAGATCACGTTGGCTAAAGTTCTTCGAATCTGGAAATAGCCAAGGACTACAACACACAGTTGTGCCATCAGCATCATTAATTGCAGATGACCCAAATTTGCTTCTAGTAAATGCGGGGATGGTCCCGTTTAAACCATATTTTCTTGGCGAGATAACGCCACCATATTCTCGGGCGACGTCGGTTCAAAAATGCGTTCGAACTTTAGACATCGACGAAGTTGGAAAAACAACAAGGCATGCCTCATTCTTTCAAATGTGTGGAAATTTTTCATTTGGTGACTACTTCAAAGAGGGTGCAATCGCGCTTGCTTGGGAGTTACTGACAAAGCCGATTGCGGATGGTGGTTTCGGTTTCGCAGAGGAAAAACTATGGGTTACGGTTTTTCAGAACGATGACGAAGCTGCAGATATTTGGGAGAAAAAAATAGGAGTTCCTAAAGAGCGCATTCAACGGCGTGGTATGGCTGACAATTTCTGGTCTATGGGAGTTCCGGGACCATGTGGACCTTGCTCTGAAATTTATTATGACCGCGGGCCCGAGTACGGTCGTGACGGTGGACCGATCGCAGATGAAGATCGTTATTTGGAAGTTTGGAATTTAGTGTTCATGCAGAACAGTCGTGGTCCTGGAACTGGAAAAGATGATTTTCCAATTTTAGGTGAGCTGCCAGCGAAGAGCATTGATACCGGATTGGGTCTAGAACGAACCGCTGCACTCCTTCAAGGGGTCGAGAATATTTATGAAATCGATACCACCATGCAAATTCTAAACGTTGCTTGCGAATTAACCGGAGTCAAATACGGGAAAAACGAGAAGAGTGATGTTGCCCTTCGAGTGATAGCCGATCATGCACGTACTTCTATGATGTTAATCGGTGATGGAGTGCTCCCAGGTAATGAGGGACGTGGCTATGTGCTACGTCGCATGATGCGCAGAACAATAAGAAATATGCGAATTCTTGGGGCGCCAGATCCGACTTCGCGTGAATTGGTAGCAGCGTCAATTGGAGCGATGGGTGCGCAGTATCCAGAACTCATTGAAAATAGTGAGCGCATTACTGCAGTGACAGTAAACGAGGAGGAAATCTTCCTATCGACACTCAAGAGTGGAACTCAAATTTTTGATGTCGCGGCAAGCAAGGTGAAGCAAATCAACCTTGATAAGTTGGATGGAGACACAGTCTTCAAATTGCATGACACCTACGGTTTCCCATTCGACTTAACTCTGGAAATGGCTGCGGAAGCCGGACTCTCGGTCGATGGCGAAGGTTTTAGAAGATTGATGAAAGAGCAGAAGGATCGCGCGAAGGCAGATGCACGAGCTAAGAAAACTGGCCATACGGATGTTAGTGAATATCGAAAAATTTTGGATTTAACGGGAGCAACTAAATTCACTGGATATGGCGAAATGTCCAGTGAGGCTACAGTTTCGGCAATAATGGTTGATGGCAAAGCTGTAAATGAAGCAGGCGAAAATGGTGAAGTCGAAATAATTTTAGATCGGACACCATTCTACGCAGAGGGTGGTGGCCAGCTTCCTGATGGTGGTCGAATCACCTTCTCAAATGGCGCAGTCGTAGAGATCGATGATGTTCAAACTCCAGTGCCGGGGCTGTACATTCACCGCGGTCAAGTTATTTCGGGTTCTATTGAAGTTAAAAGTGGCGCATTTGCGACGATTGATATCGAACGCCGGTTAGCTATATCTCGGGCACATACCGCAACTCATATGGTTCATAAAGCTTTCCGGGAAATTTTAGGTGAAACTGCAACTCAAGCAGGATCGGAAAATTCACCAGGACGCTTTAGGTTTGATTTCCCAGCCACTGGTGCAGTTCCAGCAAGTGTTCTGGAGGAAGTTGAAGGGCGGGTTAATAATTTATTGCTAGATAATTTAATTGTCACGGCACAAGTTATGACGCAACCGGAGGCTAAGGCGATGGGCGCCATGGCTCTCTTTGGTGAAAAATATGGCGATCAAGTCCGCGTTGTAAGTGTAGGCGACTGGGCTCATGAACTTTGTGGTGGCACACATGTGAAATCATCTGGTGAATTGGGTGTAGTGAAGTTACTTTCAGAGGCGTCAATTGGAGCTGGGGTTCGCCGTGTCGAAGCTCTGGTAGGCAGAGATGCCTACGGATTTCTTGCACGCGAGCATCTCTTATTGAATTCCCTAACTCAGATTGTTAAAGGGGCTCGAGTTGAGGAATTGCCTTCGCGGATTGCAGATCTTGTCGATAAGTTGAAAATTGTTGAGAAGGAATTAGCCACATTTAAAACCGCGCAGATTCTAGCTAGTGCAACCACTCTCCTAAAGAGCACATCAAAGATTTCCGGCTTTGAAGTTCTTTGCGCGGAATTAGAAGCAAATATTTCTGGAGATGATCTAAGAACAATTGCCCTGGATCTGCGTAATCGCATTACTGATGGAATCGTAATTCTTGCATCTAAAGGTGATGAACGTTCGACGCTTGTGGTAGCAGTTTCACCAAATGCAGTTAAAAACGGCATTAAAGCCGGCAGCCTCGTTAAATTAGGATCTGAAATTCTAGGTGGCGGGGGCGGCGGTAAGGATGACTTCGCACAAGGCGGGGGAGCTAATCACTCCGAAATAGCGAATGCAATTGGCGCAATGACCAAATCAATAGGCCAAACTGTAGGCAAATAAGTGAAGCCAGGGCGACGAATTGCTTTTGATTTTGGCGATGTTCGAATCGGTGTAGCGGTAACAGATCCAAGTGGAATTTTAGCCACACCTCTCAACTTTATTTTAAATTCAGAAGAAAGTCTTAATCGGGATTTAATGGATTTATTTGAAGAGTATCACCCGTTATACACGGCGATTGGTTCTCCGATTCATCTCTCAGGCAATGAAAGTACGAAGAGTGCTGGGGTTGCCAAATTTGCCCAACAAATTAGCAATATTTCTAGAGTTCCAATCTATTTGATTGATGAACGTCTTACGACCGTTTCCGCGAGCAGAACCCTGCGGGAAGCTGGCCGCAATTCAAAATCAGCCAAAAATGAAATTGATTCTATGGCAGCGGCCGCAATTCTGGATTCTGCGCTCAATCAAGAGCGTATTCAAGGTGAACCAATGAATCGCTACGAAGGATGACTCTCCAACGCAGAATTATTCTCATTAGTTTTATTTGTGCATTAATATTAATTGGTTTTTTAAAAATTCAACCGCAAGATGATTTTTCCGGGAAGGATCCTGGCATCGAGATTGAATTCCTCGTGCAGGACGGAGAGCTTGGCAGCTCAATCGCCAGTAATTTAGAGGCCCAAGGGGTAATAAAGAGTTCAGGTAAATTTATCGAGGAATTCACGAAAGATCCGAAGGCCCAGGGCATAAGCCCAGGGTCACACACCATTCAAACCCAGATTCCAGTTAAAAGTGCGATTTTGCAACTTCTCGATCCGAAACGGCTTAATAACATATTGGTAGTCAAGGAGGGTTCTACCCTCTCGGATGTTCTTGGATCGTTGAAGCTGAACGACCATATCGCAGAGAAGACGATGAGTTTTGCCGCGGTGAAACCCGCTTACTCAAATCCACGGGACTCCTTAGAGGGCTCGCTATTTCCCGCGCACTATTCTTTTGAACAGGACACGACTCTTGCAGAAGCGCTAGGAATTATGAGAACGAAAGCCAAATCCGAATATAGCAAATTAGGTTTAGATGATGGCTATGAAAAGTATAAGTCTTTCGAGTTACTTACAATAGCCTCGATGGTGCAGATTGAAGGCGACCCAAGTAATTTTTCAAAGGTTGCCAGAGTTATCTATAATCGATTAGAAATTGGAATGGCGCTACAGTTGAATTCAACGGTGCAATATGCGGCAGACCTGCGTGGCCAAATCACCTTATCTAATAAGGCGACCAAAATAGATTCGCTATTTAATACCTATAAGTATCGGGGTTTGCCTCCAACCCCGATTTCTAATCCCAGCGCAGATGCAATCACGGCAACGCTAAAACCAGCTGTGGGGGATTGGCTATATTTCATAACAGTCGCGCCTAGCGATACCAGGTTTACGAAGAATTTTGCGGAATTTTTTGAATGGAATACTGAATTCAACAAAAATGTTGCGGCAGGAAAATTCAAATGATTAGAGCAGCAGTAATTGGATCTCCGATCTCACATTCGCTATCTCCAAAGATTCATAATAGAGCCTATGAAATTCTAGGATTAGAGTCCACATATAGTGCTATCGAAATTTCAGAGCAATCTTTTCCAAATTTTTTTAAGGAAGTGCAACTGGAAGATCAAAAAGTGCCTTGGGCCGGCTTCTCATTAACCATGCCGCTCAAAGAAATCGTCCTTGAATATTGCAGGAATCCAGATCCAATTACAGAAGCTATAAATTCGGCTAATACTCTTTATCGGGATGAAGATCTTTGGAAGGTAACATCTACGGATTATTTAGCTTTCCAAAATCTACTAACAATTTCGCCAGATGCGAAGGTAGCAATTATCGGCGGCGGCGGTACCGCGCGAGCGGCGATTGGTGCGTTAAATTCTAAAGTGAGAGCGATTGATGTCCTTCTGCGTTCACCCGAACGATTGCCTGGTCTCGTAAGAGCGGCACCAAATCTAGCAATTACAAGTTTAGATATGTCGACCACGTTGGATAGTTACGATTTAATCATCCAAACAACTCCAGCAGGAGTCTTCGATGAATTTGCGGTGAATGTAAATCTGGCAAATGGAATATTGTTAGAAGCGCTCTATAGGCCGTGGCCAAGTAAGTTGGTGGAACGCTATAGCGGACTAGGTGGCGAAATTATCACCGGGAAACAGTTGCTGGTTGAACAAGCGCTCTTTCAGATAGAGCTTTTTTCTAAGCGGAAATTTGACTTCGATGTGATGCGGAATCAACTTCTGTCACACATCGCTGCAGATTAAATTTGTCCACAGGGGCTGGAAGGGCTTAAGAGAATCAAGTTAGATTTGCTCAATGCTCCAAGTGGCTGTTCAGATAATTTATCTCTTCTTTGCATTTAAGATTTCTATCTCTGATCTGCGATACCGACTTATACTTAATCGAGATCTACTCTTCTTTTTGATTTTTAGTATCGCTCTCAATTTTTCAAGATTTACCGTTGAGAACTTGAAATCTTTGACCTTCATCTCGCTAACCTGCGCTGCCTTACACGTAATTTTCGATGGGAAGATTGGAGCGGGCGATCTCAAACTTTTCTGGGTTATCTCTTTTTGGACGGGTAGTTTCACCCAGTGGTTAGAATCCTTGACTATCACCTGGCTTCTTGGTGGCCTATTTGCGATTTCTTATGGCGGATATTTTTACCTTCGCGGGAGTAGGAAGAGGAGTATTCCTTTCGCGCCTTTTATATTTCTAGGATTCCTAGCGTGCAGATAGCGCTATTTTGCGCGCAGGAGAGCCAACTTCTGCCACAATAGAGCCCTGCGATTTTGTTATCGCTTCCAATAATTTAAGGAGCAAATTGTGATTCGTTGGTTGACTGCAGGTGAATCTCATGGGCCAGCTCTGAGCGCGATTCTTGAAGGCATGCCAGCTCACATCGAAATCACAAAAGAGATGATTGATTCAGATTTGAAACGTCGACGCTTAGGTTTTGGCCGGGGCGCCAGACAAACTTTCGAAGCCGACGTCGTATCGATACTAGGCGGGATCCGACATGGTCGTTCTCAAGGTGGACCCATTGCGCTACAAATTGCAAATTCGGAATGGCCCAAGTGGTCAAAAGTTATGGCGCCAGAAAAAATGGATGAGAACGAATTGAAAGAATTGGCACGCAATGCACCATTGACTAGACCTAGACCAGGTCACGCGGATCTTGCAGGAATGCAAAAATACGATTTTGATGATGCCAGACCGATTTTAGAACGAGCTAGTGCTCGCGAAACGGCGGCACGCGTTGCGCTTGGGGCAGTTGCTAGAGCTTTCCTAGAACAGAGCGTCGGTATTCAGATAATGAGTCATGTTCTATCAATCGGCACCGTACAAGCGGGTCTCGATTATAAATTACCTACCTTTGCGGATCGAGATCTTGTTGACAGTGATCCAGTGCGAGCCGCGGATAAGAATTTGAGTGCAGCGATGGTTGCCGAGATTGAAAGTGCACATAAAGAGGGTGACACACTTGGCGGCGTCATAGAAGTATTAGCATTCAGCGTTCCTGTCGGTCTTGGCGCACATACGCATTGGGATCGTCGACTTGATTCAAAGTTAGCTGGGGCCCTTATGGGAATTCAGGCCATCAAGGGTGTTGAGATAGGTGATGGTTTTGAATCAGCTAGGCGGCGCGGTTCTAGCGCACACGATGAGATTGAGAAGGACGAGACTGGCAAAATCGTAAGACGAACCGATCGCGCCGGGGGCACTGAGGGTGGGATTTCCAATGGCGAAGTGTTGCGGGTTAGAGCAGCAATGAAACCGATATCTACCGTTCCCAAAGCGCTCGACACTATCGATACCGCAACTGGAGAAGCTGCAAAGGCGATAAACCAACGCTCTGATGTATGCGCGGTGCCTGCGGCAGGAATAGTTGCCGAAGCTATGGTCGCGTTAGTGCTAGCCGATGCAGTGCTAGAGAAATTTGGCGGAGATAGTGTTGGCGAAGTTTCTCGTAATTTTAAAAATTTTATATCCAATTTAGGAATTGTCTAATGCCCAAGGCGGTTCTAATTGGCCCGCCTGGAGCGGGAAAATCCTCGATTGGAAGGCAATTAGCGAAATTGTGGGAATGTGAAATATTTGATTCGGATTCTGAGATCGAGAAGATTTCTGGAAAAAAAATAGCAGATATTTTTACTGACGATGGTGAAGCGGCTTTCCGTGCAATTGAAAGAGAGGTAGTTCTAGACGCCCTTAAAAGCGCGCCTGGTGTTGTTGCCCTTGGAGGTGGTTCAGTTTTGGATCCTTTAGTAAGCGAGTATCTTCAAGGTAGTTCTCTGCCAGTTGCTTACCTCGAAGTTTCAATATCACAGGCCGCTCCAAGAGTTGGTTTCAATAAGGAACGCCCGCTACTGTCGATAAATCCGCGCCAACAATGGATGCAACTAATGGAGAAACGTCGTCCTATTTACGAAGCTTTGGCAACCCGTAGTTTCAACACTGATAATAGAAAACCAGCAGAAGTCGCACGCGAGATTGCGGAAGCGCTTGGGGTGCAAAATGAAAGCGATTAAAATCAAGGCAGAGCGAGAGTACAAGGTTAATTTTGTTGATGACTGGAAGCAAGATATCTCTGGAATCATAAAAATGCACGATAAGGTTCTGGTGATTGCACCTGCCGAACTCGTAACTAGATTTAATCTGGATTCGCTAAAAAGTGATTCGGTTCAGGTAATAGCAACGCCGAACGGTGAAGCTGCAAAATCGACCGAATATTTGTTGAAAATGTGGGAAGTCTGTGCCAGTTTTGGATTAACCCGAAGTGATGCGATTGTAGGAATCGGAGGAGGTTCAACAACCGATCTTGCAGGATTCGTTGCCGCTACCTGGCTTCGCGGTCTATCTTGGTATGCAATTCCCACCTCACTCGCTGGCATGGTCGATGCCGCGGTAGGAGGAAAAACTGGCATTAATAGTTCGAATGGAAAGAATTTAATCGGATCATTTCATTCACCGCAATCTGTGATTATTGATCAATCATTCTTAAGTTCACTAACAGCGAGAGATTTTAATGCAGGTATGGCTGAGGTAATAAAAGCTGGCTTTATTGATAATCCTAAGATACTTGAATTATCCAATAGCGCCGAAGAGAATATTAGTGAGTTGATTTGGCTGAGTATTGAAGTTAAGGCAAAAGTGGTCTCTCTCGATTTCAAAGAGAGTAAGCACCGTGAAGTTTTGAACTATGGTCACACCCTTGGGCATGCAATTGAAAAATTGGAAGGTTATAACTTGCGTCACGGGGAAGCGGTTGCAATCGGATTGGTCTTCGCGGCAGAGTTAAGCAATATCTTGGGTCATTTAAGTGGGGAGATTGTTAATACGCATCGCTCGCTGCTTTCTAAATATGATCTCCCAATTACTTATAAGAAAGATGCCCTGCCTGAACTCCTCGAATTAATGGCAAGTGATAAAAAGAGCAGGGGAGCCGCACTTAGGTTCATTGGTATTAGCGATATTGGGAAACCAATCTGGTTAGAGCAGGTTACTGCCGACCAAATTTCATTGGCTTATGAGAGAATTGCACTATGAAAATTCTGGTTCTGAATGGTCCGAATTTAGGGCGGTTAGATTTACGCGATTCAAAATTTTATGGGGATCTAGATTTTGCTGGGCTGAAAGCAAAAATCATCTCTGCTGGGGAAGAGCTTGGATTTGATTGCGATGTTCGCCAGAGCGATAGTGAAGTTGAGATAATTTCTTGGTTGCATGAAGCTGCTGACTCAAACACCCCGGTCGTATTCAACCCAGCTGCTTTCACGCATTATTCGTATGCCATTCGAGATGCCGCTGATATGGTGAAAGCGCCTTTAATTGAAGTTCACCTCTCCAATCCAATGTCGCGAGAAGAATTTCGCCATACCTCAGTAATTTCTGGGATCGCAGAGGGAACTATTGCCGGTTTTGGTCCGGATTCATATCGCCTGGCTTTAATTGCGCTATCACTCAGATTGAAGTAGTTCGAGCAAGTAAAATCGGCTCCGCACTTCAGGTATTCTTGACCACTTACGCTCGGCGCAAATCGCAGCCAAAGTTTTAAAGGAAACGGAAATTCGATTATGGCAACAACGAACGATTTAAAAAATGGTATGACCTTGGATATCGAAGGTCAGCTCTGGAATGTTGTCGAATTCCAACACGTTAAACCTGGCAAAGGGCCGGCTTTCGTTCGCACCAAATTGAAATCTGTAACAACTGGAAAGGTTATCGATCGCACACTAAACGCCGGAGTTAAGGTCGAGATCGCGGTTGTAGAGAAGCGCGATATGACATTTCTTTATCGCGACGGGGACGATTTTGTTTTTATGGATCAGAAAACTTTCGACCAGATGAATATCTCAGAAGCAACCGTCGGGGATGCGGCTGACTATATGCTTGAAAATTGTGAAGCTAATGTCGCAATCCATGAAGGAAATCCACTTTACATAGATCTGCCAGCTTCGGTTGAATTAACGATTACATATACTGAACCAGGATTACAAGGTGACCGGTCTTCTGGCGGCACAAAGCCGGCAACTTTAGAGACTGGAATTTCGGTTCAAGTTCCACTTTTTATTAAGCAAGATGAGAAAGTTCTAGTAGATACCCGCACCGGAGCGTATCTGGGTCGAGCTAACTAGTGAGCGCACGGCGTAAGGCGCGTAAGCGTGCCTTAGATTTCTTATATGAATCGGATATTCGCAGTAGTAGCGCAATTGAGTTGTTAGCAACTCGCGGGGAGAGCGAGCTCTCACAGAAAGAATACGTATCGGAGTTACTTATTGGCGTAGAAACAAATATAGGTAAAATTGATGAGTTAATTACTACATATGCCGAAGGCTGGGATATGGATCGCATGCCGGCTATTGATCGCAATATTTTAAGAATTGCACTCTTTGAAATTCTCTTCAAAGATGATCTTGATGATCAGGTAGCGGTATCAGAAGCGGTAGAGATAGCTACCGAATTATCAACTGATGACTCTGCTAAATATATTAATGGTGTATTGGGTCGAATTATTATCCTTAAGCCTTCCTTCGCTCTTTAAAACTTAGGGCTTTATTAGAAGTAATCCTCTGGAAGAGAGCCAGGAGTAGGTTGTTGCTTCATCCAAATTCAGGAGAAGGCCGATAGTTGTTAGGTCACTGGTGCGAATCGATAAAACTTCGCCGTTCCAATCTTGTCGCTTCGCACATAAGAGAGTGGCAAATTTCCGCAAGATATCGGTTTCATAGTCCAGCGATGTTGAGTTAGAGGTCGCACGAATATCAAGAGTTACTTTTTCGCGCGAGGGCATTTTTGAAACTGAACTCAGACCTAGCAATTCATTTAATGGAACTTGATAAAAATTTGCTAAATTGATTGCCTTTTTAATGGATAGCGCCCGATCGCACCTTTCGTAGGAGCCGATTACTACAGCTTTCCAGATGCCTCCGGATTTCGATTCGACATCCCGCAGGGTCATGCCCTTTGCTTTTCGAACCGATTTCATAGCCGCAGCAATCTCTTCTATTGAACGTTCGGGAATTGTTATCATTCGCTGAGAATAGACACGAGGATGGGTAAATGGATTTGCCTGTCCACAGGTGGTATCTTTTCCCCGCCCGAGAGGCAAGAAATTCCTTTAACGATCCGTCCCGAGAGGCGGCGAAGGAGAGTAAATGGCTAGTAAATGGCTATAGTCCTGGACGCCGCCGAAATTGGTCGGGCGCTTAAGCGCATCGCGCATGAAATAATTGAACATAATCACGGTTTAGAGAACGTCGTCTTACTCGGCATTCCAACTCGTGGGGCATTTCTGGGGGAACGAATTGCCGGATTCCTTAAAGAGATCCAATCACCAGTTCCAGTAGGGACTTTAGATATAACTCTGCATCGAGATGATTTACGGATGCGGCCACCGAGACCTTTGCTGCCAACCCTGATTCCTAGTGGTGGTATCGAAGGTAAAGACATAGTTCTAGTCGATGACGTTCTCTTCTCTGGTCGCACTATTCGAGCCGCCTTAGATGCAATCGGCGAAATTGGCAGACCAGCAACTGTGCAATTAGCCGTATTAGTTGATCGTGGGCATCGGCAACTACCAATACGAGCAGACTATGTTGGAAAGAATATTCCAACCGCAGCTAGTGAGTCGGTCAAAGTATCACTAGAAGAAATTGATGGCAAAGACTGCGTTGAGATAATTGCGGGTGCCTAAATGAATAAGCATTTACTATCAATCAATGATTTGAGTGCGCAGCAAGTGATTGAAATTCTCGATACCGCTGGTGAATTAGCGAAAATTTCAGATGGCCCAATGAAGAAACTTCCGACTTTGCGTGGGCGCACCGTAGTCAATCTCTTCTTTGAAGATTCAACTAGAACTCGGATTTCCTTTGAAAGTGCTGCGAAGCGGCTATCAGCAGATGTAATTAATTTCTCGGCTAAGGGATCGAGCGTAAGCAAGGGTGAATCTTTAAAAGATACTGCCCAAACGCTCCAAGCGATGGGCGCTGATGCAGTCGTGATCAGACATGGCGCTTCTGGTGCTGCGCAAAGGCTTGCTGATTCTGGATGGATAAGCGCATCAGTAATTAATGCTGGTGATGGCACCCACGAACATCCAACTCAAGCGCTGTTAGATGCATACACAATTAGAAGTAAATTCCCGGAGTTCAATAAGAGTTTTAATGGACTGCGGGTTGCGATTGTGGGAGATATTTTGCACTCACGTGTAGCTCGAAGCAATGTTCTACTTCTAACAAAGTTAGGAGCAACTGTGACTTTAGTGGCACCACCAACTTTGATTCCAGTTGGAGTGGTTGATTGGAATGTGAAAGTAAGTTACGACTTGGATAGTGTTCTCAAGGAGATAGATGTATTGATGATGCTACGTGTGCAATCCGAACGGATGGCTAACTCCTTCTTTCCATCAGAGCGGGAATATTCACGCGGGTATGGCTTAGATATAACACGGTTAAATTCCCTAAATCCAAATGCGATAGTTATGCATCCGGGTCCGATGAATCGGGGACTTGAAATATCAGCCGAGAGCGCTGATTCCCATAAATCCGTAGTTCTGGCTCAGGTTTCAAATGGTGTTTTGGTCCGCATGGCAGTTCTGTATCAATTACTTGGGGGCGCAACGCTTACTGGAGAGGTTAGTGTCTAAATGGAATTTACAATCACAAATGCTCGATTATTGGATGGCTCGATCGTAGATGTTGCTGTCACAAATGGTGTGATATCTGAAATTGGAATTGGTCTGAGTAAAGGCAAGAAATTAGATGTGGGCAAAAATCTTCTGATTTCCGGTTTAGTTGATCTACATACCCACTTACGCGAACCTGGCCGTGAAGATTCTGAAACTGTGGCTACTGGAAGTGCGGCCGCGGC
Organism: Actinomycetes bacterium; assembly: GCA_037622205.1. Lineage (GTDB taxonomy): Bacteria > Actinomycetota > Actinomycetes > Nanopelagicales > Nanopelagicaceae > AAA044-D11. The sequence continues at coordinate 20,025 of JASJJZ010000051.1, forward strand.
AAAAGGTGGTTTCACTGCAATCTCGGCCATGGCAAATACATTTCCAGTAGCTGATACTGCTGGAGTTGTAGAGCAAGTTTATCGACTGGGCCAGGAAGCAGGATTGTGTGATGTCTTTCCGATAGGCGCAGTTACGCAAGGGCTTGCAGGTAAAGCTTTAGCAGAACTTGGTGCGATGGCTAATTCAAAAGCGAAGGTTCGAATCTTTAGCGATGATGGCAAATGTGTATCGGATCCACTGCTTATGCGCCGCGCTCTTGAATATGTAAAGACTTTCAATGGAATTATCGCTCAGCATGCGCAAGATCCGGCACTCACTGTTGATTCGCAGATGAATGAAGGAATCGTCTCTTCAAAGTTGGGCTTAGTTGGTTGGCCTGCTGTAGCAGAGGAAGCAATAATTGCGCGCGATATCTTGCTAGCGGAACACGTAGGAAGCCGGCTACATATCTGTCATCTCTCAACCGCTGGTGGTGTGGATTTGGTGCGCTTCGCTAAATCACGTGGAATTAACGTTACGGCGGAAGTGACGCCACATCACCTATTGCTCACTGATGATTTGGTAACTAATTACGATCCGGTTTTCAAAGTCAATCCGCCATTGCGCACGGAGAGAGATGTGATGGCGCTACGAAAAGGTTTAGCGGATGGAACTATTGATATTGTGGCGACAGATCACGCGCCACATCCTGCTGAAGAGAAGGATTGTGAATGGCAGGGCGCTGCATTTGGAATGCTGGGCCTGGAGACCGCTCTCTCAGTGGTTGTAAAGTCAATGATTGATACTAAGATGATGAGTTGGAGCGATCTTGTTGAGCGAATGTCAATTTCCCCAGCTAAAATCGCAGGATATGCCAATCATGGGAAGATGATCAAGGTTGGGGCCCCAGCAAACTTAACAATTATTGATACTGAAGGTAGTTGGATAGTTGACCGCAATACACTTGCATCAAAGAGTAAGAACACGCCTTTTGAAGGTATGCAATTGCCGGCTCGGGTTCTGCACACTTTCTTAAATGGTAAGCAGGTTTTAAGGAATGGCGAGATTATGAATGGGGGAGCGATTGAGTAAAGCTTTCTTAGTTTTAGATGATGGAACAATATTTGAAGGTGAAAGCTGGGCCTGCAAAGGTGAAACCTTCGGTGAGGCGGTCTTTTCAACTGCAATGACCGGCTACCAAGAGACACTTACCGATCCGTCTTATCACAAACAAGTTGTTGTTATGACTGCACCTCATATCGGTAATACTGGAATGAACAGAAGTGATGAAGAATCTAGGAAAATTTGGGTCAGTGGATTTGTTGTTAGAAATCCATCACCGGTCGTCAGCAACTGGCGTGCAGAGCGAACACTTGAGGAAGATTTGATAAGTAATGGTGTTGTTGGGATCAAAAGCGTAGATACTCGAGCGATTACCCGACACTTGCGAGATTTAGGTGCGATGCGGGTTGGTATTTTTTCAGATAGCCAGTTATCACGAGAAGAGATGGTTATCAAGGTTCGCAAGTCGCCAGCGATGGCCGGAGCATTTCTTGCCGATGATGTATCGACTAGCAGTCCTTACGTTGTGCCCGCCATGGGTGAGAAGAGATTCACCGTAGTGGCGCTAGATATGGGAATCAAGGGTGCTACGCCAAGATCGATGTCGCAACGTGGAATTGAAGTTCATGTAGTTCCATCGCGCTCTACCCTTGAAGAGATACTTACATTGAAACCCGATGGTGTTTTCCTGTCGAATGGTCCGGGTGACCCGGCAACAATGACAGAGACCATTTCTTTAGTACGTGAGATCCTCGGCGCGCGAATACCGTTGTTCGGAATTTGTTTCGGTCATCAAATCATGGGCCGAGCGCTTGGCTTTGATACTTATAAATTACCTTTCGGACATCGCGGAATCAATCAGCCAGTGAAGAATTTGAATTCCGGACGAATCGAAATTACGGCCCACAACCATGGATTTGCAGTTTCTGCGCCGGTTGAGGGAAACTTCAACACAATTTACGGCGCTGGCTTTGTAAGTCATATCTCTTTGAATGATGGGGTTGTTGAAGGATTAGAACTCTTAGAGACTCCGGCATTTAGTGTTCAATACCATCCGGAGGCTGCAGCGGGACCACATGATGCTAGTTATCTCTTCGATAAGTTCGTTACCTTAATGAAGGATGCGAAGGTAGCCAATGCCTAAAGATCTTTCAATAGAGAGTGTTCTAGTTATCGGAAGTGGACCGATTGTTATCGGCCAGGCCTGTGAATTTGATTATTCTGGAACTCAAGCTTGCAGAGTTCTTCGAAGTGAGGGAATTCGGGTAATCCTGATTAACTCTAATCCAGCGACGATTATGACGGATCCCGAATTCGCTGACGCTACCTATATCGAACCAATTACACCTGAAATCATTGAACAAATTATTCTCAAAGAGAAGCCAACAGCGATTCTGGCGACCCTCGGTGGCCAGACTGCGCTTAATGCTGCAATGCAACTTTATGAGCGTGGTTCGCTAGAAAAATTGGGTGTTAAATTAATTGGAGCCGATATTCCGGCGATAAAACGCGGTGAAGATCGCGAAACTTTTAAGGGGATTGTAGAGAAGATTGGTGGGGAATCCGCTAAGTCAGTTATTTGCCACACGATGGCGGAGTGCCTAGCTGGTGCAGAAGTTTTGAACTATCCAGTTGTGGTCCGTCCCTCTTTTACGATGGGAGGATTAGGTTCCGGAATTGCCTACAACACAAGAGATTTAGAGCTTATAGCGGGGGCTGGATTGCGTCACAGTCCGACGACTGAAGTTTTACTCGAAGAATCAATAATTGGCTGGAAAGAATTCGAATTAGAAGTAATGCGGGATCATAAAGACAATGTGGTTATCGTATGCAGTATTGAAAATATCGATCCGATGGGTGTTCATACCGGGGACTCGATAACAGTCGCACCTGCGCTAACTTTGACAGATGTCGAATATCAACAACTACGAAACCTATCGATAGATATTATTCGCGAAGTTGGAGTAGCGACTGGTGGCTGTAATATTCAATTTGCAATCAATCCAGACGATGGCCGAATTATCGTTATTGAGATGAATCCACGTGTTTCTAGATCTTCAGCGTTGGCATCCAAGGCGACTGGTTTCCCAATTGCAAAGATTGCAACAAAATTGGCAATTGGTTACACGTTGGATGAGATTCAAAATGACATTACGAAATCTACGCCTGCTTCATTCGAACCTACCCTCGATTACATAGTTGTTAAAGTTCCCAGATTCGCCTTTGAAAAATTTCCAGAGGCCGATACCAGGCTAACAACGACCATGAAGAGCGTTGGCGAAGCTATGGCTATTGGTCGCTCCTTTCCAGAGGCCCTGCAGAAGGCGCTTCGTTCAGTCGAGAAAAAAGGAACTAGTTTTCATTGGAACGCTAGGGGAGTGACTAAGGAATATTTGCTCGCTGCAATGGCGATCCCAACCGAACATCGCTTACAACAAATCCAGTTAGCGCTATATTTAAATGCGACAATCGAGGAAGTTTATGCAGCAACCAAAGTTGACCCCTGGTTCCTTTCCCAAATCGCAGAAATCAATACGATAGCGAAAAAGATAGCAAATAGCAGTGGATTGTCAGAAGAACTTTTCCGACTAGCTAAAGGTAATGGTTTCTCAGATTCTCAAATTGCAGATTTAACTGGTCAATCAATTGCCGAAATTACCGCTTCGCGAATTCGGATTGGACTCCGTCCGGTTTACAAAACAGTCGATACCTGCGCAGCCGAATTTGAAGCCCACACCCCGTACCACTATTCCAGTTATGACCTAGAGACCGAAGTTATTCCGAGAACCAAGCCAGCAGTGATAATTCTTGGAAGTGGTCCAAATCGAATTGGCCAAGGAGTGGAATTTGATTACTCATGCGTCCACGCAGCTTTTGCTCTTAAGGCGGCAGGTTACGAAACAATTATGATCAATTGCAATCCGGAGACGGTTTCAACTGATTATGACACTTCAGATCGGCTTTACTTTGAACCGTTAACTTTGGAAGATGTTTTGGAAGTGATTCACGCCGAAGAGCAAGCCGGACCGGTTGTTGGTGTCATTGCGCAACTTGGCGGCCAAACACCGCTCGGTCTAGCTCGTGGGTTGCAAAGCGCTGGTGTAAAAATTCTTGGAACTTCACCTGATGCAATTGATTTGGCTGAAGATCGTGGTCAGTTTGGCGAGCTGCTCCGAGTGAACGCACTCGATGCACCAACATTCGGCATGGCGAATACTTTTGAAGAAGCGGTAACAATCGCACACGATATTTCATATCCGGTTCTAGTCCGGCCGTCCTTCGTACTCGGAGGGCGTGGAATGGAGATTGTCTATGATGACGAATCACTCGCAGATTTCATAAAAAAGGCGACAGAAATAACTCCAAACCACCCAGTTTTGATCGATAAATTCTTGGATGATGCAGTCGAAATAGATGTTGATGCACTTTTTGATGGCGAAGAACTCTATCTGGCCGGCGTGATGGAACATATCGAAGAAGCGGGTGTGCACTCTGGTGATTCCGCATGCGTGCTTCCTAGTTTTTCTATTGGTTCCTCGTTGCAGGAAGAAATTCGTTTGGCAACGGAGAAGTTGGCTCGAGGCATCGGAGTTCGTGGCCTCATCAATATCCAATTTGCGGTAGTAGCTAATGCAACTGCTGCTGAAAAATTATACGTTCTTGAAGCAAATCCCAGAGCTTCACGAACAGTGCCATTTGTTAGCAAAGCGACTGGAATTTCGTTAGCTAAATGCGCTGCGCTGATTGCGACTGGAGTGAAAATTTCTGAACTCAGGGCTAAAGATTTACTGCCAAAGTCTGGAGATGGTCTCGCCAAAGGAATCTCAGTGAAAGAAGCAGTTCTTCCCTGGAATAGATTCCGTCGAAATGATGGCACTGGAGTTGACTCTATTTTAGGACCTGAGATGAGATCTACTGGTGAAGTTATGGGAATAGCAAAGTCATTTGGTGAAGCCTATGCAAAGAGTCAAACTTCAGCATTCGGCGCACTTCCTCTAACTGGTTCGGTATTCCTCTCGTTATCCGAACGCGATAAGAAAGCTTCGCTATATCCCGCAGAAATCTTGAACAAGTTAGGATTTAAACTTTTCACCACTCAAGGGACTCATGATTTTCTTGAAGAAAATGGCGTTCAATCAGAATTGGTTCGTAAGCATTCGCAAGGTAGAGGTCCCGCTGGCGAATTCACCGCAGTAGATTTGATAACTGAAGGGGTAGTTGGGCTTGTTATCAATACACCGCTAGGTAGAGGGACGCGGATGGATGGTTGGATGATTCGCACCGCAGCAATTCAACGCGGAGTTCCATGTATAACAACTATTGCAGGATTTAAAGCTGCTGTTGCTGGAATAGCTGAACTCCAAGGAAAGAGTTTCAGTATTCGATCAATTCAAGATTGGTTGGCAATCGTCGAATGATGGGTATTAATAGCAATGCAAAGCAGGTTATCGCCGAGATAGTTAGTAATAAGAAGGTGGGCGCATATCACCATATGGTTTTCGCGGTGGGTGAATTAGCAAGTGCAGCTAAGCCAGGCAATTTTGCTGCAATTTCTGTGGGAGGAGAGAGCAGCCAGTTAGTTCTCCGAAGAGCTTTCGCTATTTACCGAACCTTTGATCGCGGCGCGAATGGTGGACTTTTGGAGATCGTAGTCGCTCCTCATGGCGCAGGCAGCACATGGTTAACGAATCAACAACCAGGAATTAAGATTGACCTGATTGCGCCACTAGGCACTGCTTTCGGAATACCAACTGAGCCAGTTCGCGCCTTATTGGTCGGTGGTGGCTACGGTAGCGCCCCACTTTTTGGGCTCTCTGAAGTCTTAAAGAATCGTGGTTGCCGGGTTGATATGGTTCTTGGCGCCAGCACCGCAATGAAAATCTATGCCCCATTAGATGGAAAACGTTCGGTAAGTAGTCTGACCATTACGACCGAAGATGGTTCCACTGGCAAAACTGGCAAAGTAACCGATGTGATTCGAGAGATGATTGCATCGAATGAGGTTGACATTATTTACTCCTGTGGACCGATGGGGATGCTCGAAGCAATTAACGACATTGCTGAAGAATTTAATCTGACTCACCAATGTTCGATTGAAGAATCCATGGCTTGTGGAATTGGTGTTTGCATGACTTGCGTAATACCCATTAAGGGAGATGACGGGGTAATCAGAATGTTACGTTCTTGCATTGATGGCCCGGTTGTTGCCGGTGAAAGCGTTATCTGGAGTGCCAAACGCACAATTCCTGAGGGAACCTGGGGCGCGCTGTAATGTTCAACTTTCAAGCAACTTTAGGTGAAGCCGAATTTGATAATCCGATATTTACCGCAAGTGGATGTGCAGGGTCTGGTAAAGAATTAAGCCAATTTTTTGAATTAAGCCAACTCGGAGCGGTTGTAACCAAGTCCATCATGCTCAAGGCCAGATCAGGTCGGGCAACTCCTCGGATGGCTGAAACACCAAGCGGCATGCTAAATTCGATTGGATTGCAAGGTCCGGGAATAGATTCGTTTCTCGAGAATGACATCCCCTGGTTGCGCGATCAAGGTGTGCGGATTGTTGTAAGCATTGCAGGAGAGAGCGTTGAAGATTACGCAGTTCTTGCCCGAAAACTACGAGCGATTCCGGGAATTTCCGCGCTAGAGGTAAATATTTCTTGCCCCAATGTTGAGAACCGGGGGCAGGTGTTTGCCTGTCATCCTGAAACTGCGCGGGCAGCCATTCAAGCGGTTCGACGGAACATTGGAGGCGGGCTTCCGATAATTGCGAAATTGACGCCCGACGTAACTAGCATTGTAGAAATTGCAGAGGAAGTTGTTGCCGCTGGAGCCGACGCTCTTGCACTTATTAACACAGTCTTAGGAATGGTCATTGATACCAATACGATGCGACCAAAGCTTGCTGGTAAAACCGGAGGCCTATCAGGTCCAGCGATCAGACCGATTGCGGTGCGTGCTGTCTACCAAGTTCATGCTGCGATGCCACACGTTAAAATTTTAGGAATGGGTGGGGTTACATCGGGGCGGGATGCATTCGAGTTAATTTTGGCTGGAGCTTCAGCAGTATCTGTTGGGACTGCATCCTTCGGAAATCCAATGGCCGCAATGCAGATAAAGGATGAGTTGCGAACCGAATTGATTGCTCATGGGTTTGATTCACTGCGTGAAGCTGTTGGTTACGCGCATCGAAGCGAGGGGAATATTTAAAGATGAATTCCCCAATTATTTTAGCTTTAGATACTAAAGATTTGGATACCGCTAAGAGTTGGATTGAAGCAACAAATGGCTCAATCGCTACCTACAAGTTTGGCCTTGAATTTTATTTGAAGTTCGGAGCTTTGGGATTAAAGGAATTAACAGATGCTGGGGAGTTCGGAATCTTCTTGGATCTAAAATTGCATGACATTCCCAACACTGTCGCCGCATCAATCTCATCAGTTGTGGAGCTAGCCCCCAAATTTCTGACGATTCACGCAAGTGGTGGTGGCGCAATGATTAAAGCGGCGAGTCAGGCGGCACCAAACATTTCTATTACCGCAGTCACGATTCTGACTTCGCTTTGCGACTCTGATCTTTTGGAAATTGGTTTTGCACAAGATGCCCAAAACTCTGCGCTTGCTCTCGCCAAATTAGCAGTAGCTAATGGTGCGCGATCAATTGTCTGCTCGCCTTTTGAAGCAAGTGAAATCCGCAGAGTTGTAGGGAGAGAGATCGAGATAATTACGCCAGGAGTTCGTCCGGCAGGAGCAGACCTTGGAGATCAGAGGCGAGTAATGACCCCAAAAGAAGCGATTATCACAGGCGCGAATTACATCGTTATTGGTCGCCCGATTACAGATCTTGCCAAAGTTTCGCTGGAGAAAATGAGAAGCGGTGCTGCGGTTATTTTGGATAGTTTGCAGTAATTATGGCCAATCAACCGCCAAATTTAACTGCGGAGGCTAGGGCAGCTGCAGGAGCGAAGGCTATTAAATCTCGGCGTGAACGCGCGGCGGTGAAGGCTCTGCTCGCATCAGGTTCGATAAGTATCTTCGATGCAATCAATGATGGTCGTGAGTCCATACAAAAAATGCGGGTTCGTGAATTATTGGTGGCTACCCCGGGAGTAGGTTCAAGACGGGCATTCACACTGATGGCTAAGGTGGGAATCTCAGAAACGCGTAGAATAGGCGGTCTAGGAACGCTGCAATTGCAGAAGTTAAGAAGTGAGATGATTTTGAATAAAGTGGAACTAACTCCGGGAACACTTATTGTGATGTCTGGTCCCGGGGGAGTCGGTAAGAGCACTATTACTTCATTCTTACGCGAGCACCCGGCAATTTGGGTAAGTGTCTCAGTAACAACTCGCGAACCCCGTGAGAATGAAAGAGATGGACATGATTATCATTTCGTCACAGAGGAAAAATTTGATCAACTAATCTCACAGAACGCCCTGCTTGAATGGGCAGAATTTGCTGGTGCGCGTTACGGAACACCTCGGGATGCAGTATCTGAAGCTCTGAATTTGGGTAAACATGTTCTTCTTGAGATTGAGATTGCCGGAGCCAGGCAGATTAGAAACTCGGACCCCAAAGCGCTCTTAGTATTCATTTCACCACCCTCTTGGCAGGAGTTGGTAGATCGATTAACTTCGCGCGGGACGGATTCACCAGAACGCCGGCTCGCACGCCTAGCCTTAGCTGAGGAAGAGATGGCCTGTTCTGAGGAGTTCGATGAGGTCTTGGTAAATCATCGAGTCGAGGAAGTGGCTATTGCACTGCTATCCTTGGCCACTTCTAGAAGTAAAGGGCTCGATTAGGTCATCTAACTCAATTTTTTGATTTATTAAAGGAAGGCACGTCATGACAACAATGGATGGCATTACAAACCCACCAATCGATCAACTTTTGGATGCAGCCGGATCTAAGTACAGCTTGGTCCTGTATGCAGCAAAGCGGGCGCGCCAAATAAATGCATATTATTCACAACTCGGTGAAGGCTTACTTGAATATGTAGGTCCACTTGTTGAAACTTATGTTCATGAAAAACCACTTTCTATTGCCCTTCGTGAGATTAGTGAAGGACTTTTAACAATCGAAAATTTGGAACCGGTTGCTGCTGAAGTTAGTGTTACTGAATAATCTTTGTAAATTAACGAGCCGAATAAATGACACTCCTGGGTAGGGAACTAATCCTTGGTGTCGGTGGCGGAATTTCTGCTTATAAGTCGGCGGATCTTCTGCGGAGATTACAAGATATTGGATTTGGCATAACGGTTATTCCCACCCGGGCCAGTTTGAATTTCGTTGGCTCGGCCACCTGGGAAGCGCTGTCGGGGCGTAGCGTAAATGATAATCTCTGGAACAATGTGCAAGAGGTCCCGCACATAAAAATCGCAAGAGAAGCGAATTTAATCGTTGTTGCTCCAGCTACAGCTGACCTGATTGCGAAGATTGCAAATGGGATTGCAGATGATTTACTCACAAATATAATTAGTGCTGCAAGTTGTCCAATAGTTTTGGTCCCTGCAATGCATCCTGAAATGTGGCTAAGCGCTGCCAACCAGGCAAATGTTTCGACGCTACGAGGGCGGGAATTTCTGGTAGTCGAACCTGATGAAGGTCGAATGACCGGTGAAGATTTTGGAATTGGCCGCTATCCTGAAATTTCTAGGATTATTTCTGAGATTTCTAGCTTTGCCCAAATAAAATCTGATCTATTAGGCCTAAAAGTTTTAGTGACTGCAGGTGGAACTCGAGAAGCTATTGATCCGGTGCGCTTCATTGCTAATCATTCAACTGGCAAGCAGGGTTATGCAATCGCTAAGGCGGCGCGAAATAGAGGCGCTGAAGTAGTTTTAATCGCCGCGAATTCAAATCTCAAAGACTTACCTGGAGTAAAGATGTTGCATGTTTCATCCGCTGAAGAAATGCAACAAGCCTTAATGAGCGAATTCCCAGGCTGTGAATTACTTCTGATGGCTGCCGCAGTTGCAGATGCAAAACCTTCGACCTCCTCCTCTCAGAAGATTAAAAAGGCTGACTTTAGAAGTATTGAACTTGAAGCGAACCCTGATCTTCTGGCAGAAATCTCCAAGCTACGAAGTGCTAGACAAATTCTTATCGCCTTTGCCGCCGAGACTGCACCGATAGATGCTGAAAGTATCGAGACTGCCAAATCAAAGATGAAGAGTAAAGGTGCAGATTTGATTTATCTTAACAATGTAAGTGGCGGCGCGATTTTTGGTTCAGAAGAGACAACTGGATTATTGATTGACAGTAGCGGTGAGATCATCGAATGCAATAACCAATCGAAAGACACGCTCGCAGATCTATTACTAGATCGAGCCCTGACTAAGTTAAGGTAAGCCAATGACTAAACGACTTTTTACTTCAGAATCAGTTACCGAAGGCCATCCAGATAAGATGGCGGATCAGATTTCGGATGCAATTCTTGACTCCTTATTGTCACAAGATGCCAAAAGTCGAGTCGCAGTCGAAACTTTAATAACCACTGGGCAAGTGCATGTCGCTGGTGAAGTGACCACGAATGGCTATGCCGACGTTATGACCATCGTTCGCGATACAGTTTTAAATATTGGCTATGACTCTTCCGAAAAGGGTTTCGATGGCAACTCTTGTGGCGTTTCGTTATCAATTGGTCAACAATCAAGCGATATTGCCCAAGGCGTAGATTCCGCTTTTGAAAAGCGAATTTCATCTTCTGCTGATCCACTCGACCTGCAAGGTGCTGGCGATCAAGGTTTGATGTTCGGCTATGCCTGCGATGACACTCCAGAATTAATGCCGCTTCCAATTTCATTGGCGCACAAATTAGCACTTCAACTTTCAGCAGTACGCAAATCAGGTCAAGTGGATTATCTCCGCCCTGATGGTAAAACCCAGGTCACTATCGAATACGATGGCGACAAGGCGGTGGCATTGAATACGATCGTGATCTCAACGCAACACGCGCCAACCGTTGATCTAGAGAAAACTTTGGCACCGGATTTGAAGAGGCTAGTTATCGATCCGATGATTGCAGATTTGAAGATTGATACTTCAGATGTTCGAATTCTGATCAACCCAACAGGCCGCTTTGTTATCGGTGGTCCTATGGGAGATGCCGGTTTAACTGGCCGCAAGATAATCGTAGATACTTACGGCGGAATGGCTCGCCATGGCGGTGGTGCCTTCTCAGGCAAAGATCCATCAAAGGTGGACCGGAGCGCGGCATATGCAATGCGTTGGATTGCTAAGAATGTTGTGGCAGCGAGCTTGGCAACTCGTTGTGAAGTTCAAGTTGCTTACGCGATTGGTAAAGCTCAACCAGTGGGTCTATTTATCGAAACCTTTGGAACTGAAAAAGTTGCACCAAGTAAAATCATAGATGCAGTAATGGCCACCTTTGACCTGCGTCCAGCGGCAATAATTCGTGATCTTAATTTGTTGCGCCCTATATATTCCGCAACAGCCTCTTATGGACATTTCGGTCGCGAACTTCCTAATTTTACCTGGGAGAAAACCGATCGCGCTGCTGCTCTAAAAGAAGCAGCTTCTAGGTAAATGTAGGTGGCTGAAGTAAAGCCACTGCGCTTAAAAGCGCAACGGGTAGCAAAAAAGGTTGCTATTGCCTTAGAAAATCCAGTTGCACAAATATCTGTTGATACTGGCGTGTTTCACTTGCCAGATACTTACGATTATCTAGTTCCAGAAGAAATTTCACATTTAGTTCTCCCTGGAATATTTGTAAAAGTTCCCTTTGGGAATACAGAGGTTATGGGTTATGTTCAAACGCGGGTTGCGTCTGCACTAGATATGAAGTCGATGAAGGCGATTAGCAAGTTAATTTCACCGATTCCCTTACTTAGCGAAGAATTAATAGAGATTATCGGTCTCACCTGCCAGCGTTACGCATGCAAACCCTGGGATGTAATCCGGAGTGCGATACCAGCGCGAGTCGCGGCAGCAGAGAAGCAATATTTAGGGATACCGCTCCCAAAAATCTCCACAACTAAACTTAAACTCGAACATAAGGTCACAATAACCAATAGTCTCGATGGTCTGCCCTCTGCTATTAACGAGATTTTGCGAAACCTAGAGGTTGATCAGCAATTGTTACTTATTGTTCCTGATGAACGAGATATCAAACAATTACTTACTTTTAATCTAGATACTGAGCCGATTGTTTTAACCTCAGATATTACAAAGTCGGAAAGATACGAAAATTATCTAAAAATAAGGTTTACGAATCCGCAGTTCATAGTGGGCACAAGAAGCGCGATTTTCACGCCCTTAGCCGCTAATTCGATAATTTTAATTTTCAATGATGGTGATGAATCAATGTATGAACGTAGATTCCCGAGCTGGAATGTCAGAGATGTTGCCATGCTTCGAAGTGGTGAGTTCTCCCTGCACTTCATCGGAGCTAGTCCAAGTTTAGAGATAGTACGTCTAGCCGAACTGGGATGGATCAAATTCAAGGCGGGGCAGAAAGATTCACAGCGAAGGAAAGCAGTTCTATATTTTTCAGATTCGAGTGCATCAGACATTGCACTCATGAAAGCAGGATTGAAAAGTGGAAATGTGTTAGTGGTTATGGCCGAGACGGGATATCTAAACTCGATAGCTTGTCAAAAGTGTCGCAATCAAGCGAGATGTGAATGTGGTGGCAAAATTTATCTACCAAGTAAAAATTCAGCGCTCACCTGTGCGATTTGCGAAAAAACCTTTCAGGCATTCTTATGTGCATGGTGTGACGGCAAAACTATTCGTTCATTAACTAAGGGTTCATCTCGAATTGCCGATGAAATTGCGAGAGCGATTCCGGGTTATAGGGTCATTTTGAGCAAAGGCGGATCACGAGTCGACGATATTTCTGGTCTAAGTGAGAACGTTCTAGTGCTGGCAAGTTATGGATGTGAGCCACTTGGTAGTTACTCAACAGTCATTCTGCGTTCATTGGAGAATCTAAGTAATCGAGTTGATTTGCGTAGCCTTGAAATTGTAAGACGTTTAGCGTTTGAGAACCGAGGACGACTAAACAACTCGCCCGGAGCTGTTATTTACCTAGATCTTGCTCGTGACAATGCGCTTTCACAAGGTCTGCTGAGAAATGATGCCTATGAAAATTCGTTGGATGAATTGAAAGAGCGAAAAAATTTGAATCTACCGCCTTTCTATAGAATGGCAATCTTGCAAGGGGAGACATCAGCGATAAGAGAACTTGCTCGCAAACTGGATGGCAATGATTTGTTCGATGCGGTTGCTCTACAGGAAAACTTTGAAGAGTCCGCAGGGAGTAAAGGTAAATCTAGATTAGTGCTGCGATGCGAGATATCCCGCTCTCATGAATTTTCTGATTTCTTCCGAGACTTAGCTCGATATCGCGGCATCAAAGCCCTGGCACCGTTACAACTTCGAATAGACCCATTTTCAATTTAGGTAATTGCGATGGCATTAGAATAGAATTGGCTCGTGTCAGTCCAAGAAATAAGGTTATTTGGTGATCCAGTCCTCTCAACCCCAGCTAATTTGGTCACCACTTTTGATAAAGAGTTGCGGAACTTAGTAAAAGATCTTACCGAGACTATGTTGGATGCACCGGGCGCTGGGTTAGCGGCTCCTCAAATTGGAGTTTCATTGCAAGTTTTCGTTTGGAGTATTGAAGAGAGTGAGGGTCATTTAATTAATCCGACCCTGGATTTATCAGAAGACCTGCAAGAAGGCGAAGAAGGCTGCTTAAGTTTTCCAGGGTTGGTTTATGAAACTCCGCGTGCGCTGCGAGCTGTAGCAAAAGGTTTTAACATGCATGGAGACCCTGTAACAATAGAGGGATCTGAGCTTTTAGCTAGAGTTTTTCAACATGAAACTGATCATCTAAATGGAATTGTTTTTATTGATCGACTACTTTTAGCGGATCGTAAAATCGCTATGACCGATATCAGAAATTCAGAATGGTTCGGAGAATTTGGTTCTGAACAATCAAGAACTAAATTCAAAATTAGTCCCCATCTAATGAATGGCCGGGCGCTGTAGATGCAATTATCGATCGCTTCCTCTTCCCTCATAGCTATTCCGATAATCGAGGCCATTTTAGAGAGTGATCACACCTTGGGCTCCATTATTACCAACCCGGATAAGCCGACTGGCCGGGGTAAGAAGATAGAAGCTAATGAACTAGCTAAATGGGCCGAAGTTAAGGGGCTAGAGGTAGCTAAACCGGCTGACACATCTGAACTAAATCGACATCTACTTGCATCGCAACCTCAATTAATTATCACGTGTGCATACGGTCGGCTGATTCCGGTGGAATTGCTACATGGCCCGAGATTTGGTTGGGTTAATTTACATTTCTCCTTATTACCCAAGTTGCGCGGTGCCGCACCGGTGCAGTGGGCGATTTTGAACGGTGAAACAAGTACTGGCTTTACGATTTTCAAATTAGATAAAGGTATGGACACCGGGCCGGTCTATTTAGCTAAAGAGGTAAATATCTCGGAGCAAGACACCACGCCAATGTTATTGGAGCGATTAACAAATTTGGCTCTTCCTGATTTACTCGAGCTCATATCTGTAATTGGAAAGACAAGGGCCACCCCTCAACCTTTATCAGGAGCAACTCTTGCACCAAAGATTTCGAAGGATATGGCTAGAATAATTTGGAATAATCCAATCGAAGTTCTTCTTCGTCAGGATCGGGCTCTCTCTGATAATCCAGGAATATGGAGCATGTTTAATGGTGACCGAATCTCGCTTCACGGATTACAGGAAGTCCTTGTAGCTAATACTTTAAAGGGATCTGGAGATATTGAATTAGTAGGGGATCAATTATTGGTAAGAACCTCAGACAGTGTTCTTGAAATCAAAGAGGTCACCCCGGCTGGGAAAAAACGCATGAGCGGTGCTGATTTTGCTAGAGGTGCAAGGCTGGATTCAGGTTCAAAATTTGAATAGTAAGGGCTTCGCTAAACCTAAACCGGGTGGTGCAAGATTATTGGCCTATGATTTAGTGAGCCAAGTCAATCGCAATGGTGCATACGCAAATCTTCGACTACCTGAGTTGTTATCTGCTTCAAATCTAGATTTGAGGGATAGGTCTTTTGTTACAGAGCTAGCCTACGGAACGCTACGTCTCCAGGGGAAACATGATTATGCGATTTCCAAAAAAGCAGATCGCCCGTTAAATGAGTTAGATGAAAAGATTTTAGATCTCTTAAGAATAGGAGTACACCAAATTTTCGAAATGCGGGTTCCGATTCATGCCGCAGTCGGTGAAACGGTTGAAGTTGCAAGAGCTGTGGCGGGGGAGTCGAAGGCGAGCTATGTAAATGCCTTACTTCGTTCAATCTCAACAGATTTGGATATGTATAGTGATTTAGAGAAGGACCCAGCCATCCCAGCTATTGATAAGTTAGCGATTCTGCATTCGCACCCAAGTTGGATAATCAGCGCCTATTTTGATCAATTAAAGAATTGGGAAGCGGTTGAAGAATTATTGCGGACGAATAATATTCCGGTCGCACCGCATGTAGTTGCTTGGCCCGGGAAATCGACTGTTTCTGAAATCTTGGAAGTAGGTGGGGAGAAATTGCCACTGGGAACCTATTCAGTTTTATCGAATACTTTGCCGAATGATTATCCTGCAATAAAAGATAAGCGCGCGGGTATTCAAGATATGGGATCTCAATTAGTTGCTGAGATATTTTATGAAACGAAGACTGAAACTCCTTTGAAATGGTTGGATCTCTGTGCTGGACCTGGAGGGAAAGCAGCGCTCCTTCATAATTTATTGGAAACCAATAATCCGCAAGATTTCTTTCTCGCAAACGAACCAACTGCACACCGCGCTGAGTTAGTTGCAAGAGTTGTGCCTAAGAAGAAAATAGTTTCTTTTGATGGCCGAGATTTCATGAGTTTTGGTCAGAAATTCGATCGAATATTGATTGATGCGCCTTGTTCCGGTCTAGGAGCACTTCGCCGTCGACCCGAAGCAAGATGGCGTCGATCCTTAAATGACCTGAAAGAGCTATTGCCCTTGCAACGAGATTTGATTGACTCAGCCTACGAGATGCTAAATCCTGGGGGGATAATTGGGTTTGCAACTTGTTCTCCGCTTTTGGCGGAGACGAAAAGTCAGATCTTGGATGCGAAATATCGTCATAAGGATCTGGAAGTTTTAGATATTTCAAAATTCTCACCTGCAGGCAGCACTGGAGTAAATCCGGATGGCTCCCTACAACTATGGACGCATTTGGACGGATCAGATTCAATGTTTATGGCGTTGCTTCGAAAATCTGCAGATTAATTGAAATAGAATTCATTGAAGTGCTGATGGAAGGGGCTAGCTAATGATTCGAATCTGCCCAAGTATCCTAAATGCTGACCGGGAGAATCTTGCGGGTGAAATTGCGCGCATCGCAACGCAATCGGATCTTCTTCATCTCGATGTGATGGATAATATTTTTGTTCCAAACTTTACCTTTACCCTCGAGCAGAGCGAGAAAATAATCGCTGCCTGCCCGATTCCGGTTGATAGCCATCTGATGATTGCCGACCCAGATGAAAGCGCTCACCTCTACGCAAAAGCGGGCTCCAAAAGCGTAACTTTTCATCTTGAAGCTAGTTCAAAGCCAGATGAAACCATCTCCAAAATTTCAGATGAAGGGGCAAGGGTGGGACTAGCATTAAAACCTACTACTCCTTTTCATGAGATTGCCCCCTTTTTAGAGCACCTTGACATGGTTTTGATCATGACCGTAGAACCTGGTTTTGGTGGGCAGAGTTTTATGAACTCAATGATGGCTAAAGTAGAAGAGGCTAGAAGAGAGATAGATGCTCGGTTCTTTGGAAAAATTTGGTTACAAGTTGATGGTGGTGTTTCGCTAGAGACAATTGCAGAGGCAGCGAAATCTGGTGCTGACACATTTGTGGCGGGAAGCGCAGTTTTTAAGTCAGATGATCCAGGGCGAATGGTCGATTCATTACGTGCTTTAGCTGCAAAATCACAGGCGAGATAAGCGAGAGTTAGGTTAAAATTTACTTATGAAAAATTTTGAGTCGTTGTGGAGCGAACTAAATGAGATCGCCGAGAGCAAGCCACAGGATTCAAATACAGTTCGTGAACTAGATTCTGGGATCCACGCAATCGGTAAGAAAATTATTGAAGAAGCTGGGGAAGTTTGGATAGCTGCTGAATATCAGAGCGATAGTGAATTGGCCCTGGAAATCAGTCAGCTGCTCTATCATCTGCAGGTTCTAATGATTGCTCGCGATATTAAGCTAGAAGATATTTACAAGAATCTATAGTTAGGAAAGAAATTGACTTTAAAAATAGCGGTGCCAAATAAAGGTTCCCTGGCTGAAAGTTCGGCTTTAGCGTTAAAAGAAGCGGGGTATCGCCAACGGACCGATTTACGAGATTTGGTCTTCATCGATCCAGATAATTCGGTTGAATTTTATTATTTACGTCCGAGAGATATTGCTATTTATGTAGGCAGTGGTGAACTAGAAGCAGGTATTACTGGAAGAGATCTCTTATTAGATTCGGGCGCCGCAGCTTCAGAAGTTCTACCCTTAGATTTTGGTAAGAGTACGTTTAGATTTGCTGGGCCAACGGGTGCAAAGTCGGATTTGGCTGGTCTGCAAGGGAAGCGAATAGCTACTGCTTACCCCGGGTTGCTCAAAAGTTTTTTGGAGTCTAAGAAAATTCAGGCGACAGTCGTACGTCTCGATGGAGCGGTTGAGAGCTCGATTCGACTTGGAGTAGCTGATGTGATTGCGGATGTCGTATCTACTGGTGGCACTCTGCGTGCAGCCGGACTTTCAATCTTTGGCGATATTCTTCTGGAAAGTGAAGCAATTTTAATAACCCGAAACGGGGTAGCACTTTCACCCGCAATCGAAACCTTGATTCGTAGATTGAACGGTGTTGTTATCGCCAGACAATACGTTCTGGTCGACTACGATGTGAAGAGCGAAGATTTGGATCGGGCGTGTGCGCTGACTCCGGGAATAGAATCCCCGACGATTTCTCCGCTGCAGAAGAGTAATTGGAATGCGGTTCGAGCCATGGTTAAAAAATCTGATATCAATCGGATAATGGATGAACTGTGGCAAATTGGGGCCCGTGGAATCTTGGTTACAGATATCCACGCCTGTCGGCTTTAACTCTTAAGACTTCCTTTCGGAATCTTCTATCTCACTACGAGTTATTCCCATGAGATAGAGAACTGAATCCAAATACGGTGAATTTATTGAACTCTTCGCCGCCGCTCTAACAGCTGGTTTTGCATTGAATGCTATTCCTAATCCAGCTATTTCCAACATGCCAAGATCATTCGCTCCATCACCAATAGCTATGGTCTGTGCCAAGCTGACGTTTTCTGCTGCTGCAAATTCACGCAATGCATTAGCTTTAGCTGTACTGTCAATAATCGGACCCAGAATTTTTCCGGATAATTTGCCATCAACTATCTGCAATCTATTTGCGCGATAGAAATCAATCTTTAACTCTTGCAGAAGTGGCTCGATAACATCCAAAAATCCACCAGAGACCACCCCAACTTTATGTCCAAGTTTATGTAGAGTCCGAATCAAAGTGCGGGCACCTGGCGCCAGAGTTATTCCTGCTTTAACAGATTCCAGAATTTCAATATTGGCGCCAGCCAATAACTCAACCCTTGCTGTGAGAGATTGAGCAAAGTCCAATTCACCACGCATCGCTGACTCAGTTATGGCAGCTACTTGTTCACCCACTCCGCATTTGTCCGCAAGGAGGTCGATAACCTCTTGTTGAATTAGCGTCGAATCCATATCCAGTAGAACTATGCGCTTGGCTCGCCGCGCTAGACCGCTCTGCTCAACTGCGATATCAATCCCATTGCTTTGGGCAATTTCAGCGAGTTCACGCTGTATTACCTTTAAACTCTCTTCATTGAGATCAAGTGAAACTTCCAATTCGATTGCTGTTAAAGGATAAGATGCAGTTCTATGAATGCGATCAATATTTCCACCTTGTTCGGCGATTTTTTTTGCTAGCGCGCCGATACTTACTGGATGTAACTCTTCAGAGAGAACGACGATATGGAGATTAGAACTCTTACTTTCTCCCTTAGACTGATCTGAGAAATCAATTGCAAGATCTAATTCAAGTCTCTTTGTTGTTTCAATTAAATCAGCTTCGATTGCAGAAGCGTGTGCTGGATCAAGAGAGATTAGAGTGGTTAAGATCAATCTGCCTCGGATTACAACTTGCTCGATATCTAGAATTTTTATAGAAAATGGTTCGAGTGCGGCAAAAAGAGCCTGCGTTACGCCAGGAGCATCTACGCCAGAAATTAGAATTAGGCCAGTATGTTCGGTCTTGATTTGGCTCACCCGCCTAGATTAGCGGTTTGTGCCGCTAACTCGAGTCGCATACGGGTATCTTTACGCCTGTGATTCCAGTCCTTAATTTAAAAAGTGTTTCGGTGGTCCGCGAGGGTAAAACTATTTTAGGGCCGTTGGATTGGGAGGTAAACGAGAATGAGCGTTGGGTAATTTTGGGACCCAATGGAGCTGGCAAATCAACGCTTTTTGCACTTTGTTCTGCGCAAATTCATCCAACATTAGGATCGGTTGAAATTCTTGGTTCCAAATTGGGCTCAGTAGATGTATTCGAATTAAGACCAAGAATCGGCTTCATGGGCTCGACACTCGTAGATCTTCTACCGGAAGATGAAAAGGTAATAGATATAGTTCTAACAGCTGCATATGCAATGTTGGGTCGTTGGAATGAGAGTTACGAGTTGTGGGATGAATCTAGAGCGCAAGCTCTGCTGACCACCTTGGGAGTTAGAGAACTAGCACAGCGCAAATTCAGTACTTTAAGTGAAGGCGAGAAGAAACGGGTTTTGATCTCGAGATCCCTAATGGCAGACCCAGAAATACTGCTGCTAGATGAACCGGCCTCCGGGTTAGATTTGGGCGGACGCGAAGACTTACTAAATAGGTTTGATCTTCTGGGCAACGATCCTTATTCGCCGGTCACACTGATTATTACTCACCATATTGAGGAAATTCCTGCAGGTTCCACACATGCCTTACTTTTAAAAAATGGAAAGGCGATCGGTAGCGGTCCTATTTCTAACGTCATTTCTACGGAGAATTTGAGCATTGCTTATGACATGCCAATTAATGTGACCATAGTAAACAACCGCTATTCGGCCAACGCAATTAAATAATGCTCTTTGATTTACTGCCTACGCAGTGGAAGTTAGCGTTGCCCTCATCAAAAGAAATTCTCGATAACTTAGTATTGCCCCAACCATTTATCCCTAGAACCGAGAATATCTTTGCAGCTTTCCAACAACCCATTTCCACAATAAAGATTGTGATTATAGGCCAGGATCCTTATCCCAATCCAGAGCATGCGATGGGTTTAGCCTTTAGCGTTCCCGTTGCTATAAAAATCCTTCCACCAACTTTAAAGAATATTTTCAAAGAACTTGAAAGTGATATTGGAAAAGCCCCATCGAATGGAGATTTGACGGAGTGGCAGAACAGGGGAGTGATGCTCTTAAACACGGCGTTAACTACGACACCTTATCTAAGTCAGGGTCACGCGAAACTTGGCTGGGATATATTTACAAATGAAGTGGTTGCATACCTAGGCAAGTTACCGATTGTGTTTATACTTTGGGGCAAAAGTGCGGCGGAGCTGCAACGCTTTATACCGGAAGCGAATCGTTTCATAGGCGTGCATCCAAGCCCGTTATCTTCCTATCGTGGATTTTTCGGCTCCAGGCCATTTAGTGGAGCCAATACTAGATTAGGTGAATTGGGAATTAGCCCAGTCGATTGGAATATTTAGCGACTAAATTAAGGCTAGTAGCTATTGAGCTACCTATGAAGAGCGCAAACATTGCAGTTCCTAAACCGACCGAACCACCGAGTGTGGCCCCCACTAGTAACACAATTACTTCAATGGTTAATCTAACTCGAGCAATGCGAATTCCGCTCTTCTTATGCAACGAGGTCATTAAACCATCACGAGGACCAGGGCCAAGGCCACATGTAATATAGATGGCCGATCCGAAACCAACTAGACCAATTCCAACAATTACGTAGAGCAATTGAAGTGGAAAATTCAG
The DNA here is from genome assembly GCA_037622205.1 of Actinomycetes bacterium. Taxonomy (GTDB): domain Bacteria; phylum Actinomycetota; class Actinomycetes; order Nanopelagicales; family Nanopelagicaceae; genus AAA044-D11. Next base: position 41,177 of record JASJJZ010000051.1, read on the forward strand.
CGTTACCCCAGGAATGTGATCAACTCCGATTTGCACGAAAACTGATATGACCACAATATTTGTGAGAGTTCCAAAGCCAGGTTTCTGTCGAAGGGGTATCCAAAGCGCTAGAACTCCAATGCTTGTGATTGCAGTGCTCTGGCCAATTGTTAGAGGGGTATGCAAGGAAAGACCTTGAGCAAATACCGACCACGGTGAATTTCCAATCTTTGATTGAATTAAAAGCGCTTCACCAATCCCAAAGAGTGATAAGCCGACGATGAGATAGCAGAAATTTCTAGGAGTTACTGACCATAAAGTTTTTGCAGTCCAAGAGGTGTGTGGGATTGTCTTAGCAGGTTTTAGAAAGCGCCAAATTTTCTGGCGTATGCCCCTACTTTTCACTGTTAGAGTCTACCGATTCAATGGAGGTAATAACGATGTTCGTAGGGCTTGGAACGATTATTAATATAGTTGCGATTCTTATTGGCTCTGGGCTGGGAATTTTCGTAGGTGGAAAATTTCGTGAACATACTCGGGAACTAGTAATCACTGTTTTAGGCTTTGTTACATTGCTAGCCGCAGCTGATGCTATAAAGGAATTGTGGAATGAAAAGTTCATCTCCGAGTTACCTCGAGGCTGGCCAATTTTTGCCATTCTGGCGGCTTTACTTATCGGTGCCTTGATTGGAAGTGCGCTAGACATCGAGACTCGGCTGGAAGCTCTCGGAGTTAAATTGAAGGCAAGATTTGATCCAAATGGTTCTAGCCCATTTGTAGATGGTTTTGTTTCAGCTTCTCTACTATTTGTTATTGGACCAATGGCAATTCTTGGTTCCATTAGCGATGGCATGGGAACTGGAATTGATCAGCTGGTTTTGAAAAGCATCCTAGATGGTGTTATTTCTATCCCGTTCGCTGCTTCTCTCGGTTGGGGAGTAGCAGTTTCGATAATTCCAGTGGGCATTTATCAGTTTGCATGGACTGGAGTGGGGCTCTTTTTGGGAAGCGTACTCCCGGATTATCAAATCTTGGCTATGACAGCGACAGGTGGAATTTTGTTGTTGGGAATTTCCCTGAGGGTCATGAAGATAAAGCAGGTAGCTGTCGGAAATTTATTGCCAGCTCTTTTCCTAGCACCAATAATTGCTGGTGCTTTACATCAGTTTAAGTAGGGAATTAGAATTTCGAGGCATCAATAACAAAACGATATTTTACATCGCTAGCTACTGTGCGTTCGTATGCTTGATTGATATCTTTGGGATTAACTATCTCTACATCGCTCACAATATTGTGTTCTCCGCAGAAATTTAACATCTCTTGAGTTTCCTTGATGCCACCGATCATTGATCCTGAAATTGAACGCCGCTGCGCCAACAGCGCTGGGACATTTATCCCGTATGGCGTGATTGGTAAGCCAATCAAAACCAAAGTGCCATCAAGCTTTAGTAATTGAAGATAAGGCGTCAAGTCCATATCCGCTGATACGGTATTTAGTATCAGGTCGAAATCCTTTGGCAGTGAAGAGAGGTTCTTGAGATCACTCGTAACTACGAAATCATCCGCGCCCATTGATCGCGCATCTGCCTCTTTATTTGGAGAGTGTGAAAAAACCGTTGTATGTGCACCAAGGGCCGATGCAAACTTAAGGCCCATATGACCAAGTCCACCAAGACCAATCACACCAACCTTCTTTCCAGGACCAGCGCTCCAATTCTTAAGTGGTGAAAAGAGTGTTATACCTGCGCACAGCAATGGAGCAACACCTGCCATATCAAGATTTGCTGGAATCGAAACTGCGTAGTCCTGGTCTACTATAAAAGTGTCGGCATATCCGCCTTGCGCCAGAGTTTTCCCATCTCGTTCGTAATTGTTGTAGGTTCCGGTCATTCCTTGTAAACAATATTGTTCGAGTCCTGCATTACAAGATGTGCAGTCGCGACAAGAATCAACAAAGACTCCAACGCCTATTCGATCTCCAACTTTAAATTTAGTAACTGCGCTTCCGATTTCTGTAACAACTCCTGCGATTTCATGTCCTGGAACCATAGGAAATAGCGCGGGTCCCCACTCTTCGCGAGCTTGGTGAATATCTGAATGGCAAATACCTGAATAAGAGACATCGAGTGCAACATCGCCTGGACGCAACTCTCGTCTGGAGAAATTGAATGGGACAAGTGGTTTTGATGCTTCTAGAACTGCGTACCCTTTTGACTGCATTGTTGCTCCCTTGTTAGCGATTACTTATTAACTTAAACATTCGTGTAATACCCGTTTAATACTTGTTTAATACTGGTTTAAAACTGGTGTCCGAGAGGGGACTTGAACCCCTAATCCCTTGCGGGAACTAACACCTCAAGCTAGCGCGTCTGCCAATTCCGCCACCCGGACCGGTGTGAAAATCTTCGAATCGTGGCGTAAGGATACCAATCACGCGGACATCGACACAATCGTCACAATCGACATGGAACTAAGGCAAGATAGGCGAGTGGCCAACTCCAGCGAAGTATTTCATCCTATTGAAGAAATAGATCTAGAACTCCTAGAAACAGAGTGTATTTCAATCTGCCAGGAAATGATTCGCATACCAAGTGTCAATCATGGCGAAGGAGTTGGCGATGAGCGAGCAATCGCAGCTTATGTCTGCGAGAAATTGAATGAAGTTGGAATTGAAACTGAAGTGATAGTCACTGGTGAAAACCGAGTAAATGTTGTGGCAAGAATCCCGGGCAGAGATAGCACTCGCCCTGGCCTAGTTGTGCACGGTCATTTGGATGTAGTTCCGGTGAATGCTGACGACTGGTCGGTCGATCCTTTTGGTGGAATCATTAAAGATGGATATCTATGGGGCCGGGGCGCGGTAGATATGAAGGATATGGATGCAATGATTATTGCAACCGTTCGAGCATGGAGACGGGCAAACTATCAACCACCTAGAAATATTTTACTGGTCTTCTTCGCCGATGAAGAAGCGGGCAGCGAATATGGTTCCCGTTATCTCGTAAAGAATAGGCCAGAAATCTTTCACGGGTACAGCGAAGCGATCTCTGAAGTGGGTGGATTTTCAGTCACGATCACCGGGGGGCACCGCCTATATTTTATCGAAGGTGCGCAAAAAGGAATTAACTGGCTACAACTCAAAGCTAAAGGCGAGGCCGGGCATGGATCCTTTATTAATCCTAAGAATGCGGTAACGAAATTAGCAGCCGCTGTGGCGAGAATTGGCGCTTATGAATGGCCTCAGCTTGAAACAAAGACCGGAGCAAAATTCTGGTCAAAAATTGCGGAGCTAACTGGCGATATTTATGACCCAAAGAATACCCGTCCACTCTTAAAACATATCGGCGGAGCAGCGCGAATGTTGGGAGCAACAATTCAAAATACTGCTAATCCAACTATGTTAAATGCAGGATATAAAGCAAATGTCATTCCTCAACACGCTACTGCGGTCATAGACGGTCGGTTTCTTCCTGGATTCGAGGATGAGCTACTAGAGACAATCACAAAATTGGCTGGCGATGAAATTGAAATTGAAATTCTGGTTAGAGATAAGGCTTTGGAAGTTGAATTTGAAGGAGCGCTAGTTGATGCAATGAAAGCGGCGCTAGCGAAATTTGATCCAGAGGGAATACCAGTTCCTTATTTAATGAGTGGTGGAACAGACAATAAGGCGCTCTCAGATTTGGGAATCATTGGATACGGTTTTAGCCCTGTCAGATTGCCTCCGGAGCTAGATTTCTTCGCCCTTTTCCATGGTGTCGACGAAAGAATTCCGGTCGATGGTCTTAAATTTGGGGTGAAAGTTCTAAACGAATTTCTACAAAATAGTTAATTAAATTTCGGATGACACTTCATCTAAAGCAGCGCGGACTTGATCAGGAAGAGTGATTTCTTCAACAGTTAATATTCCACGCAATTGCGCAGCTGTTCTTGCTCCGACGATCGCGCTAGTAACTCCATAGCCTTCACGAACCCAAGAGAGCGCAACTTCAAGAGGTGAGTAACCCAAGCCATCGCTGGCAACGCAGACGGCATCAACAATCTTGCGGGAACGTTCGTCTAGATAAGGTGCTATGAAACCACTGAAATGCGGGCTTGCGCCACGTGAATCCGAGGGAGATCCGTTTCGGTATTTACCGGTTAAAACACCCCGCCCTATTGGTGACCAAGCTAATATGCCGATATTCATTTCGATACTAGCTGGAATAACCTCGGCTTCAATCCCGCGATTGAGGAGTGAATATTCCACTTGGCTTGAAATTATCGGAGCCTTTCCGAAAAGTGGATTCTGCAGAGTTGCCGCTCGCGCTAATTGCCATCCCGAGAAATTCGAGAGGCCCACATACCTAACACGTCCTGAAGATACTGCTTGATCAATAGCGGAAAGGGTTTCTTCTAATGGAACCATCGGATCCCAAGTATGAATCTGCCACAGATCTAGATATTCAATACCAAGTCTAGAGAGCGATTTATCTAGATCGCTTAGAAGATTGGTCCGTGAATTATTGACACGGCGTTCACCTGCGGTGAAGGAAATTCCAGCTTTTGTGGCAATAATCAAATCTTCACGTTTAGCCAAAGTTCCGATAAAGCCGCCGATTACGCGTTCACTATCGCCATCGCCATACATCGCGGCGGTATCAATCAGATTGCCGCCGGCATCTAAGAAGGTTTTTAATTGATCCGCAGCTTCATGCTCGTCGGTATCTCGACCCCAAGTCATCGTGCCGAGGGCCAGCCTGGAAACACGTAGACCTGAGTTACCGAGTATCCGCTTCTCCATGACGCCACCCTAGCAAGTTGATTGCTAATTAATCGGTAGCCTTGGCCTCATGCGAGCCCAAAAAACTGCGACTATCTATCTACTTCGCCATGGACATTCAACGGCGAATGCGAAATCGGTTCTAGCTGGGCGGGATTTCAAGGTCTCCTTATCCACGACCGGAGAGAAACAAGCTCTGGCTCTTCGAAGTGAATTAATTAATAAAACTTTCACAAAAATTTATAGCAGCCCGCTCCCAAGATGCATACAAACCTTAGAGCCGATAGCTGCTGCGATGGCAATGGAGGTCGAGATTTTGGATGGCGCTATAGAAATGGAGTATGGCGACTGGTCTGGTAAGAAGTTGGCACTACTTTCGAGAACAAAACTCTGGAAATCTATTCAAGAGCGGCCGAGTTTAGTTCGTTTTCCAAATGGCGAGAGTTTCCTAGAAATGCAGAATCGAGCACTCGAAGCGGTAAGAGTAATCGCCATACCTGGAAAAACAGTTCTATTGTGTTCTCATGGTGATGTTATTAAAGCCATTGTGGCCGGGTTTCTTGGCCTGCACCTTGATAATTTTCAAAGCCTCTCAATCGATCCAGCTTCTATAAGTGTTATCGATTTAACGGGGGATAGCGCACGCATTCGATCTCTAAACAACACTGAGTATCTAAGCGAACTGAAATTCACAGGGAGTGGAAGTCGCAACCTTAACCTTGGCGGAGGAGGCGGAGCCATCCGTGAGTGAACGAATTATTTATAGCCACGAAGACGCTACCCGATTCATAGTTGGAACAATTGGAGGCCCTGGTGAGCGGGCATTCTTTCTGCAAGTTAGTTCAGTTTTTGGAACGACCACGGTAGCGGTAGAGAAAAGTCAAGTAATAGCTTTAGTCGAGAGATTGCGCGAATTGATTACTGAGGTTCGAAGGAAAAAATTAGCAAGCTTGGATGAACTTGAATTAGCTGCGAGTGTCGACAATGAGAATTTGCAATTCCCACTTGATGAAGAGTTCAGAGCAGGAGTTATGGGAATTTCATGGGATCCACAATCCCAACGAGTTGCAATCGAGATTCAATCTATTGCTGATGGTGAATTTACTGAACTTATTTCGGACGATGAAGAATTGACAGGCGTTGAGGATCCACCAGACTTACTTCGACTAACTATTCGCTTAAATCAAGTGAAAGGTTTCTGTAATCGAGCGGAAAGCGTTCTACAAGCAGGTCGATCTGTCTGCCCATTCTGTGGCTTACCAATCGACTCAACTGGCCATCTCTGTCCGAGGGCAAATGGTTACCGAAGATAAAGTTTTCGAATCCGGTGAGTTAGAGATCATCGGTCGGTTGGTAGATGCATCGAATGCATCGTTGCTGTGCAAATTACCTAACGAGATGAAAGTGATTTACAAGCCTATTGCAGGAGAACGCCCGCTCTGGGATTTTCCAGATGGCAACTTAGCAAGTAGGGAGGTCGCTGCTTATTACTTGAGTGAAGTAGGCAAATTTAAAGTTGTTCCAAAAACATTGCTGCGTGATGGACCATTTGGACTTGGGGCGGTACAGGAATGGGTGGAAGTTTCGGAGGATGTCGATGTTATTGAGAGAGCTCAAAGCGATGAACCAGATATGCGCAACCTGGCATTATTCGACATAGTTATAAATAATGCTGATCGTAAATTTGGACATATCTTGTTCGCGCAGACCAACCACCTCTTTGGATGTGATCATGGCGTTAGTTTGCATGAGGAGAATAAGTTGCGGACAGTTATTTGGCAGTTCGCCAACAGAGATTTGTCCTCCAAGGAGATCGAACAGCTAACAGATTTACTCTCTGGAATTGATAGGGAATATTTGAGTAATCTACTTAGTGCTCGTGAGATCGAAGCAATTTCCGAGAGGATTAGAAAGTTGTTGGAGAACGGTAAATTTTCGGAACCCAATCCAAATTGGCCGGCGGTGCCGTGGCCACCTTATTAAGACTATGTAGCATTTCTAAACTAAGATACGGCTGTGAGAAATTGGCCAACTTTGGAAGTAGCTAAGTGGCATCAAGGACTGCCGGAACTTCGGTTACAGCTCACGTCTGGTGATCTTGATATTTATTCGAAAGATACAAACTTTAGAATGTATGTGTGTGGGATAACCCCATACGATGCAACACACCTTGGGCACGCCGCTACCTATCTAACATTTGACATGATTAATCGTTATGTAAGATTGTGCGGCCGCAAAGTTGATTTCGTTGAGAACATAACCGATATTGATGACCCGCTCTTTGAAAGAGCGAAGCGTGATCGTCAATCTTGGTTGGAACTAGGGGAGTCACAAATCGCCCTCTTCGAAAGTGATATGGCCAGGCTAAGGATTTTGGCTCCTAAGAAATATGTTGCAGTAACTCAAGCCATGGGATCGATTATTAAGGCGATTGAAACTTTAGTTGATAAAGGATTGACCTATGAGTTGGCGGGAAATATCTATTTCCGAATCACGCCCTATTTAGAAGAGTTACCATTGACTTTGGAAGAAGCTCTAGAGATTTTCGCTGAACGTGGCGGTGATCCGGCTCTTGTTGGCAAAGAGCACGCTCTAGATCCGATACTTTGGATAGCCAATAAAGATGGTGAACCTGGTTGGGATTCTCAAATGGGTTTCGGGCGTCCTGGTTGGCATATTGAATGCTCAGTTATTGCCTTAGAGAACCTAGTTGGTAGTAATTATTTGATTCCTGGGGAGACACTCTCAAAGACTATAGATCTTCAAGGTGGTGGCTCAGATTTAATATTTCCACATCACTTTATGAGCGCGGCTCTCGGTAAAGCTCTAACCGGTTTGGATTTCGCTAGTGCCTATTTACATGCCGCAATGGTTGGTCTTGATGGCGAGAAGATGAGTAAGAGCAAGGGGAACTTGGTCTTTGTTTCAAGTTTATTGAATGAGGGAGTAGATCCGATGATTTTGCGTCACGCATTGCTCTCTGAAAAGTATTCCGAGAACCGGATGTGGAGTAACGAAACTCTAAAAAGCTCAGAGACTCGGGTATCGAATCTAAGGTCTGCGCTAGCTAGAATCGAATGTGCCCCAACTGATGGTGTGATTGAAGCTATAGCCGAAAAAATTGCAGATGACCTAGATACACCTGAAGCTCTCAATCTTCTAGATGATTGGGCCAAAGAAACTGTGAACGGAAAAGTTGGTGGGTCGGTTGGTGAACTGTCTCGGTTTATCGATGCCGCATTAGGCCTAGCTCTTTAAGGTAACCTTCTCCTAAATGAAAATTCAATCAACTCTTCGCGTGGCCATGTCCCAGCGGGTAATTATCGCGGATGGCGCTATGGGAACTATGCTTCAAGATGCCAATCCCACGCTAGAAGATTTCCAAGGCCATGAGGGTTGTAATGAGATTCTCAATGTTTCTAAGCCAGAATTGGTTAAATCAGTCCATCGAAAGTATTTAGAAGTCGGCGTTGATGCAATCGAAACCAATACCTTCGGAGCGAACTGGGCAAATTTAGCCGAATACGGCATCGAAGATCGCATTTATGAATTGGCTTTTGCTGGCGGTAAATTAGCAAGAGAGGTTGCGGATGAGTTTACCTCCGTGGATAAACCTCGGTGGGTGCTCGGTTCACTCGGCCCAGGAACAAAACTTCCAACTTTATTGCATACTGAATATCTAAAATTGAAGGAAGCATATTTTATAGCTTCGAAAGGTCTGCTAGACGGCGGAGTTGACGCGCTATTAATTGAGACGACTCAAGATCTGCTTCAAGCGAAGGCTGCGATCAATGGCGCACGTGAAGCAATTGACCAATCAGATCGCGACGTAGTGTTAATTGCGCAAGTCACTGTTGAAGCAACTGGAACCATGTTGCTTGGATCCGAAATCGGTGCCGCGTTGAATGCACTTGAACCTTTAAATATCGATTTAATTGGTTTGAATTGTGCAACTGGACCGGCCGAAATGAGTGAACATCTTCGAGTTTTAGCGAAAAATAGTACGATCGGTATCTCGGTAATGCCAAATGCGGGGCTACCGCAACTTGGAGCTAATGGTGCAAGTTATCCGCTTGGGCCAGATGAGTTGGCAGAATATTTGGCGAGCTTTGTAGATTCTTATGGCTTGACCTTGGTCGGTGGCTGTTGCGGAACTACGCCGGCTCATATGGATGCTGTTGTTAAGAAGATTGGCAATCACGGAGTTGTTGCCAGGAATATTTCTCGCGAAGTAGGAGCTTCATCCTTGTATCAGTTTGTTCCTTTCCGCCAAGATCTTGCCTATATGGCCATAGGTGAGCGAGCGAATGCAAATGGTTCACGAGCATTTAGAGATGCGCTTCTTGCCGAAGATTGGCAGAGCTGCATTGAAATTGCTCGGGATCAAATTCGCGATGGTGCACATATGCTCGATCTTTCGGTTGATTACGTCGGTAGAGATGGTGTTGCGGACATGAATGAATTGGCTTCCAGGCTTGCAACTAGTTCAACCCTGCCAATTGTTCTAGATTCAACTGAACCTGCAGTTCTCAAGGCAGGATTAGAACATCTGGGTGGAAGATCGGTTATTAACTCAGTTAATTACGAAGATGGTGAAGGCCCGACTTCTAGATTCGCAAAAATTATGCCGCTAGTAAAAGAACATGGCGCGGCGGTGGTTGCACTAACAATCGATGAAAGTGGACAGGCTAGAACTCAAGAGTGGAAAGTGGCAGTAGCGAGCAGGCTTATTGAGGATCTGACAAAGAATTGGGGGATGTTGACGAGCGATATCCTGATCGATTGCTTGACCTTTCCGATTGCGACTGGCCAGGAAGAGACCAGGCGTGATGGAATTGAAACACTAAATGCAATCGCAGAGTTAAAGAGAAAGTATCCTGACGTACAAACAACGCTTGGGGTATCCAATGTTTCTTTCGGCTTAAATCCAGCAGCTCGCATAGTTTTGAACTCAGTTTTCCTCGCTGAAGCGGTCAAGATGGGGCTGGATTCGGCAATTGTGCACCCATCAAAAATAACTCCAATTTCACGAATCGAGGCCAGACAGCTAGAAGTAGCCCTGGATTTGGTTTATGACCGACGAACTTTCGATGCAGATGGAAACTGCACTTACGACCCTCTCACTATCTACCTCGATCTATTCGATGGCGTAGAAAGTAAGGTTTCAAAGATAACTCGCGCTGCAGAACTCGCCGCTCTGCCACTCATTGAACGTCTTGAACGCAGAATTATCGACGGTGAAAAAGTTGGATTAGAGGCCGATCTTCAAGAAGCTATGGCCAGCGGAATAAAACCACTCACTATCATTAACGAACATCTTCTGGCAGGAATGAAGACGGTCGGCGAGCTATTTGGCAGTGGGCAGATGCAACTTCCATTCGTTCTTCAATCTGCAGAAGTTATGAAAACCGCTGTAGCTCTCTTAGAGCCACATATGGAGAAGAGCGAGGACGCTGGCAAAGGAACAATCCTGCTTGCTACTGTTAAGGGCGATGTGCATGACATCGGTAAAAATCTAGTTGATATTATTCTCTCAAATAATGGTTATAGGACTGTAAATATCGGTATTAAGCAGACTGTAAATCAAATTATCGATGCGGCGACGCAATCTAATGTTGACGTAATTGGCATGTCCGGATTGCTCGTCAAATCAACGGTAATCATGAAGGAAAATCTAGAGGAAATTTCAAGCCGTGGGCTATCCGAAAAGTGGCCGATAATTCTTGGTGGCGCTGCCCTAACCCGTAGTTTTGTTGAACAAGATCTTGCTGGCGCCTTCGATGGCACTGTCCGTTACGCGAAAGATGCCTTCGAGGGTTTAAGTTTGATGGATACGATGATGTCGATTAAACGAGGCGATGTGAGTGCAGCATTGCCACTGCTAAGAGAACGGCGCACACCAAATACT
>JASJJZ010000052.1:0-15331 GCA_037622205.1 Actinomycetes bacterium
CCCGCCAGGTTTCAAAAACCATAGGTGGCGTATCTCCTGTGGGCTGGGTTAACCCGGCAACAATCTTGATTGATGAAGCGCTAAATGACTACGACGTTATTTGGGCTGCAGCAGGACATCCACATTCAGTTTATCCAACAACTTATACCGAACTTATTAACTGCACCGGTGCTAAACCAATGGTTGTTGGCGCTGATTGATGGTTGTCTTAGTTTATTTCTGGAAGATAAATTTGCGCTCACTCCCCTCTGCGATACTGCATATGGCGCTAGATCGTTTAACTCTCAGGCGAAACCAGAAGATAACTTTCTTCAAGTCGCTAGGCACTGGCAAAGGTGAAACCTTCACGCCAAATGATGCCGATGCTAAACGCTGGGGTTTGCTAGTAGTTATCGATGCAAGTGAAGTAAATTCATTTGACGCTTCATCTTTGATTTCAAATTGGCGGAATATCTCTACTGCTGAATATCGAGCGGTCTTGCAACCAATCTCAGCACATGGTTTGTGGTCTAAGCAGGAACCGTTCAATCAGAACCAGATTTCTAATTGGCAAGGCCCAGTAGCTGCAATTACTCGTGCGCGAATTAAGTGGTCAATGAATCAGAAGTTTTGGCGCGCGGTTCCACCTGTAACAGTAAGTTTGAAATCTTCACCTGGCTTGTTGAGTGCTATCGGGATTGGCGAAGCACCAATTGGGCTTCAGGGCACTTTCTCCAGATGGGAATCTGGCGCGGCACTTCGAAGCTTTGCATACCAAGGGCAGGCACATATTGCTGCGATCCAGGCAACGAAAGATTTAGATTGGTATGCCGAAGAACTCTTCGCACGGTTTGCGATTATCGACGAGCATGGTGGCATCTAGCCCAAATTAAGGCAGAATTGCCCCATGTCAATTCGCCAATATCGCCCGAGAAATAATCGGCGCCGTGGAATTTCAGCGAATCAGAGCCTGGGCCTGTATTTACTTTTTGCTTTTGTAATTGCACTACAGATTACTTATCCCCTGGTTTCTGGAGATGCACTCCGCTACCTAACAATCTTCACCGTTATTTCTGGTGCGTTCTTAATGCTCGTGCACTCATTTTTATCTTATGGATTTAAATACTTTGCAATTTTCGGTGGCACAACATTCATCTTTGCGCTATTGGTTGAAATTCTAGGTAGCAAAACTGGCTGGCCCTTTGGAACCTATGCCTACGATGATTCACTTGGGCTCAAAATTACTGGGGTTCCGATACTCGTCCCGCTGGCTTGGATCATGATGGTTCACCCAGTTTTAATTGCCGCTAGAAAAACTATTCCAAGTTGGGCATTTTTATATGGTGGTGCGGGACTAATGGTCTGGGATCTTTTCTTAGATCCGCAAATGGTTTCTGCTGGTAGATGGAACTGGGATGTTGTTGGGCCACATGTTCCATTTCAACCGGAGATTCCACTTTCTAATACTGCGGGTTGGTTATTCGCAGGCATGGGTTTAATGGCGCTGTTGAATTTGATTTTGCCAAAAGAGCGACGTAAGGCAGGAGTAAATTCAACTATTCCAGATCTGTTTTTAGCTTGGACCCTATTCTCTGGAGTAGTTGGAAATCTCTTCTTCTTTGGCCGTCCCGGAGTTGCAATCTTTGCAGGTCTTGCCTTCGCAATTTGGATTGTGCCCTATCTCTTTGTAATCTCTTTTGGCAAGCCAGACTTACTTAAGTAAATGATCGAATTCTGGATTTGCGCAATTGCGCTAATTATTACCGTTGTCAATGTAATCAATATGCGCGTCGTTGGTTTGAAGGGCGCGGCAAATATTAGTGAATCTACCGACGTGCTGATTCCGATGCGCAACGAAGAAGAGAATGTAGATGGTTGTCTTAAATCTGTAATGAGTAGTGAGTTACTAGAAACAAGTCGAGTTTTTGTTCTAGATGACGGGTCAACTGATTCAACACCCCAACTTATTAGCCAATTCAAAGTTGAAAAGTTAACTGGAATCGAGCCACCTGCTGACTGGCTGGGTAAAAATTGGGCCTGCCACAATCTTTCACAAGCCGGATCTGGGAAGTATCTGGTCTTTATCGACGCTGATGTGCGACTTCATCCTTATGCCATTGCCTCAGCCATAACGAACATGAATAAGTTTGGTTGGGACTTTATCTCCCCTTATCCAAGACAGATTGCTGGTTCATTTCTTGAGAAGTTAATTCAGCCACTTCTCCAATGGTCCTGGCTCGCAAGTGTCCCACTCCGAATTGCGGAGAAGTTTCCCAGCCGTTCTATGACTATTGCAAATGGTCAGTTCTTCATAGTGAAACGGAGCGTTTACGAGAAATCTGGCGGGCATGCCGCGATTGCTGGAGAAGTCTTGGATGATCTGGAACTTGCCAGACTATTAATTAGTCAAGGATTCAAAGGTGGAGTCGCAGATGGGAGTTCAGTCGCAAGTTGTCGGATGTATAAACGTAATTCTCAATTAATCGATGGCTATACCAAATCACTTTGGAGGGCATTTGGTGGCCAACTTGGAACGTTAGTTGCAATAATTCTTCTTTATCTCACTGGAGTATCGCCATTTCTAGGAATCGGGGCACCAGCGCTATTTATCTTTTTATCACGCGTTTTAGCTGCAATAAAGACGAGATCTAATCCGGCATATGCCTTTCTACATCCAATCTCGATTCTTGTTCTGCTGTATCTGATAGTTCTCTCGTCGATTCGAAAATCTCGTGGCACCTTGCAATGGCGAGGGCGGGCGATTTTATAAATGTCTAAGGTAATAGTTATTGGTGCTGGAATCGGTGGCATGTCTGCCGCTGCGAGATTGGCCAAGGCTGGGCACGATGTAACTATTTTTGAAGGAAGTGACCGCACGGGTGGAAAATGCCAGACAAAATGGATAGGTAATTACGCCTTCGACACTGGTCCTTCGCTTCTAACTTTGCCAGCGGTATACCGAGATCTCTTTTTAAAAACTGGCAAGCGAATCGAGCATATTCTTGAAATGGAACCAGTTGATCCAGCCTTTGAATACAACTTTGCTGACAGAACTCAAATAACATTTCCAAATCTCTCGCTAAAAGGAACTTGTGACTCGATTGAATCAGTCTTGGGCAAGGTAGCTGGCGATGAGTGGCATAACTTGATGCAGCGTGCTGAACATATGTGGGATGTATCTAGAGGTCCATTTGTTGAATCAGAATTAAAATCAATTCGCAGTCTTGTGGCCAAAAGAGGTTTCTTAGGAGATCTCCGAGTCATTTCGCCAATGACATCGTTACGAAAATTGACACGTAAATATACAAAGAACCCTTATCTATCAAAAATTATCGATCGATATGCGACATATTCCGGATCTGATCCTCGAAAAGTTCCAGCAGTCTTACTTACAATTGCCTTCGTTGAATCATCCTTTGGCGCCTGGCATATTAAAGGCGGTATTGGCCAACTTGCTGTTGCACTTGAAAATCGCTGCCGCGAACTCGGCGTAAAAATTGAACTGAGCTCCCCTGTCACAAAGATTGCTCATGAATCGAAAAAAGCAACTGGAGTTGTTGTTGGAAATCAGACTCACAACGCAGATTTCGTAGTCGCCAATGCCGATGCTGAAATTGTTTATAACAAATTGCTTTCTTCCGATTTGAATATCGTTAAAGCAGAGCGCAAGAAATTAGCCGGGTCCACAAAGTCGTTAGCCGGTTTCTCGCTTCTACTTGGTCTGAATAATAATAAATTATCTGGGCCGCCACCAAAAATGGCACACCATACAATCTACTTTCCGCAAGATTATGATTCAGAATTTGATGAGATCTTCGAAAAGAAGGTTCCCGTTAATGATCCGACAATTTATATCTGTGCACCAAATGATCCAAAGATGGTTAAGGGTGAAAATTTGGAAGCTTGGTCGGTTCTAATTAATGCACCGCGGCACGAACCGGGTTCTGGTTGGGATTGGAATAATGGATCTTCAGCTTATGCTGCAAAAATAATTGCCAGGCTAGATGAACTTGGCTTACGTGTTTCAGAACGCCTTGAAACTATGGAATTTATAACTCCTGCAGATCTAGAAAATAGCGTTGGCGCTCCTGGTGGCTCTATCTACGGAACTTCAAGCAATGGTGCGCGTTCAGCGTTCATGAGGGCCAAAAATGCTTCGCCTCTAAAGAATCTATATTGTGTCGGTGGTTCTGCTCATCCCGGTGGTGGGCTTCCACTTGTTGGTATTAGCGCCGAAATCGTTGCTGAAGCAATCGGTCGCGCTTAATCCTTACCCCCCTTCACTTAGCCCAACGATTAACTCTAGGAAGAAACTCGAGCGTCAATTGGATATCCATCGCGCGCTCTGGATAAGTAATTCAACACTTAATTCCTAATCTCACTTACTAATGATCCCGGCGTTGCTGGGGAGATGGGGGTTTTATCGGATGAAAATTGGAATCGTGGGAGCTGGATTTGCGGGGCTCACCTCAGCGAAAGTTTTAGGTGAATTCGGCCATGAGGTTAAAATCTTTGAAAAAGAGAGTGATGTCGGTGGTGTTTGGTCTGCTTCACGCCGATATCCAGGTCTTGGAACTCAGAACGTTCGTAGTACATATGCAGTGAGTGATTATCGATATCCAAAAGGAACGCCAGAGTGGCCAAGTGGCGAACAAGTCCAGCAATACATTGAAGGTTATGCCAAAAAATTTAACATCTTTAATAAAATTTCTTTCAATACAGAGGTAACTCTTGCGCAGCAGAATTCAAATGGTTCATGGACCGTTGAAACAAATTCTAATGGCAAGAAAACTTCACAGGACTTTGACTATTTCATCGTCGCTAATGGAATTTTCAGTGATCCATTTATTCCAGATTGGAAAGGTGCGGACGCATTTAAAGCTGGGGGTGGAAAGATTTTGCATACGGTAGATTTCCATCGTCTAGAAGATGTCCGCGGGAAGAACGTTGTAGTTATTGGTTATGGCAAGTCATCGTGTGACGCAGCAAATGCAACAGTAGGAACTTCAAAGAAGACAACCATTGTTGCGCGCCACTTGATCTGGAAGGTCCCAAAGCGTCTTAATAATGTCCTTAACTACAAGATGCTTCTTCTAACTCGAATGGGCGAAGCGCTATTTCCTTATATCGAGTTAAAGGGTGCCGAAGCTTTCTTGCATGGAAAAGGTAAGAAAGTCAGCGCGGGAATGCTTGGGAGTGTTCAGGGAGTTATTGAGAAGCAATTCAAACTTGAAAAGCTTGGACTACATCCAAAGACTGGGCTCGACACAATTGTTCGAAGCACAGTTTCGCTTGCTACTGATGGTTTCTTTAAGAACATTAAGAATGGAAAGCTATTCGTAGAACGTGATACTGAAATTGTAAGTATGTCGGCTGGAAAGGTAACCCTTTCAAATGGCAAGGTTTTGGAGGCTGATTACATAATCTGTGGAACTGGCTTCCATCAACGGGTTCCATTCCTTGAAGATTCTGTTATGAAATCAATAAATGACGAACGTGGAAACTTCCGTCTCTACCGTCAATTAATTCCGCTGGATGTAAAGAACTTGGCATTCAATGGATATAACTCTTCATTCTTCTCACAGTTAAACGCTGAAATGGGAGCAATCTGGATCGCGGCAAATATTGAAGGTGCGCTTAAATTACCTTCACGCGGCGAAATGCTCTCTCATATTGATAGGCGTCTTGCCTGGATGGAGAAGCGCACCGAGAATAAGCATGCGCGCGGAACTAACATCATTCCGTTCTCAGTTCACAATATTGATGAATTACTTGTTGATCTGAATCTTCAGATTCCGGCGCCAGTTAGATTCAACCAATGGTTACTACCAATCAATCCAAAGAGCTATGCAAAGATTGGCCCAAAGCTTCGCAAACGTTTAGCGAAAATCTAAGATAGAAGTAATTACGCCTCTAGTAATGGGATTGCGGGCACAGCTTGCTCCGGTCCCATTGCAGAATAGCCACCATCTGCGGCCCAATCTGCACCAGTAACAACAGAAGCTTTGTCACTAGCAAGAAATGAAATTACATTTGCGACTTCTTCTGGATCGCCGACTCGTCCGGTTAAATGGAATGGTGCAGCTACGCGATCAGTCTTCTTGCGATCGCCCTTTGACAACATATCCATAATTGCAGACCAGGTCCATCCTGGTGAAACCGAATTCACGCGAATTTTATCGCCGGCATAATCCATCGCCATATTGCGAGTGAGTTGAACAAGTGCTGCCTTGGATACTGGATAAATCCAACGTCCGGTTTGAGCTACATTTGAAGAAATACTTGTTAGGTTAATAATTGATCCACCACCTTGCTTTGCCATGTGAGGTCGCACTGCACCAGCCAACATAGCTGCACTTGCAATGTTTACATTTAAAGTATTAGTCCATTGGGCGCGAGTACTATCGGCACCAGAATCATCATATGAACATGCCAGGTTTACCAATACATCTACGCGACCCCAAGTTGAAATTATCGATTCAACCATCTTCGAAATTGAAGAATCGTCAGTGACATCACCATGGAAAAAAGTAGCACCACATGCCTTTGCTGCTGCGTCGCCACTTTCAGCATTGATTTCAACAATCATGACTTTTGCGCCATCATTGATAAGAGTCTTAGCTACTGCAGCACCAAATAAAGTTCCGCCGCCAGTAACGATTGCAACTTTGCCCTTTAATGAATCTGAACTCATGTATCTCCCCTTTAGTTCTGTGAAGGTAAAAGTAATAGGCGAAAGGCTAGGCAGGCCCAACGCTCAAAGGTGTCCTACCCACGCATTTGCTATCCGAAGAACGCAAATAACGCTCCATAAATCCAGATAACCCATTGACAGCCAGTCCTCACAACGGGAACCATTCGAGCATGGTCCCGGTAACCGAGCTGCTTCGCGAACATAACTTATTTCGTACTACTCATTTAGATGAGGCGCGAAGTGAGGTTGCCCGTGTGTTCTGTCCACACGGGCTTACTACGACAAATAAAGATGAGAAGCTAAATACCATTCATAATCGGGTAACTCTGGGCGATGTAACTCTAAATTATTTGGATTATGGCGCCGAGGTTCACATAACTCCCGGAGAGTTAAATTCGTTCTACCTAATTCAAATGCCATTGGCTGGGAGCGCCGAAATCTCATGCGGCAAAGAGAAGATTCACTCTGATGTGAATATGGCATCGATTCCAAATCCTTTAGAGAAGTTAGACATGGTATGGCATGAGGGAAATCCACAATTATTGGTTTATATAAACCGCAGCACGCTTGAAGAACGACTTGAAGATTTAATTGGCCGAGAATTACATCTGCCAGTTCGCTTTGATCTTGGAATGGACCTCACGACCCCCGAAGCAAGAAGTTGGCGGACACTTGTTGACACTCTTGTTGCCGATGTGGATCGAGGAGGCCTGACAATGCACAGTGGAGTTCGAAATCAATTCCAAGATTTAATAATTAGCGGACTTCTACTATCCCAGCGTCACAACTACACCGAATCAATCGGAACTAGCGTTGAACCAGCAGCACCGAGATCAGTCCGCTTAGCTATGCAAGCATGTGAAGCAAATCCAGAAGAGCCATTAACTGTTACCGATATGGCTCGAATCGCGGGGGTAAGCATCAGATCTTTGCAAGATGGATTTAAGAAATATGTTGGAATGAGTCCAACAGACTATCTTCGCAATGTGCGCCTTACCAGGGTTCGTGAAGATCTAATTTCAAACCACAGCTTCAATTCTTCGATTTCACAAATTGCATTTTCTTGGGGCTTTACTCATCTGGGACGCTTTGCAAAGATGTATCACGAGCGCTTTGGTGAATTGCCATCCGAAACTATTAGGCGATAATCAACTTCTGAGGCGTTTGTAGAGACTGCTCGTTAATTGAGAGAGTGCGATGCTTTGCATGGCCACCCAAATTGCCGCGATTGCTAGCGTGATTTCAAACCCAATTAAATTAGCAGTGATTGCAATAAAGATAAGACTGGCACGAACTGGTCGCTCGCAAATAGTTACGATGCCAACCTCGTCATGACCAAGACCGCCTGATCTGGCCCGTAAATACTCTTGAATAAAAGTTGCAAGCAGCGCCAGAAAAACTAGAAGCGCTGGCGCTCCTAACTTGTAGAGCGCTAAAGCCCAGAAAACTTCAGAAATTCGATCTACAAAAGAATCGGTGAATGCGCCGAGCTTGGAGGTTTTTCTCTGCAAGATTGCAAGTGAGCCATCAATTCCATCAAAGAATAGCGAGAGCGTAAGAAAGAGTGCCGCAAGCCAACTATTAGCGAATTGCCAGAGCGCAATCGCGAACAACAATCCGGCGAAAGTTAATAAGTTTGGAGTAACTCTTAAAATAGATAGTGGTTTTACAACTGCAAATGAAATTTGTAGCCAAGCTTTAACGATTCCTTCAATTTTCGCATCTCCGTGCAATTTAGACCAGGTTGTGAAAAACTCTTCTTTATCCACGGTTAGTTAATCCAAGATTCTTACAAATTTCCAGGGTGGCCAAGGCCGTATTCATTGTGTAGAAATGTAATCCTGGAACTTTCATTCCAATTAATTCTTCACAGAGTCTTGTTGCTAAATCTGCGCCAGTTTTTCTAACCGCATCTGGGTCTTCTGAAATCTCATTAAATAACGTAGATATTTCTGCGGGAATTGGCGTGCCCCCAAGTTCGGCCATACGATGCAATTGCTTAACATTTGTGATGGGCAAGATTCCTGCGATGATTGGCAGATTAGATCCCCGCGCAGCTAACTTTGTTACCAGCGTTTCCCATTTAGAACTTTCAAAGAAGAATTGTGTTGTTGCAAAGGTTGCACCTAATTGTTCTTTGCGAATCAGAACATCTATATCGTTATCCAAATTACTGTTGCTTGCAGGATGGCCATCGGGAAATGCTGCTACCCCGACATCAAACCCACCTTGGCTAATTGCAAGTTCAACTAGTTGGTCGGCATAATCAAAGCCACCGTTAGTTGTAACCCAACTTGCTGCTGGTCCCCCAACTGGATCACCACGAAGTGCCAGAATGCTTTTGATTCCCGCGGCCTTGTATTGCTGCAGAATTTCAATTAGCTCATCTTTAGTAGAACCCACGCAGGTTAAATGGGCAACTGTGCCTCGCCCAGTGCGCTTGGTAATTTCTTTCGTTATCTGAATTGTGCGATTACGAGTGCTTCCACCAGCACCATAGGTCACTGAAATAAAATCTGGCGCAATGCTTTCCAGGGCAGCGCTGGCCTCCCAGAGCCGCGCTTCTCCAGCGTCGTCTTTTGGTGGGAAAAACTCCACCGAGATTGTCATATCTTCCATAGCGGGTCAGGTTACCCTTACGCCGTGAGTTTTTCTCCTACCAATGACCTTAAAGAGATTCGTAATTTAGTAAATCAAGAGTTACTTAACTTTGTTGCAGTTGAGAATAAATACCTAAATGAGATTGCTTCCGAATTAGCACCGGTCGCATCGGCCATGGAGCGCTTCCTCTTGGATAGTGGAAAGCGGCTTCGCCCACTCTTCGCATACATTGGATTTCTTGGAACTAGTTCAAAACCAAACGTTGAAATTTTGCGCGCATGTGCCGCTCTTGAATTAATCCATGTCTGCGCTCTAATGCACGACGATGTAATGGATGCTTCTGACACCAGGCGTGGCGCACCGGCAATCCATAAAGCTTTTGAAGCGTTACACAGCGATCAGAAGTTAAGTGGATCTAGTGAGCAATTTGGAATTTCGGCAGCAATCTTGCTTGGAGATTTAGCGCTAGTTTGGTCTGCAAAGATGTTGCACCAATCTGGCATTGATGACCAATCTTTAATTAGGGCGCTTCCAATGTATGACGAAATGCGAGTCGAATTAATGGCTGGGCAGTATCTGGATATTTATGAACAAGCATTTGCATCCGAATCAGTTGAAAGATCGCTAAAGGTTGCTCGATATAAATCTGGCAAATATACAATTGAACGACCACTTCATTTTGGCGCAGCACTTGGTGGTGCAAATCAAAACCTTTTCAAAACTTACTCCGATTATGGTCTGCCACTCGGTGAAGCATTTCAACTTCGCGATGATGTCCTTGGCATTTTTGGTAATCCAGATGAAACTGGAAAACCGGCTGGCGATGATTTACGTGAAGGTAAGCGAACCGTTCTTCTAGCTAAAACCATAGAACTTGCAGATGATGGTTCTAAGGCAGTTATCAAAAGTGCACTTGGGAATCCAAAATTGACTCTTGACGAAGTCAATGAAATCCGCAAGATCATCATTGGATGTGGCGCCCTTGCTGAGGTTGAAAAACTTATTTCTTCGCTGACTTCCAGCGCGCATTTGGCGCTTGAACATGGTGAAATTGACCCTGTGGGCAAGGTTGCATTGACGCAACTTTTAACCATAGCCACCCAGCGAACTCTTTAAGTATTGGATATTAAATGCCGGCACGCGTAAAAGGACCCACGGATCATGTTGTAATTGTTGGCGCCGGGCTCGGCGGCTTAAGTGCTGCGCTCCGACTTGCTGGTGCGGGTCGAAAAGTTACAGTAATCGAACGCGAAAGTGTTCCGGGCGGCCGTAATGGCTTATTGAATAAAGATGGATACTCCTTTGATACTGGACCAAGCGTTTTAACAATGCCTGATCTAATCCAAGATGCGCTCTCCTGTGTTGGCGAAAGACTTGAAGACTGGATGGAACTGCTTCCATTAAAGCCCTTATATCGCGCGTTTTATCACGATGGCTCGACACTTGATGTGCACGCCGAAACCGGTCGTATGCAAGAAGAGATTCGTAATGTAATCGGACCAGATGAAGCCGCTGGCTATGGCAGATATGTTGACTTCGTAACCAAGCTTTATAAGTATGAGATGAAAGACTTCATCGACCGCAATATTGATTCACCTTTTAATCTACTAACCCCAAATTTAGCAAGACTTGTTGCGCTCGGCGGATTTCGCAGACTGGCTCCGAAGGTAAATGATTTCTTAAAAGACCCACGCACCCAAAAAGTTTATTCATGTCAAGCAATGTATGCCGGAGTAAGTCCGCAACAAGCTCTGGCAATTTATGCAGTTATCGCATACATGGATTCAGTAAATGGTGTCTTCTTCCCTAAGGGTGGAATGCATGCACTACCTCGGGCACTTGCTGGTGCCGCAGCAAAGCACGGTGTTGAATTCAAATACAACCAGACTGTTACATCTATTGAGCATTCCGGCGGACGTGCCCGCGCAGTTATAACTGCTGATGGCGACCGGGTTCCATGTGATGCTGTGATTCTAAATCCAGATCTTCCGGTTGCTTGGCGCGAATTACTTGGCCGAACTCCACCATCAGTGAAGCGCTTAACATATTCGCCTTCATGCGTGACGTTATTAATCGGCTCTAATAAGAATTACGACCGTTTGGCTCATCACAACATTCACTTTGGAAAATCATGGGATGGCGTCTTTGATGAACTCATTAAGAAAAAGACTCTGATGACTGACCCAAGTTTGCTCGTAACTGTTCCAACTCATGATGACAAAGATTTAGCTCCTGCTGGAAAGAACTCATATTATGTTCTCTTCCCTACCCCAAATCTTTCAGCAGACATTGACTGGAAAGTCACTGGTCCTAAATATCGTGACCAGATGTTGCGCACTATGGAAGAGCGTGGTTACGAAGGTTTCGCTGATTCCGTAGAAGTCGAACACATGACAACACCGCTTGATTGGCAGAATCAGGGCATGGAACAAGGCGCCCCATTTGCTAGTGCACATACCTTCTTCCAAACCGGGCCGTTTCGTCCAAGAAATATTGCAAAGGGCTTTGAGAATGTTGTTTTCGCTGGATCGGGCACGCAACCTGGTGTCGGCGTACCGATGGTTTTAATTTCTGGTCGACTTGCAGCCGAACGAATTGTTGGACCTGTTAAATAAATGAATGAATTGGATGCAGCCGGAATAACTGATTTACGACTGCGAGCATCTTATGGCGAATGTAAACGACTTAACTCGTTACATGGAAAAACATATTACTTAGCAACACTGCTTCTTCCACCTGCTAAACGTCCATTCGTTCATGCGCTGTATGGTTTTGCTAGATATGCAGATGAAATCGTTGATGATTTAAATTCAACACTTTCCGATGAAGCGAAGGCTGTTGAACTTTCTACTTGGGGAAGTCAGGTTTTGGCTGATATCGAAAATGGGGTAAGCCACGATGACATCGGACGGGCGCTAGTTGACACTGTTAATCGATTTAAGATTCCAATCGCGCACTTCCAAGCTTTTATGAGATCAATGACTATGGATTTAACGGTGAGTGAATATCAAAATTTTGATGATCTAATGGAATATGTATATGGATCAGCCTCCGTAATCGGACTTCAAATGGTTCCAATACTTGGGGCAGCCTCACCTGATGCCTATGTCGCCGCCGAGAAACTTGGAACTGCATTTCAATTAGCGAACTTCATCCGAGATGTTGGTGAAGATTTAGAGCGTGGCCGAATTTATTTACCAATCGACGAGCTTTCGGCTCACGGTGTTTCACGCGAAATGTTAGAGCAGAGAGTTCTAACACCCCAAATCAAATCTGCCTTGCAAGAACAGATTGCCCGGGTTCGACGATTACAGAAGGAGGCGGCGCCTGGAATCAAACTATTAGCACCAGAATCTCAGGCCTGTATCGAAGCTGCCTCCGAACTTTATTGCGGAATCGTCGATGAAGTAGAGAAGATTGACTACCAAATCTTTGACCGGCGGGCAAAAACATCAACTTGGCGGCGAATTAAAGTTGCCATTCCAGCTCTACTTAAGGCGCGCGCGGCTAGATAGTTTGCTATCGTCAGCGCTGACGGGAGCCGAGAAATTGGCTGAGAGGATCTGAAAGTCAGATCGACCGTAGTACCAGTTCGGTAATGCGAATTGGAAAGGGGTTAATCGATGGATTTAATGGTTACCGTGCTCACTGCTTGGGGTTATGAATTATCTCTTCTGGAATTAATAGCTTTTATAACTGCAGTTATCGGGGTTTCGCTCGGAGTTTATGGGCCACGTAAAACTTGGCCCTGGTGGAGTATCTCCTCCCTGCTTTATGCGGCCCTATTTTTTCAATGGAATTACTACGCAAGTGGTTTTCTCCAATTCATCTTTATCGCAGGTGCAATCGCTGGTTGGTTTGGCTGGGGTCCAAAGGGAGCGCAACCAAAACGACTTACTAAACGCGATGCTGCAATCTGGGGTGCTGCATATTTAGTCGCCTGGTTTTCGCTCTATCCAATTCTTAAGAAGATCGGTGCTGCTGCTTCTTTAACAGATGCATTTGGTTTTGTAGGAAGTTGCATCGCGCAATTCCTCATGGTGCTTCAGCGCTATGAAAGTTGGATAATTTGGGTGGTAGTTGATCTTGTGTATACCTACCAATATTGGAACGGCAAAAATTATTTAACGGCAATTCTTTACTTTATATTTGTATTAATTGCTGTTGCTGGTTGGAAGCGATGGCGCCGTGAATCAGCAATTTCAAAAACTTAAGGAGTTATTGCCTGAACTCACTGCAAAATGCGGTGAGTGCATCGTGATAACTATCGACGGCCCAGCTGGTTCGGGCAAAACGACCCTAGCTAATGCGTTATCGCAGACCCTGGATTCTCACTACACGATTCATATGGACGATTTGTACGAGGGCTGGGATTCAACGTTTACTCCAAAATTAACTAGTAAGTTGTGTGAAGTTTTGAAGGGAGTAGAGACTGAAAATCGAATTCGATTTACCCCATTTAACTGGCTGGAGAGTAAATTCAGTCCGGTAGTTGAAATATCGCCACCAAAGTATTTGATCATTGAGGGCGTGGGATCTGGTCAGAGCGCCCTAAAAGATTGGATATCTCTCGCACTGTGGATTGAAGTTCTGCCAGAAATAGGTTTGGAACGGGTTATCAAACGGGATGGACCAGGGGTTGCCCAATTCATGCCCGCATTTTTAGTGGCGCAGAACATTCATTTTGAGAAAGAAGCGACCAAGAAGAGCGCGGATTACCGCTTAAGTGGGCTCGGCACTGTCTAAGATTTAACCGTGTCCGACTTAACCGGCGAAATGATTGATAATCGCTACCTGCTAAAGCGCGTCGTAGCGAGCGGTGGCATGGCGACAATTTATTACGCCCTTGATCTTCGATTAGATCGACCAGTCGCAGTAAAAATCATGCATTCACACTTGGCTAATGATGAAGACTTTGTCGGGAGATTTATTCGCGAAGCAAAAGCTGCTGCAGCACTTGCACACCCAAACATTGTTGCCATCCAAGATCAAGGATGGAACGAAGGTGGCGTTCCAGCCGTCTTTATTGTCATGGAATATATCGAAGGTTTCACGCTGCGCGATGTAATTAATGACCAAGGCGCACTTGGCGTCACCGAGAGTTTAAGGTATTTCACGCCTGTTCTCTCCGCAATGGCTGCCGCACATAACAATGGCATTCTGCACCGAGATATTAAGCCTGAGAATATTTTAATCTCTAAGGATGGCCGAGTGAAGGTCGCCGATTTTGGTTTGGCCAAGGGAGCGCAATTAGGCACAACGTTAACAGTCGAATCAAGTGTGATTCTAGGGAGTGTCTCTTATTTATCACCAGAACAAGTGCAGCGCGGACTCTCAGATATGCGTAGCGATGTCTATTCCTTGGGGATTGTGCTCTTTGAAATGCTGACTGGAAAAAAGCCATTTGATGGTGAGAGCCCAATACAAATCGCTTATATGCACGTCAATGAGAAGGTAGCGGCGCCATCAAAACTAAATCTTAACATTCCGCCTGAACTCGATGAAATAGTCTTAAAGGCAACTGCGAATAATCCCGATAAGAGATTTAGAGATGCAGGGGCTATGCATGAAGAGATTCTGGCATTGTTAACCAAGTTGGATCCTAAGAAGCAGCAAATGAGTCTGGAATTGGATATTCCTATCCATAAAGCTAAGGGTTCTAAAAAGGTCCGAGAAAAACCTGGCAGATTAGATATTATAAAAAATATCACAACTCAGCTAGATCTAAAGAGGGGGAACGTTATGCGTAAAACTTCCGGCACAACTAAAGGGAAGCATAAAATTTCTAGTCGAGTAAAACGCAATCGTGCTATCGCGCTCCTAGTAATTCTTCTGGTCGTTGCCACAAGTTGGTACAAACTTTCTGGGTCAGGAAACAAGATTCTTATTCCATCTCTTGCTGGAATGACACAATCACAAGCAGTAGAAGCTATTACAAATCTTGGTTTGGAAATTCAAGTGAGTGGAGAAATTTTCAGCGAAGATGTGCCAAAGGGAAAAGTTATAACTTCAAACCCCGCTGGCGGGGGTCGGGTTGAACTAGCCGGCACTGTTCGT
>JASJJZ010000053.1:0-21555 GCA_037622205.1 Actinomycetes bacterium
ATACCGTCGCTTAGTACCAGGTTACGAAGCCCCAGTAAATCTTGTTTACTCAGCCCGTAACCGTTCTGCATGTATTCGTATCCCAATTACAGGTTCGAATCCAAAGGCAAAGCGCATCGAATTCCGTTGTCCAGATCCGTCATCAAATCCATACCTAGCATTCGCTGCAATGCTTATGGCCGGACTAGATGGAATTCAAAACAAAATCGAACCACCAAAGCCAGTTGATAAAGACTTATATGAATTGGATGGCGAAGAAGCCGCTGCAATTCAGCAAGTACCAGGATCACTTGATGCGGTTCTAGATAATCTAGAAGCCGATCACGAATTCCTCCTAAAGGGTGGCGTATTCACAAAGGATCTAATCGATACTTGGATTACTTGGAAGCGCAAGGAAGAAGTGGATTACGTCCGCTTACGTCCACATCCAGCAGAGTTCGAGCTCTACTTCGATCTCTAAACCATAGTTACTAAAAGAGCCCCTGCAGCGGAATCTGTAGGGGCTCTTTACTTTTAAATAAGGTCAAGTACTTATAGCGAGAAGCCCACCGGTAGCTCTAGTCGGTTCTCACTTAGAAGCTTTGAGTCACTAAGAATTGTTTTGGTCAGCCCATCGGCTACAACGACGCCGCCAGATAAAATTATTGATCTCTCGCAGAGCTCGTAGGCATAAGGAATATCGTGAGTAACCATCAAAGTTGTAATCTTTAGCTCACGCAAAATATCTGCCAGCTCTCTGCGACTTGCTGGATCTAAATTCGAAGATGGTTCATCTAAAACTAAAATTTCTGGCTTCATCGCCAGAACCGTTGCTACTGCAACTCTTCTCCGCTGACCAAAGGAGAGATGATGAGGCGCCCGGTCTTTAAATTCCAGCATGCCAACTTGTGTGAGCGCCTTATCAATTACATCTTCCAACTCTGCGCCGCGGATTCCCATGTTGTATGGCCCGAATGCAACATCTTCACCAACCGTCGGCATAAATAGCTGGTCATCGGGATCTTGGAAGACGATGCCAACTTTAGATCTAATCTTGCGCAGGCCTTCTTTATCCTTTGCATCTACCAACTCTCCGGCAATCCAAACTTTGCCAACGCTAGTTGGGTGAATTCCATTTAAGTGCAGAACAAGTGTTGTCTTCCCGGCGCCATTAGGCCCAAGAATCGCAACGCACTCACCCTGGGAGACCTGTAAGTTAACCCCGAAGAGCGCTTGATGGCCATCTGGATATGCGAATGCAAGTCCTTCGATTAATAAACTTGGTGTTGATTCATTCATTATCCACGGCTCCAAATTACATTCGTTGAAATTAAAATGATTAACGCAAGAGCTGGCAACAGAAATACTAACGCGCTCTCTAACTTTGAAATCGTTGGTCTGTCGATTACAGGCATCTGCCCTAAATATCCTCTTGAAAGCATTGCTAGGTGAACTCGTTCACCACGTTCATAAGATCTTATAAATAGGGCGCCCGCCGCCTGGGCCAAAATTTTCCAGTCAGAGATCCCCTTGGCTTCGAAACCACGAGAAGAACGAGCTACTTTCATTCGCTCCATTTCATCACTTACAACGTTTACATATCTCAGCATAAAAGTTGCAATCTGAACCATCAGATTTGGAAGGTGCAACATTTCCAGGCCACCAATAATCTCTCGGGCTTTGGTCGAACCAGAGAGAGTGATCGCAACCAATAAGCCGAGCGTTCCCTTTGCAATAATTGCCCCACCTGCTAGCAATCCCTCGCGGTAGAGATTTAGACCAAAGAGTTCAAAGCGCTCTCCTGTACCAAAAAATGGCATAAGAAATGCGAAAAGCACGAAAGGGATTTCGATTGTCGCCCTAGATAAAATTTTCTTCACCGGAAGTTTCGCTATTGCAAGCACTGTAGAAATAAGTAGAAAATAGCCAATAAATGCCGACCAATTAGAGATAGAAGTTGCGACCACGACAATTATAAAAAGCAGCCCCGCTGAAATTTTTAAATGAGCCGGCAGCGAATGAACCAGCGAATGTCGGTGGATGTATAGGCGTTCTCCTACATCGTGGCCATGATTATGGCTCTGCGAAGTATCTGAATTAGCTGAATTTGCTAGCAATTATTCCTTCTTTTTTCTTCGGAGTGCGAGAAAGAGAACTCCGGAAACCGCACCAGTGGCAACGACTCCGATAGCACCTGCGATTCCAACTGAAAACCTCTCATTTTCTACTCCCGCCACACCGTAATCAGATAAAGTGAAATCTGAATTGGCAGGGTCTTTAGCGTCTTTCGAAAATCCAATATCTCCCGCTACTTTTTCGAGACCATCCGGTGAGGAAGATGCATAGAATGACACTATAGCTGCCAAAACTAACGCTGATACAAAGAAGATTAGATAAAACTTAGAATCTTTCTTCGTTGACATCTAGGTCTCCTTAATTATCAATTTAGTCTCATTTTTCTTCCACCCATAAACCAGATCAGACCTACTAGCCATAATTGCGCTGATTGTCAGACCGGTTATTAACGCTTCTCCGATTCCAATCACTATGTGAGTTCCAATCATCGCAGTAAATACTGAGGTCAATGAGAAGGTTGCGTTACCGCCCAAGGCATACTGAACAACAAAACCAAACGCTGCTGCAGGCACCGATATGAAGCCACCAATCGCGCCGGCGAGCGCTACTGATGCTTTACGCTTTGGAAGCACGCGCTTGACTATTAAATACACGCCATAACCAATCCAAACTCCGATAATTGCCATATTGAAAACATTTAAACCAATTGCACTAAGTCCACCATCGGCGAATAAGAATGCCTGCATGAGCAACACAACAGTAAGTGCCAAAGTTGCCGCCCATGGCCCCACCAATACGGCAGCTAATGCACCACCGAGCAGGTGCCCGCTAGTTCCGGCGCCGACGGGAAAGTTCAACATTTGCACTGCAAAAATAAAAACAGCTGTAAGTCCAGCTAACGGTGCGCTCTTGTCATCAAGTTCTTTCCTCGCGCCTCTTAGTGAAACACCCACACAAATTGCCGCTGCCCCAGCAAAGGCTGCCGAGGTCTGAAGATTTATAAATCCATCAGGAATGTGCATGATTCGATTTTAATGCAAGTAATTTGCATCTGCAACTTAAAGGCGAAGCTTCCGGGCGGCGGCACTCAGCGCCTCCTAGGTGTGGGAGTATCGCTCAGTGATTGCCACTCAAAGCGTTGAACTCCGAGCTGGCGCAAGACTCTTAGTTAAAGATGTCGCAGTCCGAATCAACAGCGGTGACCGCATCGGCTTTGTCGGCCGAAACGGCGCAGGCAAGTCAACCCTGGCCAAATGTTTAGCTGGTGAAACCCTGCCCGCTGGTGGTCAGATAACTCGCACCGGAACAATTGGTTACCTCCCCCAGGATCCAAGAACTGGTGATCAAGAAGAATCAGTAATAAATCGAATTTTATCTGCCCGTGGTCTAGATCAAATTGTTCTGCGCATGCGCAAAGCCGAAGAAGCAATGGCTACTGCAAGCCCTGAAGAATTAGATCTTGCCCTAGAGCGCTACTCCAGAGTCGATAGCGAATTTAATGTTGCCGGTGGATATGGCGCATCTGCCGAAGCTGAATCAATTGCAACAAATTTGGGTTTACCGGAACGTTTATTTGAAGAACCAATTCAAGTTCTATCTGGTGGCCAGCGTCGCCGGGTTGAACTCGCGCGCCTTCTATTTAGTGGCGCAGAGACACTTTTACTCGATGAACCAACGAACCACTTGGATGCGGAATCCATAAACTGGCTCCGCGAATATTTAACAAAATATTCTGGTGGCCTAGTGGTTATCTCTCACGATGTTGCCCTAATTGAAACCGTTGTAAATAAAGTTTTCTATATCGATGCCAATCGAAATGTTATCGATGTCTACAACATGGGCTGGAAGAAATATTTACTACAGCGCGAAGCTGATGAACATCGTCGGAAGAAAGAACGAGCCAATGCCGAGAAGAAGGCCGAAATTCTGCAGAAGCAGGGCGAGAAAATGCGCGCTAAAGCATCGAAGGCAACTGCTGCTCAAGGAATGTTGCGTCGCGCCGAATCACTTATCTCCAATCTTGAAGATGTTCGTAAATCTGACAAGGTTGCAAAGCTTCGCTTCCCAACCCCAGCGCCTTGTGGCAAGACGCCACTTATGGCAACTGGGCTAAGTAAGTCATATGGCTCACTTGAAATCTTCACCGATGTGGACCTTGCAATCGATAGATCTTCCCGTGTTGTAATTCTTGGCTTAAACGGCGCTGGAAAGACAACCTTGTTAAGTATTTTAGGTGGCACAAATCAATCTGATACCGGAGAAATCCTGCCGGGCCATGGTCTAAAAATTGGTTACTACACCCAGGAGCATGAGTCTCTAGATTTCGAACGAACGGTCCTAGAGAACATGCTCTCTGCTGGTGAGAAAATTAGCGAACAACAAGCGCGCCAGACCCTCGGTTCATTCTTATTTTCTGGCGATGATGTTCAAAAGCCAGTAAAAGTTTTAAGTGGTGGCGAGCGAACCCGATTAGCTTTGGCAACTTTGGTTGTTGGTTCTGCAAATGTGCTTCTACTCGATGAGCCAACAAACAACTTAGATCCTGCATCCCGTGAAGAGATTCTCGCCGCCCTTGGCGAATATCAAGGCGCTGTAGTTCTCGTAAGCCACGATGTTGGCGCAGTGCAAGCGCTGAAACCAGAGCGTGTTTTATTGTTACCAGATGGCGATGAAGATTTATGGGGCAATCAGTACTTAGAACTAATTGCCCTCGAATAATCTGCAAATATTTTTATCTTTTTAATTAAGAGCGAAGCGCCACTGCAAATGATCTGAAATTCTCTACAAGTAAATCAATCTCTTTCTGGCCATGTGCCAGAGAAATTAACCACTGCTCATCAAGTCCCGGAGGCGTAATAATTCTCCGGTTCATTGACCAAAGCCAGGAAAGTTCTGCAATCGCAAAGTCCGTTGCCTTGTAATCACGGTAGTTGCGAACTGGATCTTTCGACCAAGTTACGCAGCCCTTAACGCCAAAACCAACTGTATGTGCAGGAAGTTGGAACTCTTCAATGATTAATTGGATGCGATCTAGTGCCTGCTCGTTGAAAGCCTCAGCCCGTGCCAGTGCTTCAACAGTGCACAAACGATCCATTGCGCGAAGTCCAGCCATTGCAAGTGGATTTCCGTTGAATGTTCCGAAGTGTGCCATCGCGCCGGTGGTGATGGTGTCCATGATTTCTGCTTTGCCACCAAATGCAGCGAGTGGAAGCCCGCCACCGATTGATTTAGCAAGACAGATTAAATCTGGCTGAACACCGATGCGATGTGCTGCGCCTTGAGGGCCAGCTGTGAGACCAGTTTTAACTTCATCAAAAATTAAGACGATGTTGTACTTGGTGCAGAGTTCGCGAACGCCAGCCAAGTAGCCAGCATCTGGAAGGACAATTCCTAGGTTCTCTAGAACTGGTTCCAAGATAAAGCAAGAAATCGATTCGTGATCTCGAGCAAATACCTTTTCCAGGGCAGGTAAATTGTTAAATGGAACTACAAAAACAACTCCAACGCTTATGCCTTTTCCGACTACCGGATTTGGCTCTTCAGGATCTCCCGCTAAATCAAGATCTGGTTTCGCTGAAACTGTAAGTGGGTCATAGCTACCGTGGTAACCGCCCTCTAATTTAACGATTGCAGATTTGCCGTTGTAAGCCTTTGCGGTGCGGACTGCATACATCGTGGCTTCAGTGCCAGAGTTTGCGAAGCGAACCTTGTCGATTCCAAAACGCTTGCATAAGCGCTCTGAACCATCGCGTGAAATAGGCGACGGGGTGACGAAGAGGGTTCCGCCTTCGAGAGCTGACTTGGTTTCTGCAATTACTTCCTCATTCAAGTGACCGGCGAGCATTGCGCCGAATCCCATTGAAAGATCAAGTAGCTGTCGACCATCAACATCGGTCATCCAGGCGCCCTTAGCTGAAACAATGCTAAGTGGGTATGGATCCCAGTATTGGAAGCTTGAAGTCACGCCAAGTGGCGAAGAGTCTTTTGCGAGGGTGCTTTCAACACCTGAGGCAAAAGTTGATTTTGAAAATAACGCCCACTCAGCAGCCATCAACTCTTTAATTTTTTCAGAGGAAACTGGAGTAACAACGTTTGGGGTCTTACGGAAAGTCTGTGGTTCTAGAGTTCAGGTCATTTTAGAAAGAAGTACCTTTTGTTGGATGGCTCGCTAACCTTCAGCGAATCCCTTTTGGGGTACGAGCTCCTTTGTTTCGGAGAAAACTTGGTAGTTTTCTTATAAAGCAGAAGATATCAGGGAAAGCCAAAAAAAGCACTAATAGGCTGGCTTCACGCGTGTTCGCCCCTTAAATTTTGGACAATTTTTGAAGAAATTTCAATATTTACTGATATCAACAAGAAAATACATCACAGATAAGAGAGAATGACCTCTTCGCACATTTGCGGATTTTTTTCTTAAATTTTTCAATTTTTAGGGAGTTGCATTGAGTAAAGCGCGCGTTGAATTAGATGAAAACGGTTTAAATCCAAATAGATGGCGCACCTTATTTGTAGTTGCGATTGCGCAATTAATGATCGTTCTAGATGGATCGATAGTTAACATTGCAATTCCAAATGCTAAGGCTGATTTAGGTATCACTGACGCGAATCAGCAATGGGTTGTCACTGCCTACACCTTGGCCTTCGGTTCACTTCTTTTACTTGGTGGGCGGATCGGTGATTTCATCGGCCGAAAGCGAGCATTCATCATCGGCTTAATTGGCTTTGCCGTTGCTTCGGCACTCGGCGGTATTGCATCAACTCAAGAATTGCTATTCGCTGCCCGAGCTCTACAAGGCGTCTTCGGCGCTCTCCTGGCTCCGGCCGCGCTCTCGATTACGACAGTTACCTTCACAATTCCAAAGGAGCGAGCTCGTGCCTTTGGCGTTTACGGAGCAATTTCTGGTGGCGGAGCTGCTATCGGGCTCATCGCCGGTGGCGCTCTTACCGAATATTTCTCATGGCGCTGGTGTCTTGCAGTAAACACTCCAATTGCAATAGTTACCGCCCTCCTAGCGGTTGTTTATGTAAAGGAATCTAAGGCCGAAGGCAAACACTCATATGACATTCCAGGAGTTCTTACCGCTACCGCCGGACTCTTTGCACTCGTCTATGGTTTCAATCAGGCAGCTAGAGTCGGCTGGAGCGATATCGAGACCGTCTCACTCTTGATTGCAGCCGTTCTATTGCTTGCTGCATTTGGAATAATCGAAAAGAAGGTCAAGAACCCACTACTGCCACTTCGAGTAATTCTTGAACGAAATCGTGGCGGGTCATACTTAGGCTCACTCTTTGTTGGCGCCGGCCTCTTTGCAATGTTCTTATTTATGTCCATTTACATGCAGGGTGTCTTAGGTTATTCGCCACTCAAATCAGGCTTTGCCTTTTTACCATTTACTTTCGGAATAATCATAGGAGCGGGTGTTGCATCACAGCTATTGCCTAAGATCGGACCTAAGCCGCTAATGGTTCCAGGTTTAATCATTGGTGGCCTGGCACAGCTTGGGCTATCTCGTATAACGCCCGATACATCTTATGTAACTCATGTGCTACCAGTGTTTCTAATCTTAAGTTTTGGTATTGCACTTGTATTTATTCCAGTTCAATCGACTGCGCTGCATGACATCGGCAACCAAGATGCGGGTGTTGCAAGTGCGATGATTAATACCAGCCAGCAAGTCGGCGGATCACTTGGCACCGCGCTATTAAATACTGTGGCTGCTACCGGAACGCTCAATTACATAGCAGCTAATAAAGATATGGGTGAGCGTCTGCAACCATTCGCCCTTACTCATGGCTTCTCTCTAGCCTTCATCGCCGGATCGCTCTTCTTCTTTATCGGCGCTATCGTCCTATTCTTTACAATTAATATTGGCAAAGAATCTCTAGTAGAAGTTGAAGGCGCAATTACCCACTAATCCAGCGAGCCCAGTTCAATTTAATCTAAGAAGAAATCAAGCAAGAAATCGGTTGTCCCTGGCTTGACTGAATACTTCTCAAGATCAGTAACGCCTTCTGATGCTAGGACTTCGTCATCAACAAAGAAGTTTCCAGTTGTTGTCTTAGCATCACGATTTAGGATTATGTAGGCAGTGTCGGAGAGAATCTCTGGCTTACGACAGAAATCGGTATCAACACCCGGAATCATCTGTAGTGCTGCGGTGTCTATTGCGGTACGTGGCCAGAGTGCATTAACCGCAATTCCATCTCGCTTAAATTCTTCGGCCATTCCGAGAACACACATACTCATTCCATATTTCGACATCGTGTAGGCCACATGGTTCTTAAACCATTTAGGGCTCATCGAGAGTGGTGGCGACAAGGTAAGAATATGTGGATTGCGCCCAGCCTTCGCACTTTCACGAAGATGTGGGATTGCAGCTTGTGAAGTTAGAAAGGTGCCACGAACATTTACATCGAACATCAAATCGAAACGTTTGGCCGCAGTTTTCTCGGTTGGAGTTAAATTAATCGCACTCGCATTATTGATCAGAATATCCAGGCCACCAAATTGCGTTGCCGCCTTATCGACTGCTGATGTAATCGCATCTTCATCACGAATATCGCATTGAATTGGCAGCGCACTTCCCCCAGCTGCTTCAATCTCTTTTGCTGAAGTGAAAATAGTTCCAGGAAGTTTAGGATTCTCCTCAGCAGTTTTCGCTGCGATTGCAATACTTGCGCCATCAGCTGCAGCTCGAAGCGCAATCGCAAGACCAATTCCGCGTGAGCCTCCGGTTATAAATATTCTCTTTCCAGCTAGTGACATATCTACCCCTTTGATTTTTTCTCGAGAAATTTCATAAATGCTATTTGGGCCTCATCTGATTCCAATGCGATCCGAAATAACTCGCCTTCAGCCTCCATCACCATTGCCACAGCCTGATGATGTCCACTCTTTAGAAGTGCCTTGGTATTTATTACCGATGTTGGCGGTTGATTAGCAATAACTTCAGCAACTTCAAGCGCCTTAGCCAGCGGATCAGAAACAATTTCATTTACCAATCGCATCTCGTGCGCTTCACTTCCAGAGAAGTTTCGCCCAGTCAAGAAAATTTCAGATGCAATTGCATGGCCAACAAGCCTTGGAAAGAGCAGCGATGAACCCGCTTCTGGTACTAGGCCAAGTGAGACAAATGGCATCGATAATTTTGCATCTGCAGTTGCATAAACCAAATCGCAATGCATCAACATTGTTGTTCCAATGCCAACAGCATTTCCGTGAACAGCGGCAATCAGTGGTTTTGGAAACTCATGGAGAATCGCGAGAAATTGCATAACTGGAGAATCTGGTCCAGTAGGAGGCGTATCCATAAAATCGAGAATGTCATTTCCACCAGTAAATGCGCTTCCAGCACCTGAAATCACAACAACTCTGATGTCGAAATCATCTTTTGCGGCAGTTAAAGCTTTGGAAAGGTCGGAATACATAGCTGGGGTGAGCGCATTCTTCTTCTCAGGACGATCTAAAGTCAGATTTAACACTTGACCAATTTTAGTACTCACAATATTCCCCATTGGGGCAGTTTATGGTGAACAATCAAGATTGCAAAGGATATTTCAATAGTCGGAGAGGACTTGGTAATCCAAATATGGACATCAGAATTATGTCGCGCGAACTCACACCTTTTGAACATTTAGTAGCTAGCCATCTCTGTGACGGTTTATCCAATATCGCTATTGCTAGGGCCACGGCTCATAGTGAAAAAGTAATCGAGAACACAGTTTCCAGAATGGCCCGGGTATTTGGAATTAAATCTGATGGCGAGGTAAATATCCGCGTCCTACTCGCCTTGGCCTACCGCACCCATTTCGGCGACGGCTCATTCGATAAATTAAATGTTGATTGCTCTCATAGCAAAGTTGGAGAAGATGGCAATAGATACTGCGATAAACATAAGGATTGAATAAAGAACTTTTTTAAGGGCTAGCACTCGAACAGATTCTTCAAGTGCTAGCCCTTACTATTTCGTAGATACCCAGCTCTTGCATGCTCGAAGATTGCACTGATGCGAAATCTCTCCAAATTTCGCCTCTAAAATTTCCGGAGAGTAGAAAGAGTCACAAAATGAATAGAAAATCCTTCGATAAAATCGCTAGC
Organism: Actinomycetes bacterium; assembly: GCA_037622205.1. Lineage (GTDB taxonomy): Bacteria > Actinomycetota > Actinomycetes > Nanopelagicales > Nanopelagicaceae > AAA044-D11. The sequence goes on from JASJJZ010000053.1 coordinate 10,154, forward strand.
ATAATTGGCCTACTCCTAGCAGGTTTCTTAATTATCATAGGTGGTATCTTGCAATACGGTGGTAACTTCGCAACCGATCAAGTTGCTGCACAATTAGAGCCGCAAGCAATTACAATTCCAAGCGAGAATGGCGATCCAAAAGCAACAGATGATGTTATGAAATTTTTCGCTGATAATGGCGGGATGGTAATGACAACTGGACGACAAGCCCAGATGTATGCAGATCATTACATTGGTTTCCACTTATCTGCGATGCCAACTTACGCCGCAGCATCTAATGAGAATCGCGCAGCCGCTGGAGCTTTAGCCACGAATCCAGCAGACGCAGATCTCCAGGCCGCAGCAAAGCAAGCATCGGGCACAGTAGAAACTGTATTTAAGGGAGAGGCGCTACGTGGAATGCTGTTAAATGCTTATGCCTTTGGAACTCTGGGGCAGATTGCAATGGTCGCAAGCTATGCATTTTTCGCCGGCGGATTGATCTTCTTGATTCTCGCACTCCTTGGCTTTGCACACCTGCGAAGAGCTGATGCTGATTCAATAATCTAAATATTTACCGAAAAAGTAAACCAGGTCCTCATCTCTCCGTGAGCAAAGGCCCCGCACTCGAAAGAGAACGGGGCCTTTTTCTTTTTAGATCTTTGCAGGTTAACGCTCGATCGAGCCACCAATAAAGTCAGAAACTCGATTCTTCGCTTGCTCATCGGTGTATTGAACAGGCGGGGATTTCATGAAATAGCTAGATGGAGAGAGTAAAGGGCCACCAATTCCACGATCGAGTGCAATCTTTGCGCAACGAAGCGCATCGATAATTACACCGGCCGAGTTTGGGGAATCCCAAACTTCAAGTTTGTACTCCAAATTGAGCGGAACATCTCCAAATGCCCGACCTTCGAGTCTTACATAGGCCCATTTGCGATCATCGAGCCACGGGATGTAATCAGACGGACCAATATGCACATTCTTTGCACCAAGGTCATGATCGAGTTGTGAAGTTACGGATTGAGTTTTGGAAATTTTCTTTGATTCCAAACGATCGCGCTCAAGCATGTTCTTGAAGTCCATGTTCCCACCGACGTTTAGTTGGTAGGTGCGATCTAAATGAACGCCTCGATCTTGGAATAATTTGGCCATAATCCGGTGAGTTATGGTCGCACCAACCTGAGATTTGATGTCGTCTCCGACAATTGGAATTCCAGCCGTACTGAACTTATCCGCCCACACTGGATCAGAGGCGATGAAGACTGGCAGAGCATTTACGAAAGCTACGCCAGCATCGATTGCGCATTGCGCATAGAACTTGGCCGCTGCTTCTGAACCAACTGGAAGATAGCAAATAAGAACATCAACTTTTTCTGCCTTAAGACTGGCCACGATATCTACTGGGGTTTCTTCTGATTCAGTAATTGTTTCACTGTAATAACGCCCTAAGCCATCAAGAGTATGTCCGCGTTGGACTGTGATTCCAGTTTTTTCAATTGTGGCAAATTTGATGGTGTTGTTCTCGCTTGCCCATATTGCATCTGCAAGATCTAGCCCAACTTTTTTAGAATCCACATCGTATGCCGCAACAAATTTCACACTATTGATGTGATAGCCACCAAGGACAGCGTGCATTAGTCCTGGAATTTCCACATCTTCTGCAGCATCCTTATAGTAAGTAACACCCTGAATAAGTGAATTAGCGCAGTTTCCAACGCCAATTATTGCTACTCGAATTTCTTTACTTGTAGAACTATTCAATTAGATTCCCTTTCGTTTTTAGTCATCTCTTCCAACCAAGAGATTTCACGTTCAATAGATTCCAGTGAATGCCTGCGCCATTCGGTTAAATACTTATCTGAGCCCTCTGAAGTTTTGGCAACCCTAGAGATATCACTCTGGAGAATTGCTGCTTTTTCAAGAAGACGTCGATGTCTTCCTTCAAGAATTTTCAGCCGATTTGTTGGTGGCGTCGGGCTAAAAAATGCAAAGCGAACTTCAAAATTATCATCGTCCCAATCTTCTGGATCTGCACCTCCGGCTAGTTCGCTAAATCTTTTCTTGCCACTCTTTGTAATGGCATAAACGATTCGTGAGCGCCGGGATTTCGGTATCCCAATAGATGTCGGTGTCTTTGACTCCTCGATTAGTCCAGCTTCCAACATTCGACGAAGTTGGGGGTATAGGACAGAGAATGAGAGCAACCGAAATGGTCCGTAAGTAGCGACTAAACGCTTTCTAAGTTCGTAGCCATGCAAACTCCCTTGACTTAGCAATCCAAGTAGGGCGAATTCAAGAGCTTCAATACGTGAGCGCATAATTTCATCCCTTTCTTCGGCTCTCTTGGATTATATCTTTTTATATATCTTTTAGATATATAAAAAGATATTAAAGCCGATATATCGAGGGTATGCAAATCGACTGGCCTCGAAGGTAGGCTCGCGCACATGAATTCGCTCGTGGTAGTTCCCTCTCGAATCTGGGAATACTGCATAGCGGCAATAATTATTATTTTGGCTCCAGGGCCCTCTGTTTTATTTGTAATCGCTCGTGCAATTGCTTGGGGACGAGCTACCGCTGTTGCAACGGTCGCAGGAAATGTTATGGGAGCCTTCTCGTTATCTGTCGTAGTTGCTGTTGGGCTTGGCCCAATCCTCCAAAGTTCAGATTTGGCATTTATCACAGTGCAGTTACTTGGTGGTGGTTACCTAATTTATCTAGGAATTATCGCAATCAAACATAGTCAGATTCATGCCAGTGACATGACAAATCAAGGAGACATTAGGCCATCGAGGTGGAAATCGATGCGTGAAGGTTTCTGGGTTGGTGCGCTTAATCCCAAGGGAATTGTATTTTTTGCGGCGATATTGCCACAGTTCGTGGATCGCGAAGCCGGAAATATCACTTCACAACTAATTTTGATGGGTGCAATATTTGCCTTTATAGCTTTCTTTTCAGATGGCAGTTGGGGAATTTTGGCTGGAACTATCCGTAATTGGTTGGCCACTGAAATCAAGCGGCTAGTTCGAATGCGCATGACAGGTGGAATAGTGATGATTCTCCTCGGCCTCTTCACTCTTATCAGCGCGATTCGCGGGCAATAACCAGTTAAATGTCGGTGGAATAGCGCAGAATAAGGAATTATGGAACCTATAACTCTAACAAAAGATGCACGAGCATTTATCAGTCCAAGTGATCTAACTTTCGGTTGGGATAATTGCCACCGTTGCTTATGGCTTTATTACAACCACCAAGTCAAGGCGCCACTCTTTATGCCACTCGTTGGTGATCTTGCAGAAATGCAAGAACTCTCCTGTGTCGGCAAAACATCCGCAGAACTAAACACAGATATGCCTGAAGGTAAGGTTTATAAGCATGCCGGCTGGGTGGTCTCCAAACCAATAGTTGTTGATGGAATGGAAACACCATTTGCGATACGTGGAAAATACGATCTACTGATGGAACATCCAGATGGAACATTTGGAATTGTGGACTGTAAATTTCAAGCCAATCCAAGTGATAAGTCGAAGTTTTATGCAGTCCAGCTTGAAGCATATGCTTTTGCACTTGAAAATCCAGCAAAGGACGCCCCAATAAAAGTTACTACTGCTGGATTACTAGTCTGGTCCCCGGTAAAGGTGCGTGGAAATTCTTCTGGAAACTTTGGGCTTGAATTATCTTGCAATTGGTTTCCGACACAACGAAGCCCAGAACTCATTCACTCTCGGCTATCTGATTTCATTAAAATGATTTCGGCTCCCGTGCCACAAGCTAAAGGAAACTGCGATCAGTGTAAATATATTGATAAGCGAAGCGAGATTCTTACTGGGCTTTAATTAGCTTTCTTCGCGCTTCTCTTTTTTCGCCTCTTCGCGACGTTGCTTCAATATGGTTAATTTTGCTTCGGATGCGTAAGTATCTACATACTCCTGACCAGATAACTCTTGAATTTTCTTCATAATTTCATCTGTAATCTCGCGCAAAACTTTCAAATCAGATGTGTCACCTGTGTAATAAAGTGGCTCTCCAAAAATCATTTCTACTCGCTGCACCTTTGGAACGACCTGCCCTGTTGGCTGGATTTCGGCGGTGTTAAACATTGCCACCGGAACAATTGCCGCGCCAGACTCAATTGCCATACGTGCAATACCAGTGCGCCCTTTATACAACTTTCCATCTGGTGACCTTGTGCCCTCGGGATAAATTCCGATACATGCACCGCCAGCTAAAAGATCTAATCCGGTAAGTAGTGCAGCCTCACTTCGACGACCACCTGAGCGATCTACCGGAACTTGTCCGAGTGCGATGAAAGTAATCTTTTTGATAAAGCCTTTAATTCCCGGCGAGGTGAAGTACTCACTTTTGGCAAGGAAGGTGACTTTGCGCGGGACCACCAACGGCATGAAGATTGAATCGCTAAATGAGAGATGGTTGGAAGCAATGATTACTGGGCCGCTCTGAGGAACATTCCGAAGTCCCGTAACCTTTGGCCGAAATAGCAAGGTAAGGATCGGGATGAGGAAGGACTTCAACGCTTGATAAATCACTGGGATAATTTATGCCTTATCTGCTTCTTATGACACCATCTGAGCGTGACTAATATCCCAGAAAGCGAGCCTTTCCGGCTTTTAGCGGGCAAAACCGGGATTCTAATGCTTCATGGCTTCACGGGCTCACCCGCTTCAATAAAACCTTGGGCGAACGCGTTACATGAAAGAGGATTAAGTGTTGTAGTTCCAAGGTTAGCTGGTCACGGAACACATTGGAGTGATTTAAATAAAGTTAAATGGCAAGACTGGTATCAAAGTATCGAAGAAGAATTTTTGGAATTGAAAAAAACTTGCGACCAAATATTTGTTGCTGGTTTTTCAGTCGGTGGCGCACTTGCACTTCGCTTATCTCAGATTCGCGGAAGTGAACTTGCTGGAACAATTCTGTTGAATGCTTCAATTTATGATGAACGGAAACGATTTAAATTGGTTGCGCCGTTATCAACTTTTCTACCATCTATTCGTGGCGGTGTTGGAGATGTCGCGAAGCCTGGTGCGCCAAGACATGGATATGAGCGAATCCCCCTTAAGGGTTTAAACCAAGTTCAAAAACTTTGGGAAGTTGTAGAGCGTGATCTGTATTTAGTAGACCTACCGTTAATGGTTGCATATTCCTTAAAGGATCATGTAGTTCACCCTGTTTGTAGTGAAACGATAATTGATAACGTTTATTCTGCAGATATTCGTGAAGTGGTTTTTGAGAAATCTTTTCACAATGTCGCACTTGACTATGATGCCGAATTATTAAACGAGGAAACCATGGACTTCGTGCTAGATGTCTTATCTGGCGAGCTAAGCCGAGGGGAATCACTTTATGAATCAGATGAACGTGAATTAATTGATGCCGAGTTTGACTCGATAGTTTCTGGCTTATCCCTCGACCAATCTGCGCCGACTACTTATCTCGATGAATTAGATGCGCGGCCATATGATCCTGAAGGATTTAAACAACCAAATCCGCAATTACCTCTTGCAGATCAAACTTCGCGCCTTGCCATGCTCGGAATAGTCGGCGGCAGCGCTTATGCAATCTTTGAAATGTTTACAAACATTGATCCATTCGGAATGGGGCCTTGGCCTGGCGTGCTCGGTTTTATTGGTGGGGTATCAACTTATATTTGGCGTTCGGCCAGAGCTGAAGACGATTTTGGAGACGGCGTAGAACTTTAATTTCTAGATAAATCTGCGGCGCCTACTAAACCAGCATCGTTACCGAGTTTTGCGGCAACAATTTCTGGCACAGGATGTTTCCCAACGAATGGCATTTCGCGCATCATGGCTTTTCGTGCTGGTTCTAAAAGTAATTCACCCGCGTCGATAACTCCGCCGCCAATTACTACAACAGATGGATTGAAGAGCATCGCTAAAGTTGCAATTCCTGCACCAAGCCAATCTCCAGAAACCTGCAGTAGGTCAATTGCAATTTGATCACCAGCTCTGGCTGCATCAGTTATGTGACTACCAAGCAATCCCTTAATCGTTCCATCGCCTCTGGCCAATAAATCTCTTGCGCTATCTGGTTTTTTTGAAATTGCCACTTTGGCTTGCCGCATCAGAGCTGTTCCTGATGCATATTGTTCAAAGCAACCCCGAACGCCACAACCACACAACTCACCACCTGGGACGACGCGCATGTGGCCAAATTCGGCGCCAGTTCCATTTGCCCCACGTAGTGGTTTCCCATTCACAATTGCTGCCCCACCAACACCGGTCCCAACAGTAACCATGATGATATTTTCCAAACCTTTGCCAGCGCCATAAACGCGCTCGGCCCAGGCTGCACTATTTGCATCATTTTCAACAACAGAATTAATTCCACATATTTTATTTAGCGCCGCAGCAATATTCACACCATCCCAATCTTTTATATTGGGTGCTCCCAACATCGTTTGCCGATCAGATGAAACTAACCCAGCAGCTGAGATTCCAATATGCTCGGTTTTGTGAGTTGTTAATAATTCGACAACAACATGAGCGATAACCTGATTTAGTGCGTCCCCACCATCACGTGGGGTATCTTCCCTAAAAGTGCGGAGAATAGAACCATTTAAATCAACAACGCCACCTAGAACTTTAGTTCCACCGATATCAACACCGATAGCTAAATCAGAATTCCCCAACTCAAATTAGCTTTCGAGTCTGGCTTTTAATTGATTAAGTGCAAGATCAATTGTTGCGCGTTCGGCTTTCTGACGCATCATTGCGGGAACCGGCATTGAAAGTGCAACAGTTAATTCATATGTAACACTCGTCGTGTCGTCACCATTATCGATTAATTTATATGCGCCAGTCATTTCCGTGAGTAGGTCAGCATCATCTAATTCAAAAGTTATTTCTGCTGGTGATTTACTCCAGTCATAATCTAAAATAACTCGATCCTTCATAACACCGGCATCAATTGAAATCTTTGCTTTAGTTGCGCGACCACTTGAGTCCTTCTCGTGGACCTCAACGCTCTTTATTGCGGTAGACCAACTTGGATAGGCAGCGAGGTCGGTCAGGACGGCAGCTACATCGCCGATTGGGGCCTCAATTGTTACCGAATTCTCAGAAATATCGCTCATGTGGCAAAGGTTACCCGTAAATTCTAGGTAAGACATCTACCAAAAATAGCCCTCCCGGCGATAGCGTTCACCTTATGGATCAATACACAGTACCGGCAATCGTCCCCGCAGCTATATCTGGCAATCTCTCCGACCTTGTTGCAGATCGCGCAGCAAATGAACCTGACCGAATAACGCTATCCCGTCCGCTGGGCGAGGGTTGGCAAAGCGTCAGCGCTAAGGAATTCGATAGTGAAGTTCGTGCAGTTGCAAAGGGCTTAATAGCTGCAAATATTACACTTGGCGATCGCGTAGCAATCATGGCTAAAACTAGATACGAATGGACAATCCTGGATTTCGCGATCTGGTATGCCGGCGCAGTTTCAGTCCCAATTTATGAAACTTCAAGTGCCGAGCAAGTCGAATGGATTCTAAATGACTCTGGCGCTGTCGCAATTATTGTCGAAACGCCCGCTCATCGTGAGGTCGTCAATCCAGTTATAACAGCAGCTTGTAAAAATGTCTGGACAATTACAGATGGCGCACTTGATGAACTTACAAATCTAGGTAATAAAATTGCAGATAGCGAGGTTGAAAATCGTAGAAATCAACCGAAACCAGAATCGCTAGCAACTCTAATTTATACATCGGGCACAACCGGAAAACCTAAAGGCGTTCAACTCACACACGGCAACTTTCTATCTGAGTGCGGAAATGTTGTGCAAGGAGCGAGTGATTTATTCTTAAAGCCTGGTGGATCAACTCTGCTCTTCCTGCCGATTGCACACGTTTTTGGTCGTATGGTTGAAGTTGGTGCAATTACTGCAGGCCTTCATCTAGCACACTGCCAAGATATAACTAGGCTCCCAGCTGATCTCGGCACTTTCAAACCGACATTCGTGCTTGCGGTTCCGAGAATATTTGAAAAAATTTATAATGGTGCCGAAGCTAAAGCGGAAGCTGCGGGTAAAGGGTCAATCTTCCGTAAAGCCGCCGATGTGGCGATTGCATATAGCGAGGCGCAGGATTCGAAAAAGACAAGTATCGGATTAATTCTTAAACATGCAATCTTCGACAAACTTGTTTATTCAAAGATTAGAGCTGGAATGGGTGGCCGGGTTGAAGCTGCAATTTCAGGTGGCGCTCCACTCGGCGCGCGGTTAGGACACTTCTACCGCGGTGCTGGAATTAATGTTTTGGAAGGTTACGGTTTAACTGAAACAACTGCTGGTGCGACGCTAAACCTTTCTACTGCGCAACGAGTTGGCTCGGTAGGGCGTCCACTTCCTGGAACAACAATCAAAATTGCCGAAGATGGCGAAGTCCTAATAAAGGGTGACATCGTTATGAACGGTTACTGGCAGAACGATGCCGCCAATAGTGAAGTCTTCACCAGTGATGGTTTCTTCAAGAGTGGCGACCTTGGAACACTTGACCATCAAGGTTTCCTAGCAATCGTTGGTCGCAAGAAAGAGATAATAGTTACTTCAGGAGGTAAGAATGTTGCTCCTGCCGTACTGGAAGATCGGGTCCGTGCGCATCCACTTGTAAGTCAGTGCATGGTCGTTGGAGATAACAAGCCGTTCATTGCCGCACTCGTAACAATTGATCCAGATGCAATAAAGAGTTGGATTACTGCGAATAAGAAAGATGGCGCGACGATTGCCACGCTTACTAAAGACCCAGATTTGAATTCGGTTGTTCAAACTGCAATCGATGAAGCAAATAAAGCGGTAAGCCGAGCAGAATCTATTCGTAAATTTATAATCTTGCCAACTGATTTCACAATCGCTGGTGGCCAATTAACTGCAAAACTTTCAGTGAAAAGGCATGTTGTAGCTGCCGAATTTGATGGGGAAATCGAAGCGCTCTTTACGTGAAAACCGCTCGTGGCCTTCACGACGAGATAAGTAAAGATTTAAGTGATATTGGCAATGGCTTAGATGCTCTTGCCGGACGTGTCAATTGTCCGAGCGACCATCGAGAAGTTCTACGGCTAATACGGGAAAAAGTTTCAGCTCTCTCCAATCTTCTTAGCGCTGATATTCCTGCAGCAGATGAAACTTCCAGAACAATATTTTCGATAGAAATTCGTCGCGCAATATCCGAAATAAACGAGATGTTAGAGAGCAATAATGTTTCAGCGGAAATTTTGATTCAGTTGCGAGAATTACTCGGTTTCCCTAGGTATTTTTTGGAGCAGAGCAAAGCAAGGCCGCCGATGCTGATCCCACTCACGAAACGGGAGAAAGAAGTTCTACTACTTCTACCTCGCGGTTTGACTGCAAAAGCTATGGCCTCAGAGTTGTTTCTAACTGAAGCAACAATCAAGACTCACTTGGCCACTATTTATCGAAAATTTGAAGTACGAAATCGCTCTCAAGCTATTGCAATTGGCATTGAAAACAAACTCTTAACCTTCTAGAAGTTCGGCGAATCTACTCCCCCAATAATTCCAATTCCAGTTTTCAACCGCCCAGCTTCGCCCAGCATTGCCTAATTCTTTTGCAAGAATTGGATTAGCCAGCAATGAAATACAAGCTTCTGCAATCTCGTCAATGTCATTCCCATCGACAACCAGGCCAGTCTTATTAACTAAAACCGCATCGGGAGCACCACCGGAATTTCCAGCAATGACCGGTAATCCAGATGCACTCGCCTCTAAGTAAACGATTCCCAAGCCTTCAACTTCTAGCCCAGCAAGGCGTGATCTAGATGGTGACACAAAAACATCTCCAAGCAGAAAGTGTTTTGGAAGTTGATCATAAGAAATTCGGCCAAGAAGTTGGACATCGTTCTCTAAACCAAATTTACTAATTAGCTTTCGCAGATGCTCTTCTCGCGGCCCACTTCCAACTAATAAAAGTAGCGCATCTGGAATTTCTTCTTTAATCTTTCTCATAGCTTCGATCAATCGGTCTTGTCCTTTGCGATGCACCAATCTTCCTACACATAACAAAGTGGGGCGATTCCCAATTTTATATTTGGCAATTAAATCCGCTGGTTTAGGGCCAGGTTGGAAAAGCTCGGTAGAAATTCCCGGTGCTACTTGAATTAATGAAACCCTCGTCCCAACTGATTTAGTAATTGCAGATTTTGTGTATGGCCCAAGGTAGGTGAGAACTTCGCAAGAGTTTCCGATTCGACGCAAGGCAGATTTAAATATTGGAAGCTTTGCCCACCAAACTTCATGGCCGTGAGTCAGCGCGACAATTCGCTTCGCTCCCGCCCGCCGCAAATTTGGAGCCATCAGAGCAAGTGGCGCTGCTGCACCAAACCAGATAGTTGTGGATTGGTGTTTAAGCATTAGGGCCCTAGCCTTTTTAATTACTCTTGGGGTAGGTAATAAAATCTTTGCCCGATCTCGATAGATAATTACGCCGCACTTTCGATTCAATTCTCTATCGAACTCGATATCCCCGGCTTGGCTTGAAGCATAAATAACGATTTGTGAACCATCTAATTTTTCGAGTAAGCCGTGAATAAAAGTTTCAATACCGCCAGATCTAGGCCCCAAGTCATTTGTGACCAGAAGAATCTTGCGGTAATTAGATTCGGGTGGCACCGTAGAAACTAAGTGAGCCGAAGCTTGGCGTGAAACTTGCCAGTGGCTGGCGCTCGGCCGTTGAGGGCGAATTCAGTAATTTAATAGCTGAAGATCTCACTGAAGTCATTCGAGAAGGGTAACCACTCTCTCGGTTTGAGTTCAAATATTTCTAAAATTACGCTTGAATTGCGGCGCTTTCAAAGCGTAGTGGCGGTATCAAACCCTTATCAGAGAGAACTGAGAGTGCACTAATTTGATTATTTGATATTTCACTTGCAGGAGCTGCAGTGATATTTAGAAGAACTGATACAACGCAATCTCCACATGAGATATCGCGCATGGTGCAAGTTTGGCAATCGATCATCATGTTAAAAATGATAAATGGCCCCACTGACACTACGGTTTACCTATGAGTGTTCTGGCCAACCTAGTTCTGGGAAGTGATGGCAGCACCACTCTTGATGGCAGCACCAAATCCCTTAGTTCGGCCAACGATCGCAGGCGCTTCCACGAACTTCGGGCGCTGGCATCAGTGATACTCATCGGTGGCAATACCGCCAGGACAGAGCCATATGCAACAACTCCGGTCCCACTCGTCGTGATTACCAAATCTGGTCTAATTCCCGAGAGCGTTCGAACGAACCCAATAGCCCAGATCTGGGAACTCGACCCGATTAGCGCGATTGCGAGAGCTCGCGATGAATTTGGTGAAAACGTTTTAGTTGAAGGCGGAATGAAATTGATTCAAGAGTTACTAATTGCCAATAAAATTGATGAACT
>JASJJZ010000054.1:0-7338 GCA_037622205.1 Actinomycetes bacterium
TCCATTTCGCCAAGATGGTTCTAAGCCAAGTTGGGGCGTAGAAACCGATGACCCACGCATATTTATCTGTGGCGCAGGAGCTATTCGTGGCGGTGGGGTTAGCGGTATTCCTGGGCATAACGCTGCAATGGCAGTTTTAGAGATTGATCAATCATAAAATCTAGTAATTAGTAGTTAGTTCTTTAAACTTAGAGCAGCTAATGCCCCATTAACAATCGATCCTGAATCCAAATCGTGCAATTTATAGAGATCACCGATAGTTCCGGATTGGCCAAACGAATCCACACCCATTGCAACTTGCGGCATTCCAAGTGCTGAACCCAACCAGGCGAGAGCATGAGATGCCCCATCATGGATTGAAACAATTGGCGCGCGCTCAGTAAATACAGGTCGCATCGATCCAGGGAACGATGGTGTGTGTGCGGTACGGATTCCTTGTTTTAGCGTTCGTTGCCACGATCCATACAACCGTCCAGGTGAAGTGATATCTACGACGTGTGCAATCACACCCTCGGATGCTAATTCCTTTGCAGCTTCTAAAACTTCTGGCATTACAGAGCCGGTTCCAGCTAAGTGAACAACGGGTGCATTTGGATCTCCAAGATTGGCTTCGCCTTCAAGCCTGCCATCGACTAAACGATATGCGCCTGCGAGTACTTGGCTACGAAGGACCGCTTCGCCTAGACGTTCACGAGCTTTAACAAATGGCATTTGATCGATCTGACGAGTTGTTAATCTAAAATAAAAAGCGAGTTCATTTGGTCGCAAATCGGGAGTTGTATCACTCTTACTACCAGCAACATGTGCAATCGAATCACATAACAACCAATCAAGTGCCTGCACATATGCTGGTTCCATCAAAACTACACCTGGAATCTCCATTCCGACTGAAGGTGTGATCGTCGACTGATGAGCTCCTCCTTCAGGTGCCAGGGTAATTCCTGATGGGGTTCCAGTAATAATAAACTTTGATCCGGAATAAACCCCATAGATGAAGGCGTCCAGACCACGTAGAACAAAAGGATCATAAACTGTTCCGATTGGAATTAGTGGTTGGTTTGAATGATCACCAGATAAACCAAGCATGGCCAGCAACATAAACAAGTTCATCTCAGAGATTCCAAGCTCAATATGTTGACCACTTGGACCCTCGGCCCACTTTAATATTGCATCCTCGTTCCAGCGCCGTAAATCTTTTGGATGGAAGACACCCGTGCGATTAATGAATCCGCCTAAATTTGTAGAGGTTGCAACATCTGGCGCGGTTGTAACTAAATATGGGCGAATCTTCTCATCTCGACTAATCTCAGTTAGCACTCGACCAAATGCTTCCTGCGTCGAACTAACGCCATCGCTCTTTAAATTTGTGGTAATTGGGATTACCGCATCAATTATTCCTGAATTTTCTGGCCGCAATAAAGCTGTTGAACGCTGCGCACAGAACCTTGCCGCCTGCGAATCTAAAGCAAATAGATTCCATTCATTTTCCAAGGTAAGTCCAATTTTGGAGCGAAGTTCATCAATTTGAACTTTTGACATTTGTGCCGAATGATTTCTTGGATCACCCGCAAAGGGAAGTCCCCAGCCCTTTAAAGTGTAGGCAAATACCACGCTTGGGCGATCTGTGGTTCTGTCGCAAGCTTCAAAAGTTTCTAGTAAAGATTCAAGATTATGGCCGCCTAAATCGCTAAGGATTTCTATTAGTTCGGTATCAGAATATCGCTCTAAGAATTTTGCGACTCCATCTGGCGCACCATCTAAAAACCTAGATCGAACTTCGTCAGCTTTCCGCGAAAAAAGCGACTGATATTGCTCATTAGGAATGTCATCAAACCATTCCTTAAAAACCGCAGAGTTATCCTCTAGAAATACCTTCTTTAGTTTTGAACCATATTTAACCTCATGAACTTGCCACCCTGCAGCTTCAAACTGAGAGCGCCACTGTGCAATACGAATACCCGGAATCACTCGATCAAGAGATTGGCGATTGAAGTCAACAACCCACATCACATTTCCAAGGCCGTCAGTCGCTGGATCTGCGACAGCCTCCCAGATATTGCCCTCATCTAGCTCAGCATCGCCGATTAAGGCGATGAATCTGGATTCAGGGCGCATACCAAAGTGTGCATCAATATACCTGCGAGTCACTCCAGCAAAAAGTGGCGCTGCTGCTCCAAGGCCAACGGAGCCAGTTGAAAAATCAACGATATCTGGATCTTTCGTGCGTGAAGGATATGACTGTAATCCTCCAGCCTGACGCAAGGTAGTTAAATATTTCGCATCTAGATTTCCAAGGAGGTATTGAATAGCATGAAAAATAGGTGAAGCATGTGGCTTAACACTCACTCGGTCCTCTGCTGAAAGATGCTTCATGTATAGCACAGTCATAATTGTTGTCATAGATGCACTCGATGCTTGGTGGCCACCAACTTTTAGCCCATCTATATTTGGCCGATCATGATTCGCATGATCAATCATACGCACTGCAAGCCAGAGAATTCTATTTTGAATCTCTTCTAGTGTTTCTAATTCCTTTGGATCAATCATCGTATTTACTTTAACTCTTTTCGAATCATAGGAATAAGAGCCTCATAATCTGAAGCGATATTATAAAGTTGTCCCGAGATCCGCATAAAATATTGTTCGCTATCGCTATAAGTGGTTATTGGTACTTCAATTTTATATTCTGTTGCAATCTTCTCCTGAAGCGCAAAGCATCCTTCGCGTCCACCGCTCATCTTAAGTAATGGAACAACGCCAAGTGGAATCTCCTCTTCTCTTAACTGATCAGAGCTAATACCTAGTTCTTTCATCACTAGGTCGCGCCCATATCTCATCCGAGCAATGTTTGCTTTTCGTGCCCGTTCCCATCCAATATTTGCATAGAAATCTATTGCCGTAGGGGTAGCAAGCCATCCGGATAGATCGACGGTGCCGAGCATGTCCCATTGCATTGGATAGCTTTCGTGATCCTGCCACGAGACTATTAGCGGACGGATAACATCTTTCCATCGGTCAGCAATCCTAAATACACCTGTACCCAGAGGAGCCGAACACCATTTATGTAAGTTACCAAACCAGAAATCTGCATCTAACTTATCTAAATCTAAATCAATATTTCCTGGGACATGTGATGCATCTATGACGATTGCGATTCCTTTTGCGCGACATAAATCGCTGAGTTCTTGTACTGGAAAAGTTCGAGCCGTTGCAGAAGTTACATGATCAACAACGAACATTCTAGTTTTTGCCGTGAAGGCCGACTCGACCAACCGCAATACTTCGCCATCACTTGCTAGGCGCGGAATTTTAACTTCAACTAGCGAACCACCGGCTGCAATTACTGCCCGCTCTACGCTGTATGTAACCGCGCCATATTCATGATCTAGAACAACTGCTTCATCGCCAAGCTTAAAAGGAAAACCTCTCATGGTTGTAGAGGCGCCCTCAGTTGTATTTCGAACGAGCGCTATCTGATCTGGTCTCTGACCTAAAAATTTAGCAACTTTGCCTCGAGCCAATTGAACTGCTGGCATTGCTTCCCGCATAAAGAATTGCACAGGATTATTTTGAATATGGTCTGACCATCTCGCTTGTTCATTTCGGACGATAGTTGGAACTGCGCCGAATGAGCCATGGTTGATGTGGTGGACAGTAGGATCTAAATTCCAATGTTCACGATATTCCTCGAGATCAAAATTCATCTTCAGCTACTTCTCTCTAGCCTTTAACAATTCCGGCAGAAAGACCCGAGATCATAAATTTTGACATCAGCGCAAACATCAAAACTGTAGGAATGATTCCAATCATGACCGATGCAGCCAGGCCGCCCCAATCGATGTAATAGGCACCGATAAAGCTGCGCATCGCTACAGGATAAGTCTTATTAGAATCAGAATCGATAAGTATCATTGCAAGAAAGAGCTCATTCCAGCACTGAACGAAAGAGAAGATAAATGTGGCGGCGATACCTGGGAGTGCGACTGGGAAAACAACTCTAAATAGCGCAGTAAATCGATTACATCCGTCAATTAGCGCTGCTTCATCTAGGTCCGGTGGAATTCGCTGCAAGAAGCCACGAAGCATAACTGTCGCAAATGGAATCATGCCACCTATGTAACATAAAATAAGTGCATATAGCGTATTTAGTAAATTGATTCTCGACAGTAATAAATATAGAGGCGCCAACGCGATCAATCCCGGAATCATCTGTGTAATCAGAAAGACCAACATGATCTGGCTCTTGCCTTTAAAGCGATACCGAGCCAGAGCATATGCTCCTAGCAGCCCGATAAAAACGACGAAGATAGATGCTGAAATTGAAACTACCAGCGAATTCTTGATATATGTACCGAATGCATATTGCTCAAATAATTTTCGGTAGCTATCTAAGGTCGAGTTCCCATGGGGATAGTAGAAATGCTTAGTGGTCTCAGTCTTTGCCCGAATTGATGTTAAAAACATCCAATAGAGTGGAAAGATTGTGAATATCAACCAGAAGGAAAGAATCGAAATTTTAGTTAACTTGCCAAATACTTTAAACATGATTTAGACCTCTGATTCTTTCTCTAAGCGAGTTGCTAATAGGTAGAAAATACTGAAAATAAAGAGAATTGCTAAAATTAGAAGGGCCAGCGCAGAACCACTTCCCCAATCTTGATCATAGGTAATTTTTTGGACTAGCCAAGATGAAAGAATGTGAGTCTGCTCATTAGGACCGCCGGAGGTCATACCAAAAATGATATCGGGGAAATTCGTTATCCAGATAATTCTAAGAAGAATAATTAAAATCAGAGTTGGCCTGATGTAAGGGACGATGATTCTAAATAGGGTCTGAGCTCTAGAACAGCCATCTAGTTCAGAGGCTTCGATCATTTCTTTAGGGACACCCTGAAGAGCTGCCAAAATCATAATTACAAAGAATGTAACGCCATACCAAATATTCGCAATAATGACAGCTGCCATGGCCCAATTGGCGTTTGATAACCAAGGTATCGGCTTATCAATTACGTTCCATCCAAGAAGAATATTATTGAGAACTCCCAAATTATCATCAAAGATCCACTTCCAGATCAATCCCATAAGAAAGCCAGAGAGCGCCCATGGTATGAAAATTATTCCTTGATAAAGTCCAGAGAATTTAAATCGATTTCGTAGGTAAAGAGCGATAACAAATCCAATTGTTACTTGGAAAAAGAGTGAAACTGTGACCCATAAGACGGTATTTTGTATGATTCGCTTGAAATGCAGATCCTGAAAAATTCCCCGAAAATTTTCAAGCCCATTAAATTTAATATTTCCTTGGTCATATAGTTTGAAATTTTGAAAAGATAAATCAGCTGTTTTAAATACTGGATAATAGATGAAAATAGAGATCAATATCAAGGCTGGAAGTAAGAATAGAAGTGGTCCCAGAAAATTTTTAGATTTCTTACCATCTTTTCGAGCTACCTTGAACAAAGAATTTTGCATTATTAGGTCGCTCCTCTTTTCGCCATTAGGTGTTGCTATAAATCAATTTATCAACTAAGTCAAAATCTAAAATGTTAAATCGTGCTTATCAAACTACTTCATAGCGTATTGGTGGTCCTTTAGAAAAAGGACCACCAATACTTTATTGCTACAACTAATCTAAATTAATAGAAGAGTTTTACTTCTTGCTTGTGTTGATACAAGCACTGCTATCCCAGTAAGCAGCCCACTTCTCCAGCGCATCAGCTGTTGAAAGTGTTCCGGCGTACATTGACTGCATATCAGCATCAGCTTCTACGAAGAACTGACCGTAGCAAGCTTGGTTAACATCTGTACCATCTAGCTTGATCTCCTTTGGATCCTTACCAATCTTGTTGTAGATAGCCCAAGCACCAGTCTTGAAGAATGGGTCTTTAGCTGCACCAAGTGTGAAAGGTCCAACACCATATGCACGGGCAAAGCTTGATGCCTGTGGATCGGTTGAGATGAAGTCGATAAATCCAGCAGCAACATTCTTGCACTTAGAAGCCTTGGTAACAGACCAGCCAGTACCAGATACATCTTGTGCTGAATATCCACCAGGACCCTTAGGCATTTGGGCCATAACCCACTTGCCATCTGCGAATGGTGAGTACTGCTCATCTACGATCTGGATAACTTCGTTATCTTGGATCAAGTAATTAGCTACTCCATCAACAAAGCCCTGAACCATCTCTGGGTAACCCCATGCGACAGATGCTGGTGGTGAAACGTCTTCCCAGATCTTCATAAGTATATCTAGCGCATCTTTTGACTTTGAGTTGTTGAACATTGAAGTTCCAGTTGACGGATTGAAGTATCCACCGCTATTTAGATCTGGTGCGTTATAAGCACGGATTGCAAAGATTGCTTGTGTAAATGATGCACGAGCTCCGCGCATTGCATATACATAAGAGTTATCGGTCTGAATCTTCTTTGCAGTTAATAGATCTTCCCAAGTCTTAATTGCCTTGGCAGGATTCTTATATCCAGCGCTCTTGAAAGGCTCTACTCGAACGAAGGCAGCCTTTGTGTAATAGCCATTAGGAATTACATATGCGCTCTTTTTTCCAAATGATTGTGCTTGGAATTGTGAGTAAGGGGTCAGGCCCTTCCAAGATGCAGTCTTGGACATATATGGATAGATATTCGCTAATTGCTTGGCTGTCATTGCTTGGCCAAGGAGTGGGCCACCTGGCTCA
The DNA here is from genome assembly GCA_037622205.1 of Actinomycetes bacterium. GTDB lineage: Bacteria > Actinomycetota > Actinomycetes > Nanopelagicales > Nanopelagicaceae > AAA044-D11. The sequence goes on from JASJJZ010000054.1 coordinate 6,693, forward strand.
ACGATATCTACAGCTTTAGCTTGTAGAAGTTGTGTGATTTTTGCCGCTGAATCTGCTTGTGAGGGAGAGATAATTTCAATCTTTACTCCTGGATTAGCAGCTTCATACTGGCGAGCAAATGCATTTAGCATTGGTGTACGTGCAGGTCCTGCGAAGAACTCAATTAAGCGAACTGTTACAGGTTTTGACTTGCTTGGAACACATTTCCAAGTCTTGTTGGCAGCAGAAGCAGTGCTCACTGTTAACAAGCTGGCTGCAAGAGCTAACGCTGATGCCAGCGCGAGCGCCTTACGTGAAGCTATATTCTTGATCAATTTATACCTCCGAATTAGGGGTTAGAAATCACGGTGAATGAGAAATCAGCAGGGAACTACTGGAATCTAATTGTTCGGGACTGGAGCAAAATACGCTCAAAATCGAACAAAAACAAGAGTTTGCTGAGGAAAGTTATACTTTTGTTATAAAACGACCTGCTAAAAATTCAGCAATTAGGGGTGAATTCTTAAGCTAGTAAGCAACACCTGATGCAACCATTACATTGCCCCAAGCTAGGTAATCACCGGTTCGAATAACTCCAACTGCGCCATAAGCCAATTTCTTGAAATCGGCATGTGGCAATGGGATGCATTCGGCTTTAGTCATGATT
>JASJJZ010000055.1:0-10333 GCA_037622205.1 Actinomycetes bacterium
CGAATTTAACAATCTTAGAAACTTCAAGAGTATTTCGCGGGGCCACAATGACTTCAGGAAGTCCTTCAAACATCGGGGTTGCATCGCGACTATATGCCTGGAGTGATACAGCATCACTGCGCACAACTTCACTACCGACAAGGGCAGTTAATTTGGCGACTAAATCCGACGCTGACATTTGGCAAGCATACTAAATGCCTTATCTGAAGTCCTTGCCATAAGCCATTGGTATGCTCTTTCCATAATGTTCCATAATGTGGAACAGTTAAGTCTATTCAAGCAGCTGGAGCGAAAATGAGCATCAATTTAAGCGGGAAAGTAGTAATCGTTACAGGAGGCGCGAAAGGCATAGGCGAAGGGTGCGTCCAAAAATTTTTAGATGCCAACGCTGCCGTCACTTCCTTTGATTTAGATGAAGCTTCGCTCAATAGTCAAAGTTCAAAATATTCGAATTTAGAATCCAGATTTAGTTCGCAATTGGTTGATGTAAGCAATGAGGTAGAAGTATCAGCTGCAATAGCTAAAGTCTTAGCTACATATGGCCGGATCGATGCCTTAATAAATTGTGCGGGAATTCAGACTTACGGAAGCGTCACAGATACGACCGAAGAAATTTGGAATCGAACATTCAATGTCAATGTTAAATCTATGTTCTTAACGGCAAAACATGTTGCCCCAACAATGATTGCCCAAAAATCAGGTTCCATTATAAACATTTCATCAGTTCAATCACTAATGAGCCAGAAAACCGTTGTTGCCTATGCTGCGTCAAAAGGAGCTATCAACGCATTAACCCGGGCATCTGCAATTGATCTTGCAATTGATAATGTGAGAGTAAATGCGATTCTGCCTGGTTCAGTCGATACCCCAATGCTTCGAACTTCCGCAGAGTTACACCGCGGTGAAAAAAGTATCGAAGAAGTTCTCTCTGATTGGGGTGCTGGTCATCCACTTGGAAGAATTGCGAAAAGTTCTGAAATCGGAGATTTAGCTCTTTTCTTGGCTTCTGATGAATCCGCTTTCATCACTGGGCAATCAATCGTAATCGATGGGGGATTGAGTATCCAAGTTCCAGTAATTCTTCCTGGGAAATAAGTAAAAGTAAGTCTAGGCTACAAATATGACGATGGAACGGTCAGTGCGAGATTCAGAACGCGTATTAACTACGCGAGGTTTTGTCTGCGCAGCTATCGCATTTGCAATGATGGGATTCATATCTACTTGTTGGGGCCCGATGCTTCCATGGATTGCAGAGCGGAAAAATTTATCAATTTCTACTTCTGGTTTAATTTTGGCTGGATTTAGCCTGCATACTTTGATTGGCACAGTGTTAGTCCACGTCTTTGGCCCAAAAAAGGATTTGATTTGGTTTATCCAGCGCGGAATCGTCGTTGCATTCATTGGCTTTATTGGTGTCGTTACTTTTCATAGCGCAATTTTGTTAACACTCGCTGGCTGTTTCGCGGGAATCGGATATGGCGCAGCAGGCATATCTTTATTGCAGCTTTTTACACGCAGCAGCAATGCTTCACACGTGCGCATGAACTTAGCAAGCGCTGCCACTGGCATTGGAGCACTTGCTGGTCCTTTTATGATCGGCACTGTCGGGTCTTCTAAGATTCCATTTATTATTATTGGGGCTGTTGGAAGTTCGCTAATTGCAACTAGATTCCTAACTGGAGCAAAGTGGCGAGTTGAAAAATTTGATCATGTATCCCAGACAAAACAGAATCAATTTCGCTTATTAATGATCTTATTAGCAGTAATTTTCTATTCCGGTCTAGAAAACTCTATAGGCGTCTGGCTTCCAACAATAATCAAAGCCTCAAATGGCACCCTAGAATCAGCTGCATTAAGTAGTGCTTTCTTCTATTTGTTCTTCTCAACTGGGCGGATTTTTGGGGTTTACATTTCGAGACATCTTGAGCCTCATACAATTATTTTGATTTGTATTCTGGCAACGCTTCTGCCTTTCTCATTTGCGCTTTTCAGTAAAGATCACATGAGTTTAGGTTTAGCGATGTGTGGGCTCTTTTTAGGACCAATCTTTCCTAACTCCTCAAGCTGGATTGCACGGAAAACACCAGGATTTCCACTGGCTACAACGGTTTTGATGTTAGCCATAATGGCCGGCGGATTTATCTTCCCGCCAATCCTTGGATTTGTTTTGGAACTAACTGGTACCACCGGATTCTTGTTAGCTCTTGCAACTCTTTTAGGACTATCTGCTCTTTTCTTTGCATCTAGTTATAAAAATTGGCGAAGCTAAATTTATCTGGGAACGCCATTCCATTTCCAACCAGATCTTCTTTCAGCACCAGATAGTTCAGTCCGCCCAGCAAGCCAGAGCAATAATTCGCCATAGGATTTATATTCTGGATATTCGGTAGTCCCAGAAAAGAGTCTGTTAATTGCAAACTCTGCTGCTAAATTATCGGGAATAAAATCGACTCCAAATCCTTTAGCAAGATCGTAGGTATGGACGCTAACTTCAACAACTCCCATAGCCGCGAATCCGACAGGATCGGATATGCCATATGAATGGAAGGCACGATCACCGGGATCTGAATCTTTCACAACTTTTTCAAGAACTCTGGCTGCGGTAGCAATCATTGGTAAGTATTCGCCAGGAGTAGCTTTCTCCTTCTTTTCAAATAACACTGGTTGATAAGTATCCAACCGTTTTCCTACGACTTGATATGAATATTCAAGACAGGCGCGCATTGTGTGAATCGCAGTCTGTGATTGGGTCCAATCTAGATCTGGAGTTTTAATCTCCCAATCTAAATCAATTGTGGGCTGCAACACTTTCGCAAGTTCATCAGCAACTTTAGTAACCCAACTACCGGCGTTTGTAGAATTTTCCATATCCATACAATACCTATATATTTTCTCGGCGCAAAGATATACGATTTGCAAATGCCAAATATTTTTGACGAAATTCAAATAAGAGAACTTGTGATTCCCAATCGGATTTGGCTCTCACCTATGTGCCAATACTCTGCAGTTGATGGAGTGCCGAACACCTGGCATCTGATTCACCTTGGCAAGTATGCGATGGGGAAAGTTGGCTTGGTGATGACTGAGGCAACCGGAATATCGCCTCTTGGCAGATCCACACTTCGCGACACCGGTATTTGGAATGACGAACAGGTCGAGGCCTGGAAACCAATAGTTAATTTTGTACACGAGCAAGGCTCGAAAATTGGAATCCAACTGTGGCATGCTGGTCAGAAGGGTTCGACCACGGCGCCTTGGCAGGGCCAAGATTATGTTTCGCCGGCGGAGGGCGGCTGGCAAGCAGTTGCACCAAGTGAAGTTGCATTTGGAAAGTTACCAACTCCGCGAGCAGTAACCGTTGCAGATATTAAATCAATAATTGAAGATTATAGAAACGCTGCGATTCGCGCAGTTGAAGCGGGCTTTGATGTCATTGAAATACATGGGGCTCATGGCTACTTGATTCACTCATTCTTCTCACCCATTTCGAATAAGCGAAGTGATCAATATGGTGGCTCGTTTAATAATCGAATTAGATTCTTGCTCGAAGTAGTAGAAGCTATTAGAAGCGTTATTCCATCAGGAATGCCGCTCTTTCTGCGAAGCTCTTCACATGACTGGATTGAAGGCGGGTGGGACACTAGTGAAAACAGTGAACTTGCGAATGTACTAATTTCTTTGGGCGTAGATCTAATTGACTGCTCATCAGGTGGAATTAAAGCTGACATCACTTATCCAGTAGCTCCTGGCTACCAAGTTCGATTTAGCGAAGATATCAAAGATAAAAGCGAGATGTTGACTTGTGCGGTGGGCGTAATCACTGATCCACAGTTTGCGCAAGACATTGTTGAATCCGGGAAAGCGGATGCAGTTATGTTGGGTCGTGAATTTCTTCGAAATCCAAATTGGGTGTTAACTGCAGCAACAACTCTTGGCGTTGAATTGGAATGGCTAAATCAATACAAGCAGGGCAAACCGAAGAAAGTTCTTCCTTACTAATCAATATTAGAATTGTTCGCATTGCGCAAGCCAATTTCCACTTGCAGACCCTGTTTAAGTTAAGAATTTTAAACTAGTATTTCAGATTCAGAGAGAGCCAATCTTGGGGGAGTAATGAGTTTAGCTATCGAAATCGAGAAACTTGGTTCAGATTTCTGGAACTGGCGAACCGTTCAACAACCAAGATCCCATGACGATATTCCTAGACTTGAACGAGTAGCCAACTGGAAACCAGCTTGGTCACCGAGTGATGTTACTAAATACCGCACTGAGATAAAAGATTTTGAAAACCGTTGGCGAGCGATTGATGTTGGAGCTTCTAGTTCGCTAAAAGTTGATAAGGCTAGTTGGATTGATCATCAATTAATTGGGAGCGCGATTCACAGAGTTTATTGGGAGCTCGACTACATAAAGATTTGGCAAGAACAACCTAGGTTTTATATAGACCAAACAATTGGTGTTCTATTTGATTTGCTGCTGCCGTTGAAAATAACTTCCACTGAGGTTGAGCAGGCAATCTTCATCCTAGGTAACACCAAAGAAATCTTAGAGAATGGCAGAACCAATTTAGAAGGTAACGCTGTAGGGCCGTATGCCACAGTTGCAATTGAATTATTGGAAAATATAGAAGAGCAGGTTTTAGCAACGGTTAGTGAACTAGGAAAATTGGTAGATGAAAGCCTCGCTGCAAAACTTAAAGCAGCTGCCACTCCGGCAATTTCTGCTTTCATTGAATATCGGGAATGGCTGAAGAAAAACCTAAGTTCAATGAAGCCAATCAAGGCAATTGGTAAAGAGAAATATGAGTGGTTCTTCAATCACATTGCGCTAGTCCCATTTTCGACTGCGGAGCTTCGTTTGATCGGTGAGGTTGAATGGGATCGTGCGGTAACGCTTGAGCATTTGACCCAGAATAAATATCGCAAAATTCCAGTTCCACCTATTCCGAAAACGGATGTTGAACAGGTTGCAAATGAGGCAAAAGCTGAACTGCAAGTGCGCGATTTCTATGAGAAAGAGGGAATTCTTTCTCAGCCCGACTCATTAAAGCACTACCTGACTGCGCCGCTTCCAACATACCTAGCACCAATTAAATGGCTGGGCGTTACCGATGATTTAACTGGACAATCTCGGGTGGATGAAGATGGATATTCATATGTTCCAAAACCACATGATCAATTGCCGTATTTCTATGCCGCTAATGCCCGTGACACCAGAGCTGGAATAGTTCACGAAGGTGCGCACTACCAACAGCTAGCAATGTCATGGCGCCATGATCGCAAATTGCGCCGCCATTATTATGATTCAGGGGTCAATGAAGGAATCGCTTTCTATAACGAAGAACTTCTCTTGGCTGCAGGGCTATTTGATGATGCAGTGCATTCAAAGACGGTTATGTATAACTTTATGAAATTGCGAGCAATGCGAGTAATCGTTGATGTCGCCTTAGCAACTGGGGAGATCGATATTCCAACCGCAACTGCCTATTTAGAGCGCAAAGTCCCTATGGATCACGGAACTGCTTACGAAGAAGCAGTGTTCTTCTCCTCTTGCCCAGGTCAAGCTCTTACCTACCAAATTGGTAAGACCCAAATAATTAAACTCTTCTCGGACACTGTTTCTAGGCAACGTGCGAAGTCACAAGAGTTCGATATGAAGGAATTTCATGATTATCTCTGGCTAAATGGAAACGTGCCGCTATCACTTTTGCGCTTTGAATATCTAGATGATGCAACTGAGATTGCAGCTATTGAAAATGTAAAAGCAAAGAATTAAAAATCCGAAAGTAAAATGATAATAAAAATAAAAGGAGAATAAAATGAATGCAGATCAGGAATATATGTGGAACGGTGTTCTTACCATGTATGAAGGTTTCATCGAAAAGGATCGACCAAAGATTGATCAATTCATACACGAAGATTGCACTGTTTGGGATTCTTCCGAGCGAGACATGGCCTTTGGAATTAAAGGGTTAAATGAAGTTCGCGGACGTCGTCCAAATGATCCAAACGCTCCACAAGTTGAGCGAATCGATGCGACTGATCCAGTAATTACAGTGCACGGAGATTTTGCAATTGCTCGCCACTACTTAAAAGTTGTTTACAAGAATGGCTCTTCACCTACTCGAGAAGTTCGAAACACCGGAATTTGGCAGAAGTTTCCAGTCGGATGGCAGCTAATCCATAACCACGAAGATGAACTTCCACTCTAATGTTTGATTACAAAGAGCGCCGTACCAAGCTTTATGCACTCATGGAAGCAGAAGGTGTAGACCTTATCTTCCTTCCAAAGCATTCTGCCGATCTAGATTATTTAACCGGCACCGAGCGTCGTGTAGTTACATTTGGAAATGTTGCTTATACCCACCATTGGGTTGCAGGCGCATTTTTGCATCCTAAACATGAACCAAAATTTGTGCTTCCACGGATGATTGTCGAATTTGACTCACCAAATGGCGTTGATCCAAACACTACGACAGTTAATGAGCTGGATGATGCCCATGCGAAATTTAAGAAGGTTGCTGAGAGCTTCGGCAAGGTAAAAAAGATTGCCGTAAGTTCCAGAACTTGGGGCGAAACCATCATGCACATCATGCAAGTTTTCCCAGATGCGACCATAGTTAACGCTGAGGAATTAGTTAATAAGCTTCGTCGCATTAAGTCAGCCGAAGAAATTGCCGAAATGACCAAAGCTTGTTATCTAGTTGATGAGGTCTTGGCTCAGGTTGAAGGACGTGTAAACATTGGTGTCACTGAGCTTGACTTAAAGACTGAAGTTAATTTTCAGATGAATGAACGTGGATCTAAAACTGAATCTTTCGATACCGCAGTTTGGTCTATGGGACCAAAGAATAATCGTGATGCCTCTGACCGCAGAAGCAGCAATCCAATTGTCGGCGGCATGGGAGTTTCCTTCGACTTTGGCTCGGTTATCAATGGGTATTGCGCAGACTTTGGCAGAACTGTTTTTGTTGGTGATCCCTCTGGTGAGTATCAGAAAGTTTATGAATTGGTTATGGCCGCACAAGCTGCCGGTATTGCTGCCGTAGCACCCGGTGTACCGGCATCACAGGTTCACAAAGCAACTCGAGATGTGATTGTTGAAGGCGGTTATGGCGAATGGTTTAGGCATCGCACTGGCCACTGCATCGGTTTAGATGTTCATGAATTCCCATTTATCTCAGAGGAAGATCACACGCCTCTGGAAGTTGGTATGACTTTCACAATTGAACCTTCAGTCTTCTGGCCTGGAAAAGTCGGGGTTAGAGTTGAAGACATAATTGTGGTTGAAGAATTTGGTGGCCGAAAAATTAATCAACACCCAACTGATTTAGTAGCGAACTGATTTCCCTGCGGGTAATTTGTAACAAAAATTTATATAACAAAATGTAATCATTTTTGTTCGAGATTCGCACTTTTCACGCATAAATTACTAGAAAATTCACTCACTCTTTCGTTGACTGATGTTGTGAACTTAGGCAGACTTCACCCACAAAGTCGCGCATAACTGCAGCAAGATGTCTGCGCTAATGTGTGATTCCAATTGCAAAAAGAAAGGCGCTATCAATGAAGTTGAACTTTAAAAGCATTGCCAGCATTGCGCTCTCTACAGCAGTAGTAACTGCTGGCCTAGTTGCGTTGCCAGCAAATGCTGCGACTAAAAATCTTACTGTTGAAACTGTATTCCAGTTAACATCAACAGATCCTGCGCGCTCATTCGAGCAAACTGGAAACATGATTAACCGTACGCTTTACGAAACTCTTGTTACCTACAAGGGTGGAGATGCTTCTACACCAGTTCCCGCAATTGCATCGAAGTGGAAAGTTAATGCGGGCGCAACAGAATTTACTTTCACAATTGATCCAAAGGCTAAGTTTGCCAATGGTAAAAAAGTAACTTCTGCAGATGTTGTCTTCTCGCTAAACCGTTTGAAGAACATTAAGGGTAATCCTTCTTCACTAATGGCTGGAATTACAGTCTCAGCTCCAAATAAATCAACTGTAGTTCTATCTACTGAAAAGGCTACGCCACAAGTATTGGCTATCGTCACTTCGCCTGCTCTTGGAATCTTGAACAGCAAGGTTGTAAAAGCTAATGGTGGAACTGATGCTGATGATGCAAGCACAACAGATAAGGCACTTGAATTTCTCAAGGGCAAGTCAGTTGGTAGCGGACCTTATGTATTAAAGTCATTCAATCTAACAACTGAAGTTGTTCTAGAGAAGAATACAAAGTATTGGGGCGCAGAAAAGGCCGGATATGACAAGATTATTGTCAGAAACGTTCCGGTAAACGTACAACGCCTAAATGTTATTAAGGGAACTTCATCTATCGCAGTTGACCTTTCACCAGATCAAGCATCAGGTGTAGGCAGCAAGGTAAATGTCGTAACTGGTAAGGCTTCAAACGTCTTCTTCTTCTACCTAAGCCAGAACAGCACATTCTCAGAAGCAACTAAGTTCACTTCTGATGCAAAGTGCGTGGAAGCAGCTCGTTATGGAATCAACTACAACAAGATAGTTCGCTACGCAGGCCTTGGCGCAATCCAAGCTCCTGGAATTATCCCTAGCTTCTTCTCGGGTGCACTATCTAAGAAGAATGCAATCAAGCAAGATACCGCTCGCGCAAAGACAGCATTTGATGCTTGCGGAGTCAAAGACACGCCAGTTTCAATTGGATTCTGGGGCGACGGTGGCGCAGTCAACGGCCTCAACTTTGGTTCACTTGCAGCACTTGTAGATGAAGATCTTCGTGCAGTTGGTTTCAAGACCAAGCTTGTTGGCGCTCCAATTGCGGTTTCACTGCCGCTTTACCGCGACAATAAAGAAGAAATGGGTTTATGGCTCTGGGGTCCAGACTGGCCAGATTCAACCAACTACACCGAAAGCTTTAGCCCAGGTACAAAAGTTGGTCTACGTATGGGTTGGGCCGCTGGCTCAGATTCTGTAATCACCGATCTTCAAACAAAGGCAGCTACAGAAACTGACACAAAGAAGCGCGCAGCTCTCTTTACAAAATGGCAGAAGGAGATGAATAAGCGCAGTCCACTTATTCCTCTAGTTCAGCCAGCAGCAATTCTTGTTGCAAACAAGTCAGTAAAGGGTGTTCAAGACCACCCAATCTGGAAGGTAAATCTTTCTGAACTTAAGTAGCTAATACTTAAATTTAGTTAAGATAAATAGGTGAAAGTGAAGCCAGTTTCTGGTGAGCGTAAATCGCGTAGGCGACCTCTCTCTGGAACTGGTTTCACTCCTTTTATAATCCGGAGATTACTCACCAGCATTCTTTTAGTCTTTGGCGTTACCTTTATTGCTTTTACAATTACCCAACTAGTTCCGGGAGACCCGGTAGCAGCAAATTTAGGGCAGAGCGCATATAGCGACCCAGAAATTGTTGCCGCTTTTGAAAAAGAATTTGGGCTCGATCAACCCGTGCCAATCCAATATGCCAAATACCTTGGCAATTTAATCCAAGGAGACCTTGGAATCTCACTTTCCAGCAAGCGTCCCGTATTAGAAGATCTGAAAGAATACTTTCCAGCAACTTTAGAGATTGCCCTTGTTGCTGTTTTCCTTGCGCTAATAGTTGGATTGCTTCTTGGAATAATCTCGGCGGTAACGCGAGATCGTCTACCCGATCAGATAATTAGAGTTTTTAGCTTAACTGGTGTTTCGATGCCAGCTTTTTGGACTGCGCTAACCGCCTTCTACATTTTCTTCTTCGTATTAGGTTGGGCGCCAGGAACTGGTCGACTTGAACCGGGCGGCGAACCTCCTCCAACAGTTACTGGTCTCTTCACAATAGATTCCTTAATTGTTGGCGACTTTCAAACGTTCAAGCAGGCATTTTCATATCTACTTCTTCCAGCAATAGTTCTGGCAATTTATGCGATAGGTGTACTTACTCGATTTACAAGAGCATCGATGCTTGAAATTTTAGGTAATGATTATGTAAGAGCAGCAAGGGCGAAAGGACTTCCAGAAGTTACTGTAATCAGGAGACACGTTCTGCGTCCGGCATTACTCTCAATTATCACAGTAGCAGGAGTAGCATTTTCTAGTTTATTAGCAGGTTCGGTTTTAGTTGAGAATGTTTTCTCATGGCCGGGATTAGGTCAATATGCCTACCGTGCTGCAGTTGGTCTGGATCTACCTGGAATTATGGGCGTTAGTATGGTTGTAGCTACCGTTTACATAACAATGAACTTGTTTGTAGATATTCTCTATCGCGTAATCGATCCTCAAATGCGGGACTCTGCATAATGTTACTACTTATGAAAAAATTGAAGCGTTCCAAGAATACGAATTCAATTTGGCGTCAGCCACTTGCTGTT
>JASJJZ010000056.1:0-8085 GCA_037622205.1 Actinomycetes bacterium
GGAATTCTAATTATTTTAACTTGGACAATTCTTGCGATCTTCGCTCCTTGGATCGCTCCTTATAATCCCAATTCCCAAGATGCAGATAAATTCTTGACACCTTCGGCTGCACATTGGATGGGAACCGATGAACTAAATCGAGATATTTGGAGTCGAATAATCCACGGAGCAAGGATTTCTCTTCCTTACTCACTCCTGTTGGTGGCCTTGTCAGCCACTTTGGGAACAATAATCGGTGCCATCTCGGGCTATGCCGGCGGCAAAATTGATTCGGTAATTATGCGAATAACCGATGTTTTCTTTGCATTTCCAGGAATAGTTTTAGCGATGGCAGTAGCTGCGGCACTTGGTCCACAAATCAGAAATGCCGTTATTGCCGTAACAATTGTGGCGTGGCCAGTTTACGCGCGTTTAGTGCGCGGCCTTATTTTAAATGCAAAGCAGAATGATTACGTAACAGCATCTGCGCTACTTGGATCATCTGCGCTAAGAACTTTAATCGTCGATCTTCGCCCAAATCTTTCTGGACCAGTTTTTGTTTTGGCATCATTAGAAGTAGGAAATGCACTTTTACTTCTCTCCGGACTCTCATTTCTTGGACTCGGAGCCCAACCGCCAGCAGCGGAATGGGGCTCTATGGTTTCAATGGGAGCGGTTAACTTTGACCGTTGGTGGGTCGGATTATTCCCGGGCTTAGCGATTTTGACTGCAGTATTAGCATTTAACTTTATTGGCGATTCACTGCGAGATGCGCTTGATCCAAGGACTGCAAAGGCGCTGCGCGACTAATGGATCTTTTAACAGTCGAAAATTTAACGGTAACTCTCGCCACTGGAAGTGGAGAGGCCCAAGCTGTTCGTAACTTATCTTTTAACGTTGGGCGTGGCGAAATTCTGGGAGTAGCTGGTGAGAGTGGCAGCGGGAAAACTATGACTGCCCTAAGCATGCTCGGGCTACTGCCATATAAAGGTAAGGCAGCTGGGTCAATAAAATTCGATGGTAAAGAAATCCTTACAAGCACCAAACGCGAATATCGTGATTTGCGCGGTAAAGAAATTGCCATGATTTTTCAAGATCCGATGACATCTCTTCATCCGATGCTAACAGTGGAAGTGCAATTAACTGAGCATCTTCGTCATCATCGGAAGGTAAGTAAATCCGCTGCAAGAAATAGCGCACTGGAGCTTCTTGCGACGGTTAAAATCCCAGAACCAGCTGCTGCGCTTCGTGCGCATCCAAGCCAATTTTCAGGCGGCATGCGCCAACGAATTGCAATTGCAATGGCCCTAGCTTGTGAACCAAAATTACTTATTGCAGATGAGCCAACAACCGCACTAGATGTAACGGTTCAGGCGGGAATTTTGAAATTGCTTCACCAACTTCGAAAAGATCGCAATCTTTCAGTCATGGTAATCACACATGATCTAGGAGTTCTCTCCTCTCTGACCGATCGAATAATGATTATGTATGCTGGTTCTGAAGTTGAATCTGGCTTAACATCAGATCTACTGCGCAATCCGCGCCATCCATATACGAAGGGTCTGATTGCTGCACTACCTGGGAATTCTGAAGGCAATTCAAAGAAGTTACTCTCCATCGATGGCATGCCACCCGAGCTTGGAAACTTTCCACCTGGATGTGCCTTCCATACTCGTTGCAAATATGCCGAAGAAAGTTGCAAGAAAATAACTCCAGAAATCTTAAATTTGACCCCAACTCACCGAATTTTCTGCCCAGTAAATCCATTTAGTGAACTTTCTAATTCTGGAATTAAATCATGAGGGAAATCTTAAGCATTCATGACGTTGTCGTGGAGTACAACCGTCACGGACTTAAGGTCAGAGCGGTTGCTGGAGTCGATTTAACCCTAAATTCTGGTGAAATCCTTGGCTTAGTTGGTGACTCTGGCTGCGGTAAATCAACTTTAGGAAAAGCAATTGTCGGAATTTTAAGTCCGGTTACCGGTGAAGTGGTATTTGATGGCAAAAAAGTCAAGAAACTAACTAGAGGAAAGCGACCAAGCCATCTGCGTAACTTGCAAATGGTATTCCAAGACCCCTATGGGTCTCTTAACCCACGACGCAAAATTGGAATTCAAATCGCAGATGGTCTTATTGTTGCCGGAGCGTCTAAAAAATTAGCTCTACTAAAGGCCGAAGATTTACTCGAGAAGGTCGGACTTCCTAGAAATGCAGTTGGTAGATTTCCGCACCAATTTTCCGGTGGTCAACGCCAGCGTATCTCGATTGCCAGAGCACTTGCTGCATCACCAACGGTAATTATTGCCGATGAGCCAATCTCAGCTCTGGATACTTCTTCACAAGCACAAGTAGCTAATTTATTGGTGAATCTCGTTGATGAGTTCGATATGGGAATGGTCTTTATCTCTCACGACTTATCTATAGTCCGAAGAATCTCCGATCGAGTAGCCGTCATGTATTTAGGAAAAATTGTTGAAGTTGGCACCGTTGATCAAATTTGGAATAACCCTTCCCATCCATATACCCGGGCGTTGATTTCTGCGATTCCACATGCAGATGGAACTTCGTTTATGCCCCAAGATTTACCGGGTGATGTTCCAAACCCTATGAACCCGCCAAGTGGTTGCCGTTTCCACCCAAGATGCCCATTGGCAAAGGAGGAATGCAGAAGTGAAGAACCAGAACTTCGTAGATTGGCCGATGGCCGAGATGTCGCATGTGTTCTTCAAACCGCCGGCAGCCAACCAGTAACAATCACTTTAAATTAAGAATCGGGGAGATTAAATTGTTAATTACCAATGCAAAAATAGTTGATGTTTTGGCTGGCGAGATCAGAAGCGAAGATGCGGTGCGAGTTTCTAAAAGTGGTGAAATTACCGAATTAGGTAAATCAGCAACTTTGAATCGTGGAAATAATGAAGAAACAATTGATTTAGATGGAAGATATTTATTCCCAGGTTTAATTTCATGTCACACTCATTTGTCAGTAGTTTTTCCATTCTCACTAACAGATCCAAATGAGGATCCTGCAATAACTGCTTTTCGTGCGGCAGAGCGGGCACATGATGCGCTCCATTCAGGCATTACAACTTTGCGTTCAGTTCACGAACAGAATCAAGTTGACCTAGCGCTTCGTAGAGCAGCCAAAGCGGGATGGTTTCAAGGCCCAAGAATATTTGGTGCCGGACGTGCGCTCTCAACCCCAGAAGGTCATGGCGCAGGCGCTGGGTGCAGCTACGCAGAGGATTTTGATGGTTTTTATAGAGCGGCAATTGGTGAATTAGATGATGGCGCAGATCATTTAAAGATATTTATAACCGGTGGCTTGGCGCGAGCCGGGGAGCGGCCAGAAGATCCAGAGATGACGGATGATGAGATTAGAGGCGTCGTAAAAGCGGCAGAAGAGCGAAATACTTATGTTGTTGCTCATGCCGGTGAATCAGCTGCGATTCAGCAAGCACTTCGACTTGGAGTTCGTTCCTTTGAACATGGCTACCTAATGGATCAAACCACGGTAGATGCAATGGCAGCGAAGGATGTTTTCTATTCACCAACGCTATGTGTCACAAGATCTGAGAGTTGGATGCGTGAAAAAGGATTTGAAGAAGCTTCAATTCAAAATTGTTTGGCGGTCGCTGACCGACACTTAGCGAGCGTGAAACTTGCAATCGGCGCTGGTATAAAGATGACAAATGGAACTGATTATCCACCAGGAGATTTGGTTGACGGAACGAGCGCGGCGCTACACGAGCTATTTTTAATGCATGGTGCTGGTCTAAGCACTCTGAAATCTCTGCAGTCAATCACTTCAACTGCAGCAAGTTTGCTCAATCAAGAAGATAAATTGGGTCAGATAAATAAGGGCTTCTATGGTGATTTCATTGCAATGCGTGGAAATCCATTAGATGATCCGCAGAATTTAAGAGAGCTAGATTTAGTCATGCAAAGCGGCCAACTTATTGAGAATAAGCTGTAAGCCAAGATGGCAACCCAGAAAGTAGAAATATGGTTCGATACCCTCTGTCCATGGGCTTGGATGACATCTAGATGGCTATTAGAGGTTGAAAAAGTTCGGGATATTTCAATTACTTGGAATCCAATGAGCCTTTACTATTTAAATAAAGGTCGCGAATCAATTAGCACCGAGTATATGGACTATGCAAAGAAAGCTCTGGGTCCACTCCGTGTCATTATGGCCGCAGAATCTTTGTATGGAGAGAAAATTAAAGGTGATTTGTATACAGCTTTTGGCCAAGAAATTCACTTAAATAAATCTAAAATCTCAGATGAGATGACGGCAAAAGTTCTAGCTAGTTTTAGCTTTTCAGAGGATCTAATGAAGTTTGCCCAAGATGGATCCCTAGATGAAAAGATTATTGAGAGCCATAATCGCGGCGTCAGTAAGGTAGGCGAGGATGTAGGAACTCCAATTATCAGCGTTGGTGAAGTCGCATTCTTCGGCCCAGTAATCTCACCAGCGCCTAAGGGTGAAGATGCTGGAAAGTTATTTGATGGTGTAGTTGGGGTTGCTAGTTATCCTGGATTCTTTGAAATAAAAAGAACCAGAACAGTTAAGCCAATCTTTGATTAATCTAAACGCTATTTAGCCAGTTGAACTAATAAGTTATTTAGTTCATCCATCAATTTAGAAATATTTGCCACGCGATCTACTCCTTCTTTGCCAAGTTCAGCAAAGGTTGTAAGCGGTGGCCTTACATCGCCCACTGGATAACCACGAACAGCAGCAAGCGCCTTTGAATAACACTGGTGACCATACAAGGGGTGGCCTTCGGCGATAACATGATCAATCTTTGCAATGAATCTATTTATCTTCTGTGCATCTGCAATGCGACCAGCTGCCAAGTATTCACAGATGATCGTTGACGCTTCAGGAATGTAATTTGCGTACGGATTTACGTATCCGATGGCACCTAACTGGTATGACTCAACTACTCGCTCGCCGGCAAAAACGTTGACCAGTCCATCAGATTCTTCAATAACATCTCGCACCCGGGCGATATCTTGGCTGGCTTCTTTGATGTATCTAACTTGCTCGAATGACTTCGCTATTTTCGCCACTAAAGCTGCTGGAATATCTACATTCGAAGTGAATGGATTGTTGTAAATCATTATTGGAATAGAAATGGCGGCACAAATAGCTTTGTAATAGTTGTAGATCTCTTCATGGGTTGGTTTGTAATAGTAAGGCGGAAGAATCATTAAGCCATCGGCTCCCAATTCTTGAGCCTCTTTGCTGTACCGAACCGCATTCGGGGTATAGGCGTTGGTAGCACCCACCAATACATCTATCCGGCCATCAATATGCTTCACTGTTGTTTCAACGATTGTTCGACGTTCATCATCGCTAATGGTTAAAAATTCTCCGGTAGTTCCTAAAACAATAACTCCAGGGGATTTACTTTTGATCTGCCAATCGAGAAGATTCTTGAGTGCTGCAGTATCTACTGATTTTCCACCCTCTGTAAATGGTGTTACCAAAACACCGTAGCTACCGCGGAATTCCTTAGACATCTCTCCCCATTCAACTACTCAATTATCTGCTCGTAAGTTAGTATATTAATGTGTTTACCAATTCACATCAATCACTTACCGAGAAAAATTTCGATGTAATTGTTATTGGTGGGGGATCCGCAGGTTGTGCCACTGCCTACAACCTTGCAATCAATGGTGCGAATGTCGCACTTTTAGAGAAGTTTGATTTAAATACTCAAGCCTCAGGTAGAAATGCTGGAAGCTTGCACGGACAAATTCAATTTGAGCCTTTTCATGAACTAGGAATGAAATGGGCTAGAGATTTTCTTCCAGGATTATCATTCTTAGCTTCTTCACTTCAGATTTGGAAAACACTTTCTGAAAAACTTAATACTGATTTGGAGGTTGCCGGTAAAGGTGGATTGATGGTCGCAGAATCTGCTTCGGATATGTTGGCGCTAGAACAGAAAGTTAAACTTGAGAATGAAATTGGAATTGCTTCAAAGCTTATTGATCGGGGCGAACTTCAGGAAATGGCGCCTTACATTTCTCAGAAAATGTTGGGTGCGGCATATTGCCCAATTGAAGGAAAGGCGAACCCATTAGTTACCGCCCCAGCTTTCGCAGCAAGAGCAAAGGATGCCGGTGCGACCATTGCAACCGGGGTAGAAGTGTTGGACATTTCTAAAGAGAACGGTAAATTTAAATTGCAGACCAATACCGGTGATTTTTATGCAGTAAAGATAGTTTTAACTGCGAATGGTGGTTTACCCAAACTCGCAAAGTCATTGGGCTTGGATCTGCCAATTTCAGATGTTCCAGTTCAGGTTTCGGTTACCGAGCAGGTTGAGAAATTTGTTAATCATTTAATTTATTTCACGACTGAGAAATTGACTTTCAAACAGGCGAATTCGGGCTCGCTTTTGATCGGTGGTGGCTGGCCAGCTAGATACGATAATTCTGGAGAAGCAGTTCTAAATCTTGATTCATTACAATCGAATCTACGTGTCGCGCTGAAGGTCTGTCCTTCAATATCCAAGGTAAAAGTAATTCGAACTTGGATCGGAGTTGGAAATGGAACACCTGATCACAATCCAATTATCGGAGAACTGCCAAATGCTCCAGGTGCCTATATAGGCATGTATCCATATATGGGATTTACCGCTTCGCCACTTCTAGGTGAAGTTCTATCTGACTTAGTTCTTAACTCAACTTCGAAAATTGATCTAAAACCATTTTCACCAATGCGTTTCTAAACAGTATTACTGAGGTGATTTTCTCGCACCTATGCGCCTAGATCTTTCAAGTTGAAGCGACCAAGGAATTTTTTCGCCAAGTTCTTCAGCAGCGCTAATCGCCCAACGTGGATTGCGAAGCATCTGCCTTCCAATCATCACAGCATCACTGCTTTTACTTTCGATAATTTCTTCAGCTTGAACTGCCTCAGTGATAAGACCAACAGCAGCAGTTAAAATATTTGCTTCCGCTTTTATTCGTGCTGCGAATGGGACTTGATAGCCTGGACCTGTTGTAATTTTTGCATCGTGAACTGTGCCGCCGGATGAGACGTCAATCAAATCAACGCCAACATCTTTAAGAATTCGGCAGAGTGCTATGGATTCTTCTATATTCCAACCGCCTTCAACCCAATCAGTTGCTGAGATGCGAGTAAATAGCGGCATTTCATCGCCGATATGCTCTCTAATGGCTTTAGCTGTTTCAACCAGAAATCTAATTCTATTTTCGAAGCTTCCGCCATATTGATCGCTACGTTTATTAGTAATTGGCGACATGAATTGATGAAATAAATAACCATGCGCTGCATGAATCTCAATAAGATCGAAACCAACTTCGACCGAACGAAGACTTGCTTCAACAAATTTACTTGTTAGCTCGTTTATTTCAGAAATTGTTAACTC
Source organism: Actinomycetes bacterium (assembly GCA_037622205.1). GTDB lineage: Bacteria > Actinomycetota > Actinomycetes > Nanopelagicales > Nanopelagicaceae > AAA044-D11. The sequence goes on from JASJJZ010000056.1 coordinate 7,394, forward strand.
TTTCGGGAGTGGAAAATCTTTAAAGCTTATTGGGCTAGCGCTTACAGTCTGCCAACCACCTTCATCGGCGCTAGCTATTTCATGATCATCCCAAGGCACCATCGTCGAACCTTTACGACCAGCGTGTGCTAATTGCATCCCAATTTTTACACCTTGCGAATGCACAAAATTTACAATTGGCTTAAAGGCTTCAGCTTGCTTGTCGTTCCAGATTCCGGTGCAACCGATTGAAATCCGGGCGCCAGGCTCTACGCCTGTTGCTTCAACCATAACCAATCCAACACCACCAGTAGCAAATGCACCAAGGTGAACTTTGTGCCATTCACCTACAACACCATCGATTGCGGAATACTGGCACATCGGACTAACCCAAACTCGGTTGCCAAATTCCGTGGAACGAATTTTAATAGGTGTAAAAAGCGCTGATGTCATATTGAAAATTCTATCTTAAATTGGCACACTAGCGGTGTGAAAGAAAATACTTCAGGGCGAATTTCACTCGATGGAAATATCGAACGTGGTGCAGCTGTAACAATCGACTTAAATGATAAGCGGGTTACTGCTTATCTCGGCGAAAGTGTTGCCACAGTTCTGCTCTCCGAAGAAATTTTCGCAATGCGAACAACTACCGAAGGAGAGCCAAGAGGCGTCTTTTGCGGCATGGGAGTTTGTTTCGACTGCTTAGTAGTAGT